>JBJHCR010000005.1:0-33828 GCA_050486105.1 Vulcanimicrobiota bacterium
TGCTCGATGAGTTGGCGACCATCAACTTTGCCAGGAATCAGCGCAACCAGGATTAGATCGCAAAAGGAGGGACTTCTTGTCTATCTATAATCGCATAGCGGCCATCGAGAACAAGATCCAAAGCATGGAAGGACGTCTGTCTACCGCAGGGACCTCGTCGGCAGCGCAGGCAAGGCTTGGTCAGCAGGCTGTTCCCCAGCAAGGGGCAAACTTTGAAAGCTTAATCAATTCCCTGGCCGACCAGGAAAAGTTTTCTCCGGGAAGCTCTCGGGCCTCCGGCTCTGCTCCTCGAACACAGAGTGCCCAGGCCGTTCAGGGTCACATCGCCGAAGCTGCTCAGGTGCACGGCGTCGATCCCGCGCTGATCGAGGCGGTGATCAAGCAGGAGTCAGCCTACGATTCCCAGGCCCAGTCTCCGGTAGGCGCTCAAGGTTTGATGCAGCTCATGCCAGGGACGGCTAAGGAGCTCGGGGTAGCCAACTCCTTTGACCCCAGAGAGAATATCATGGGCGGAACGAAGTACCTAAAGCAACTCTTGCAGCGCTTCGATGGCAACATGACGATGGCTTTGGCCGGCTACAACGCCGGTCCGGGGGCCGTGGAACACTATGGAGGAGTTCCTCCCTACGGAGAGACCCAAGAATACGTCAAGAAGGTTCTGGACAATTATCAGGGATTTAAAGGGTAGAAGCCTGTCCCAACAGGCTTTCAGAGTTCCTTCGCGGGACGAGAGCCACATTTTCCAATGGAGAGCATATGAATAGTAGTAACATCAATGCCTTGACCGGCACGACGGACAAAAAATCGGAGCGCAAGAGTGGTTCTGCTGCTGACGGGTCTGCTTTTGCAGCGGCTTTCGATGAGGCTTCTGGCGACTCGGCAACGGGCAGTTCGAAGAAGGCGGAGTTGATAGACCGCAAAGAAACGGACAAGGACAAGGTTGCCAAAGAAGACGAAAGAAAGAAGGCCGACCAAGCCCAGGAGCAAAAGGCTGAAAGGGACTCCAAGAAGGTCGACAGTCGCAAGGTTGACGCCAGGGTGACCGACTACGTCAAGTCCGTGGAGCGTAAGGATCCGGCCACCCTTTCTATGACCGAACGGCAAGCCTTCCGCTTGGGAGAGTTCTCCAACCAAAAGCCGCCCTCAACCCAGGTCGCTCAGATGTTGGCTCAGCAAGGGTTTGATCTCCAGTCCTTTTCTCCTCAACAGATGTCCTCCTTGCTGTCTCGGATCGACTCTCAGGAAGTCAGCAAGATGTTGGGGCAACTCAAGAGTGATCCCTCGACCATGGATGAGGCAGCCCTCAAGAATCTAAAGGAGCAGGCCACCGCTGCAACTCAAAATGTAGGCAAGGAAGCTGGAGCCCAATTCTCCTTAGACGCTTTGGTGGCCAGTGGGATGCCTAAGGAGGCTGGGGAGTCCTCCCGGGCTGAGCAACGAAGGCAGGTTCTCGACCAGATTCTCAGCCATATCGAGGTCAGGAACGTAGCCAATCAGACCGAAATGAATCTTCGTCTCAATCCGGAGTATCTGGGAGAGGTCAAGATTAAGTTGGTCCATACCGAGGATGGAGGGATCACGGCGAAATTTCAAACAACTTCCAAGGTCACTCGGGACATATTGAGTCAGACTCAGGGTGATCTCCTCGACGAAGCCAGGGATAAAGGAGTCCGCATAGGCTCCATGGACGTAGAATTGGTGGACGAGATCGAAGCTTAAGGCCTCTCTAGTGCTCTGTCAGCGAGGATGCCAGGGTGCGCCGAACGTTCAGTTTCCGGACCGCTCCAAGAAGGGCCGCGGGCCAGGACGGTCCGGCGAGAGAGAGCAGCAATTGTTAACTCCCGGTTAACAGATTGTTCAAAAGACGGTAACGAGTTAGAATTAGTCTAGAGTTAGAAGAGATAGAAAGACCCATCCCAGGAGGAAAAATGTTCGACTTTCACGGCGCAGCCAACAGTATCCAGCAGAATCAGACATCATTGATGAGCCGATTCGATAATATGAAGAATCAGTTCACCCCCGGTTATAAGGCCGAGGTTGTCGAGTTTAACGAGATTATGAGTTCGGCTTCGGGTGGCGGTGCCAAGGAAAAGAAAACCACCATCTCTTTTGACCAGGGTAAGATCTTTAAGACGCAGACCGCTTCCAATCTGGCTATCAACGGTCAGGGCTTCTTTGTGACCACCGACGGTTCTCAAACCCACTACACTCGTGATGGTCGATTTACCTGGCAAGACGGAGAACTTAAGGACTCGTTTGGTAAGACCGCGATGGGTTTTCCTCTGGATGCTCAAGGCAACATCTCTGGTGACACCGGCCCTATGGCCCTCACCATGGACCCAGACACCAAACTCTACGCTGGGAAATACACTGGATTTAAGTTCGACGAGACCGGCAAGGTTTATGGTGAAGCCACCATGACCGACCCCACCACTGGACAAGAGATCAAGACCACTACCCCGCTTTTTCAGGTTGCGGTAGCCTCCTTCCCTAATGCTTCGGGTCTGGAGCGAAGTGGAACGACCTCGTTCACCCAGTCCGAGGATTCCGGAGATGCCAATATCGGTGTTGCAGGGCAAGGTGCCCTGGGTAGCATCGCCCCCGGAAGCTTGGAGCTCTCCAACGTCGACTACATGCAAGAAGGCGCCGCTGTGGGAATGATGAAACAGAACTTCGAAGCAAACATGGCCTCTTTCAAGGCCATGGATAAGTTGACCCAGTCTGCCCTTGGACTCGTGCGTTAGGTTCTCATTCCGTTGAATTCATAGCGCTCAATCAGCGCCGAACTGCGAATTTGCGGTTCGGCGTTTTCCTGTGTGGTAGACATTTTTCCTTGAGTGGATTTTCATGCGGTCCACCAGGGAGGTAAGCGGTCGTTTGTTCAAAATAACTATAGGGTGGAACAGGTCGGAAGCGGCGACCTCAAGCCTCTTGAGCTAGGCGGGACTTCGGGCCCGGTTTTAGCAGGCAAGCAGGACTCAAATTTCGATGTCTCAGGGGGGACTGAGAACACGACCTGAGATGTCGGCGGAAGAAGAGCGAAAACAGGAGCGATGAGATCACAATCGAGACAGACCTTTTCCCAAGGTCCCAGCGCTTACGATTTTCGTCAAACTGAGAAGTTTTCGTCCGATCAGAACCGCTTCCTTGAGAAGATTTTCAACGACTTTGCCGATGGCACGGTGCAGCAGTTGGCTCCGCTTCTTCAGAGCCGCTACAATATGGAGTTGATCTCCATCAAGACTCGAACTTACCACTCCTATTTGAATTCCCTTCCCGAACCTACCCCGGTTTTGGTCTTCAGCATAAATGACCAAGTGTCAGGATTTTTTGACATCGACTTCGACCTGTCATTTGCTCTCTTCGAACGTCTCATGGGAGGTCGGGGTGGGCCGCCTCGAGATGACCAGAGACCCTATTTTACGGATCTCGAGAGGACCATTCTAAAGATTCCCTTTTTGAGGATACTGTCGTCCTATGGGGCTGCTTGGAAAGACGTCGGCCAGGTGGAGGCAAAGTTTCAAGGATTAGAGTTCAATCCTAACGCCGTCTACATTTGTTCCCCGTCTGAAACCATGGTGGTGACCGCCTTTCAGGTCGATGTAGCTCAAGCAGAAGGCTTACTGAACCTTTGTCTCCCCTTTCGGTATTTGAAGGAATTGATACCAAAACGCTCTTTTGATGAATTTATTCTTAAAACGTCGATGAATCTTCCGAAAGATGATAAGATCATTTTCCCGGAGTCGATCCATAATGCGAAGGTTCCAGTGTCGGTGAGTCTTGGCCAGGCTGAGCTGCTTTTCCAGGAATTGCTGACCATAGAGGTAGGAGACACTATTCGGCTTGACGCCGAGATCAACCAACCTCTCAGGGTTAAAGTGAACGACAGAACCAAGTTTCTAGGGCAACCGGGAATCAAGGACGGTCGCATGGCTACCAGAGTGATACGAGTTCTTGAAGAGGGAGATGAAGAGTACGATGAGTGATCATGGACCGAGGGCAGTACAGTTCGGGCAACTTGAGGCTGGCCAAGGGGCTGCTCCGAACCCCCACGGAATCGAACTGCTCAAGGACGTCTCTCTCACGGTCCAAGCTGAATTAGGCAAGACTCGTAGACTCGTCAAGGACATACTGAGGCTTCAGGTCGGCTCGGTCCTTCAACTCGAAAAGGAAGCTGGTGAACCAGTCGATGTCCTGGTGAACGGTAAGGCTATAGCGCGGGGAGAAGTGGTCGAGATGGATGGGCAATACGGAGTTCGAATCACGGAGATCGTGAAATCGTGAGAGGACGCCCCCACGGACACGATTCTTTTTATGCCGACACTTACTATGGTGATCTGAGTATTCTTTACGATGTCCCTTTGCTCATTGAAGCCGAGATGGGCCGGTCCAACAAAAGTGTTCGCGATGTTCTCAAGATCGGTGAGGGGTCAGTCATCGACTTCGATAAGGATGCGGGTGAGCCGGTTGATCTCAAGATCAATGGAAGGCTCGTCGCTCGGGGTGAGGTTGTAGAGATCGAAGGAAACTATGGGGTCCGCATTACGGAACTTATCCACAGCTAGGAAGCTACTCCGGCAGGCTCCTAAGCGGCTTTCCGCAAGCCTGCTCGGTATCTTGATCTTTTTGTTAGGCACCGCTCCTCTGGCAGCAGAACCTGACGGAGATTCTCGACCGATCACTATCGGGGAGTACTTTTCTGGTCAAGGCAGACAAAGTCAGGAGGCTGTCCCAGAGGTTCAGGGTGCGCCCGTGGAGACCGATGACCTTAAGCAAACGTCTTCCGCCCCTGCGGGCGATGCTCAGGAAGATTCTAGCTCTAGCATCGATTCAGAGGAATCGTCTTTTGAGGAGGTCCAAGAGTCCACTGCTGTCAACGCCGACGCGGAGATACAGGCCAGGCCTCCCGGAGGGGGGGAGCTGGATTTCACCACCACTCCGGGGGACGGTCAGTACTGGCGAGAGAAAGCTCAAACGGGACAATCAACCTTTTTCGAACGCCTAAGGACCGTGGTTTGGGCTCTGGCTTTCATCTGCCTGCTGATCTGGGGGCTCGGCAAGCTCTTAGGTCGAGCCGCTCTGGGAAGACTTGGCTTGCCCTCAGAGTCGATGAGCCACATCGAGATTTTGGAGCGCAAGCGGCTCTCTCCAGGCCGCAGCATCATGCTCATGCGGGTGGGTCCGAAAGTACTGGCCGTAGCGGCAACCGAGACCGGCTATCAGACCCTCACGGAGATGTCAGAGGAAGACCTCCTCAAGCACTCTGAGCAGAAAGCCCAACAGCCAAGTGAGGGAAAACTTCTCACTGCGAATGAGACCGGACCACCCACCTCTCCAGAGCAGATCGCAAAACATTATTTGTCCATACTTCCTGGAATAGGAGCAAAGCGATGACGATCAGATCCACTGCGTGGAGATTCTTGGGCTTGATGGTGCTCGCCTTGGTGGTGTGCGCTGCCTCACCAGGGTTGGCCCAGCAGCAGTTTCCGAGTATCGAGCTCCCATCCATAAGCATCAACGGGGCCCCTCAAGAAGAGAAAGCCCAAATGTCGACCTATCTTCAGGTCATGTTTTTTCTCACCATCTTGACTTTGGCTCCCTATATCTTGGTCATGAGTACCGCCTTTATCCGGATCGTCATCACCCTTTCATTCTTGCGCACAGCTCTAGGCACTCAGCAGGTTCCACCGACTCAGGTTCTGATGGGTCTAGCCCTCTTCTTGACGATGTTTGTCATGGCCCCGGTGGGTTCAAAAATGAACCAGACAGCGATCCAACCCTATCTGGCGGGAGATTTAGATCAGTCAGAGTTCATAACCAAGCTACTGGCTCCACCTCGAGACTTCATGCTGCGTCAAACTCGGGGCAACGATATCGACCTTTTCTTGGAACTCTCTCACACCAAAGAGCGCCCCACGACGGCCGATGAAATCCCCATTTACGTCATACTGCCGGCCTTCGTCCTCTCGGAGATCAAGACCGCTTTCCAGATCGGCTTTCTTCTCTATCTGCCGTTCCTGGTGATCGATATGATTGTGTCCTCGGTGCTGATGTCCATGGGTATGTTCATGCTCAGTCCGATGACCATCTCTCTACCTTTTAAGCTGCTCATGTTTGTGCTGATCGACGGCTGGGAGTTGGTCATCAAGGGTGTGGTTAAGAGCTTTAATCCCATCGATGGAGGAGGTCCAGGCCCCTGAGACGTTTCCGATCGTATCTGGACTAAGTCATGACGGACCCAAGAGCATAGTGGAAAGGAGAGTTTGAATGCTGTTTGCCCAAGAGATCTTTGACGCCATCTTCTTACCGATGGTCGAAGAGACTCTGTATCTCATCTTGACTCTTTCTGCACCTATGCTCTTGGCGGCGATCATCACCGGAATTGCCATATCCATCTTTCAGGCTACCACAAAAGTGCAGGAGCAGACGCTCTCCTTCATTCCCAAAATTGTGGCCACGTTTTATGCGCTGGTGGCCTACGTCCCTACAGTAAAGATGGAGGCTGAGACCTTCTTGATGAAGACTTTGGATTATATAGGTCACATGCAAGTGGACGCTGTATTGAAATGATAGAACTGCTCTTTTTTGCCCAGGAATTTTTCACAGAAGAACTGATCATGGAGATCAGCACTCGCGGCCTATTTCTCATCATGCTCTTGTCTGCACCCATGCTGATGTCGGCTCTGTGTGTGGGTCTGGTGATTTCCGTGATCCAGGCAACCACACAGATCCAAGAGCAAACCTTGTCTTCAGTGCCCAAGATGGCCGTGACCTTTCTGAGCTTAATCGTCTGTGGACCCTGGATCATGGACACCTTGAGCACCTATGCTTCCGAGCTCTTCTTGATGATCGCTGATATGGGGCCAAACTGATGATTTCGGGCACGGGGTTCTAGGACCAAGCATGGAGAATGAAGGTTACGTTGCTCTCGGGGTAGGACTACTTGCCTTCACCAGGATCGTCTTGATCATGGCCCAAGCTCCGATTTTCGGAAGTCGCCACATCAAGCCCCAAATGAAAGCAGGGCTGGCTGGTTGCCTGACCCTGATAGCCTTTCCCCATCTGCCCATGCCTGAGACCTTCCCTTCGGACACTATTGGGTTCATCATGGCGATCTTGTCCCAGGTGGTCGTTGGACTAGCCATCGGGTTCATCTCCTTTATGGTGATGGCGGCAGCTCAGTTCGGTGGTGAGATGATGGACATCCAAATGGGTTTGTCGGTTGCGGCAACCATGGACCCCTCGAGCGGGGGAACCTCAAAACTCCTGATGCGTCTAAATTTTTATATTGCCATGCTCTTGTACTTGGGTGCCGGCGGTCATCATATGCTGCTGAGAGCTTTGTTTTATTCCTTCGAGGTGATACCGGTGACCCACGTGAATGTTTCGGGTCATCTGATCGAGACCTTCATCTCTCACACCGAAGATATCTTTCTCATCGGACTGCAGATCGCAGCCCCTCCACTGGCAGCACTCTTCATTACCCAGGTTGCTATGGGACTCTTGGCTCGGGTGGCCCCGCAGATGAACGTCTTTATGCTGAGTTTTCCTTTGAATATTGCTATCGGAATGATGCTGTTTTCTATCGGGCTCCCTATGATAGAAAACTTGCTCTTGCTCCAGTTTGAGATCAATCAAGACCAAATAATGGATGTTGTTGATATGCTGGCAGAAAAGCCAGGTTCCCCACTGTCGGGTCCTTAGGATTTGGACCGAGACAACTTTCTGTGTTCGGTTGTGGAGGCGTCGGCCACCCACACAAGCTCGGGTTCCCGGCGTCCCCGTGGGTGTGGCAAGGCGGCTTGAACGACTAGTATCGGGAGCACTTGGGTGGAAACCAACGCGGCCGGCACCCCGAGGGTCCCCGATGCATCGTCGGCCCAAACCGGGAAGTTATTCCGGAGCAGATCCTTAGCTCGGCTTCCGACCCGGACATTGAGATCTTGGCTACGCTCGGAGGGCAGTAGCCTCAAGCAGTAATTTTTCCGACTCAGCTCACCTGGTCCGCAGGAGAGTTTAGGTCCCTTTAGGGGCACACGGCTCACACCGCGAGAGCGCCTTAAGTCCCTTTGGGCCCGGAACCAAGTCTAGAGTCTGGGCCATTGTGTGGCGATGTGAAGTGTAAACAACTGATGAAATCCTCGACGCGGACCTGGACTTTGAGATATTCTTAGACGGAGCGCGTTTTGTCCGCCTGAGCCAAGAGCGCTTGGGTTCGTGGTGATAAGGTGAGAGTCAGATTTGAGTAACGACAGCGATAAGACGGAAGAGCCGACCGAGCACAAGCTGCAAGAGCAGCGCAAAAAAGGCCAAGTCATGAAGAGCCAGGATGTCATCTCGACCCTGGGCCTCATTGCTGCTGTGGGTACCTTATATGGAGCCGGCGCCTTCATGTATTACTTGATCGAAGACTTCTGGCTCTATTGGTGGGGATTGATCCCCGACTTTGACCCCACCCAGCGCTCCTTTTTTCACGACACTCTTAGTGTCATCGGCATGATGACCATGACGCTGGCCCCTCTGCTGGCTGCCGTCTTCATGGCTGGCGTGGTAGCCAATGTCGCCCAAGTTAAGCTTCTCTTTACCGTGGAGCCGATGAAACCATCATTGAAAAAGATTAACCCGATCTCCGGATTCAAGAACATCTTTTCCGTGAAGTCGCTGATGGAGCTTTTCAAGCAGTTGGCCAAACTCGGGGTTGTTGGATGGATTTGTATCAGCGTGGTCAAGGGGGAACTCGAAGGCTTTGCCCTAGCCCCGCTCTTGGATATCCAAACCACCATTTCCATGGTTGGCGACGTAGTTGCTCAGATCATCAAGTCTGTGGTGCTTGGCATGATCGTCATCGCCGTCGTGGACTACGTCTTTCAGAAAAAGCAGTTCATCAAGTCCATGAAGATGAGCTTCAACGATCTCAAAGACGAATATAAAGAAACCGAGGGAAACCCTCAGGTTAAGGCTAAAATACGACAGAAAATGCAGCAAGCGTCCCAAGGAGGGATGATGGGGGAAGTCCCCAACGCTAATGCGGTGATCACCAATCCAACACATCTGGCTGTGGCCATCAAGTACGATAAGGAGCAATGTCCGGTCCCCACTGTGGTAGCCAAAGGTAAGGAGCTCATTGCCGTACAGATCAAGATCAGAGCCGAGGACTGCGAGGTTCCGGTGGTGGAAAACGTGGAGTTGGCCAGGGCCCTATTCGGGGCTTGCGAAGTAGGGCAGGCCATTCCTACGGAACTCTACAAGGCCGTCGCTGAGATTTTGGCTTATGTGATGAAATTGAAGCGCAAGAAAGAGATGCGCCGTCGGCGTTAGTTTGTCCATGAAGGATTTTCGAAAAGTTCTCTCAGAGCGAGTCTTGGTGGCCGATGGTGCGTTGGGTACAAGGTTGCAGGCCCTCACCGGGAACGCTCAAGCTTGCATTGACGGATACAATCTCGACCCTAGCTATTCCGAGATTGTCACCCTGGTTCATCGATCTTATGTGGAGGCCGGCGCCGATATTATCCTGACCAACACCTACGGGGCTAACGCCATCAAGTTGGACAGATATACACGCAAGAGTCACGTTTTGGCCATCAATGAGGAGGGTGCGAGGTTGGCCCGCAAGGCCGTGGGCTCTCAGCCGGTGTTCGTAGCCGGCTCTGTCGGACCTCTGGAATGGTGCGGGACCTACGATGAACGCTGCGAGGAAAGGTTTGCGGAGATCTTCTTGGAACAGATTCGTGGCTTGGTCGAGGGGGGAGTGGACCTCCTCTTGTTCGAGACGTTTCAGGGGATGGCAGAGTCTCGAGGAGCTCTCTTGGCCGCTCAGGAGTTCTCCCTTCCGGTCATTTTTAGTATTGGTGGGGTGACCAATGGGCGGACCAGTCTAGGAGTCGAGGTAGAAGAATTGGCGCTCCTAGCGACCTCTTTCCAAGTTGATCTGGTTGGGGTAAATTGTCGAGGCACCTTCGATATCTACGAGTCCATAGAGAGGATCGCTCGGGTGACTCCACACCCGTTGGTGGCGATGCCGAATGCCGGTTCTCCCGAGATCGACAGAGGCAGGGTTGCCTATCGAGCGGAACCTCATTTGTTTCGAGATTTCGCCAGACGATTAGTGGAAGCTGGGGTCAACGTCGTTGGAGGCTGCTGCGGAACGGGACCAGAGCACGTCCGACAGATGAAAGAAGCGGTCTCAGGACTGCCGGTGCCCTCTCCTAGGTCGGTCTCGGAGGTTCGCATAGTGGCCTCCTCGTCAACGACTCCGAAGTCCGTTCAGGCCGAGACCGAAGTGGAGAAAGTCTTCAAAACGGTTCCTTTTGTGGTTTCCGTGGAGATGAGAACTTCCCGGACGGCTGAGCTCGGAGGATTTCTTGAAGCCGGGCGACGCTTGGCGCGCCGAGGCGTTCACCTTTTTGATGTCCCCGATAACGCTGGAGCCAAAGTCGCCCTGGACCCCATGGTGTCATCTTTTCGACTTCAACAAGAGACTCGAATACCCACGGTCATGCATCTGTCCGCATCCCATCGAAATTTGATTGCCACTCAGTCCTACCTTCTGGGCTGCTGGGAAGCCGGAGTGAGTGCCATTCTGGCGGTGACCGGAGATCATCCCAACGTGGGAGATCACGATAAGTACGCCAGCCGTGTCAACGACATCAAGAGTTCCGTGAATCTCTTGAAATTGATGAGCGATCTTAATGGAGGGAAGCTCTTTAACGGTTCCCCTTGCCATCCCACAGGTTTTTTTGCTGGGGCGGGCTTCAATCCCATGCGAAATCTCACGCCACAGCTCAAGTGGCTTGAAAAAAAGGTTGCTGCAGGCGCCAAATTCCTTTACACCCAGCCCCTGTATGACGTGGCGGATGCGGTGAGGATGATGAAAGCTCTAGAACCCTTCGGGTTGCCGGTATTGGTAGGCATACTGCCCCTGTCGAATCGTCGTAACGCTGAATTTTTTGCTGCCGGGAAGATTCCAGGGGTGATTATTCCAGAAAGAGTTCTCGAGCGATACCGGAGAATCGACTCTGATGTCGAAGCTATGGACCTAGGCGTGGAAATGGCTTCAGAAATGCTGTTAGAACTGCAAGGAGTGGTGCATGGGTGCTATCTTATCCCACCGTTCGTCAAAGACAAGTTTTTCAGAACTGAAGAGATTTTAGAGCGAGCAGGAGTAAGTAGAGCGAGGATGTCGGCATAAGACATGGGTGACCATCCCTTACTTAAGATACTGAAGTTTTCTGATGTTGCAACCGCGGTCGGAATCATCGGCGTCGTCTTCATGCTCATTGTTCCGTTGCCAAGTTGGCTGCTGGACCTCTTGTTGGCCCTGAACATCGCCATGGCCATCGTGATCATCTTGATCTCGATCTACATCCAAGAACCCCTGCAGTTCTCGGTTTTTCCGACTTTGCTGCTGTGTTTTACCTTATTTAAGTTGGCTCTTGACGTTTCTTCGACCCGCATGGTCTTGCTCTATGGATGGATGAAGGATCCGGTCACCGGAGACCCCATCGGAGCCGGGACGATCATTCCCGCCTTCGGAAAAGTGGTGGTCGGTGGCAATATCGTAGTGGGCTTTGTCATGTTCATCATCTTGATCGTGATTCAGCTCATGGTGATCGTCAACGGTGCTGAGCGTATCGCCCAGGTGGCTGCTCGTTTCACCTTGGACGCTATGCCCGGTAAACAGATGGCTATCGATGCCGACTTGCACTCGGGGACCATCGACGCCGACGAGGCTCGGAAGCGACGAAAAACCATCGAGCGCGAGTCCGACTTCTACGGATCTATGGACGGTGCCGGTAAGTTCGTCAAGGGCGATAGTATGGCGTCTATCGTGATCATGATCGTCAATATCGCCGGCGGTATCATGGTGGGTATCTTCTATCACAGCATGACCGCCACCGATGCCTTGAACACTTTCGCGATTTTGACCATCGGCAACGGACTGGTGACCACGGTTCCAGGTTTCTTGGTGTCGACGTCCATGGGTATGATCGTCTCCCGGGCTGCTTCAGAGTCCAATCTGGGTGACGACTTGGCCAAGCAGCTTACCGCACGACCCGATGTGCTTAAACTGGCCTCCGCCTTTATGGGTTTGCTCGGAATTCTCGGGTTTGCCGGCTTGGTTGCCTTTCCACCCCTACCGTTCTTGTTTCTGGGGACGTTCTTCTACTTCTTTGGTGTTGTCTTGGGCAAGGCGGCAGAGGATGAAGACCTCGTAGCAGAGTTGACCGGTGGTGACCCGGCCGCCGGTGGCGGTGGTGGTGATGCCGGTGGAGGAGGAGCTGCGGGCGCTGCGGGTGGTGGCGGAGACGCACCAGGCAAGAAGCCTGAGAGTGTCGTCCAATTGATGCAGGTTGATGCCATCTCCTTGGAAGTTGGTCGTGGACTGCTGTCGCTGGTCGACCCTCGTGAAGGCGCAAAGCTCCTCGAGCGAGTGACTTCCATCCGTCGTCACGTGGCTATGGAGCTTGGAATCGTGGTCCCCGGTGTCCGCTTCAGAGACAACTTGCAGCTCAAGCCAAACACTTATGTCATCAAGATCAAGGAGATCGAAGTTGCTCAGGGTGAGGTACAAGTCAATCAGTTTCTGGCCATCGGCCCGGAAGAGAAGCTCAAGAACCTTCGAGGTATCAAAACCGTCGACCCCACCTACGGAATGCCCGGTGTTTGGATCTCTCCCGAGCAGCGCGGTGACGCCGAACGTTTCGGTTGTATGATCTTTGACCCGGTGAGCGTGGTGGCAACCCAACTCACCGAGGTGGTGCGAAGTCACGCCTCAGAATTGCTCGGTCGTCAGGAAGTTCAGGCCCTCATCGACACCATCAAGAAGACCCATCCCGCGGTGGTCAAGGAACTCATCCCGGATGGTTTGCAACTCGGTGAAGTTCAGAAGGTCCTGCAGAACCTGGTCAAAGAGAGAGTCTCTATTCGTGACCTCGTGAGCATCTTGGAGACCCTGGCTGACAACGTTCACATGACCAAGGATCCCGAGATGCTCACTGAGTTCGCTCGAGTGGCCTTGTCTCGCTCGATCTGTAAAGAGTACATGAACAATGAAGGGACCATCAACGTCATTACCTTGGATCCGGGTATTGAGCAGACCATACAGGCTTCGATTCAAAGAACCGATCAGGGGTCGTTCTTGACCATAGATCCCAATGTCGGACAGGAGATACTCCAGGCGATCTCGCTTCAGGTTGAATCTCTGCAGGAGAAAGGTCTCCAACCGATCTTGCTGACTTCTCCACCTATCCGTCCGTCTCTGCGAAAGCTTACAGAACGCTCATTCCCGAATCTTGTTCTTCTTAGTTGGAACGAGATCGCACCGAAGGTTAACGTCAACTCCGTATCCATGGTAGCTATGTAAGAGGTAGTCATGAATTCTTATCTTCCCAAGCATCTTCTCGAAGGACTTGAAGTGAGTCCCGAGCGAGCTCAAGAGCTCAAAGCCAGCATCGCACAAAGTCTGGATCGGCACGTCTCCCCGTACATTGTTCGAGGGTCTCAAGCGATGGGTGCTGATTTCGTCGAGTGGAGGGGTGAAGGCAAGTACATTTATAGTCCAGATGGTCAGAGGCTGTTTGACTGTGTCGGTGCCGGAGGGGTGTTCGCTCTCGGCTACGCCCACCCGGACCTGGTAGAGGCTTTGACTTTGCAACTCCAGCGAGGCGGATTGGTGTCTCGAGTTGGTTTTGTTCCGGGGCAAGCGGAATTGGCCGACAAGTTGACGGCCTTGGTCCCCGAGAGCCTCAAGTATGTGTATTTTGCCAACAGCGGAACAGAAGCCATCGAAGCGGCCATCAAGTTGGCTCGGCTGTGTACGGGTAAGAAGAAATTGATTGGAACGAAACTGGGATATCACGGGATGTCCATCGGCACCATTTCTCTTTCAGAGATCGCCATGTGGAGGGATGGGGTAGGGCCTTTCGTGGAAGCCACTCGTCTGGTCACTCACGGAGATCTGGACTCCCTGGCTCAGGAACTCGATGATGACACCGCTGCCGTGGTCCTAGAGCCGATTCAATGGGCTTCGGGGTGCAAGGTTGCTGCTCAGGATTATTTTCCTAAGGTTCTTGAAATGTGTCGAGCCAAGGGGGCGCTCTTGATTCTCGATGAAATCCAGACCGGTCTAGGTAGGACCGGTACCACTTTTGCCTTTGAGCATTGGGGCGTGGTGCCTGACATCCTCTGTGTCGGTAAGATCTTGTCTGGTGGGATGGTTCCCATCGCGGCAACCATGTACACTGAGCAAGTTCAAAAGAGCGAGCGTATGCGCTCTCTCTTCAATAATTCGAGTTTTGCCGGGAATGCCTTAGCCTGCACAGCCGGGATTACAACTTTGAATCTCCTAGAGGATCAGTATTTGGCCAAAGCCAAGAGTCTCGGGGAAGATTTGGGGTGCTGCTTCGAGGAATTAGTGGGAAGATTCAAGCCCATGCTCTTAGGTTATCACGGTTTGGGCTTGATGCGATGTCTGGAGTTCAGTCTTCCATTGCTCGGAATGCTTTTTAGTGACCGAATGCGCAGGGACCACAATATCCTGGTTGCCGCCATGGGTCACATCCCTCAGTTCGTGAGGATCAGCCCACCCTTTCTGTGTGACTCTGAGGACATCGAGCAATTGGGTCAGGCTGCCTCACAGGTTTTGCAAGACCTCTTGACTATGCCGGCCCAGGATATGACTCAAGAATTCACAGACCTGGTGCAGCGATTTACCCGCTCCATGGCTGAACTTGAGGAGCAAGTTGAGGTGCCCAGGTGAGGCCTCGTCTTGGGCTGACTCCAGAGGAGTTGATCGAAACCTTCAATCAGATGTACCTCCAGAGCTGGAACGAGGTGTCTGATAAGCTCCGTTGGGACTTGGCCAAGCTCCACTCTCAACCTGGTCAAGAGGAAAGCGACTTGGCTCCATTTCTTTTGGAACTCATGGAGGCAGTGGTCAATGCCGCCAGAGACTCTACTGTTCTGACTATTTATGAAAACAATGAGCGCCTGGCTCAAGAACTCGAATCCTGCGGCATAGAACTCCCCTTGCAATACGATGATGAGGACGAAGAAGACGAGTGAATCCGGCTCTGATTCCTGGATTTTTTCAGGAATTGTTAACCTAAGGTTATCGTCTTGTTTGAAGCTTCCGTCCTGGAGCTGTGGTACTCTGAGCATGTTCTCGAAAGCAAAGAATCATCCATCTATGGGAGCAGCTCCGGAGCACGATGAATCTGCGCGAAATCATGCATGCCGCAAAGGGTTGGCAGCAGCGAGAGCGCCTGAAAGTTCGGTATTCGAATGGCATTATCCCAACTCCTTAACGGTTTTCAACTTCCCAATTTGGCTCATCGAGCAGCTCTAGTACAACAGCAGATGAGCGATTTCCAGCAAGCTCAGACCATCGACACCCAGATGGTTGCTGAAGCCCAGAAAAACCAAACTCAAAGGTGGGCTCTGATGAGCGATTTGCAGACCAAGATTCATGAAATGACGACCGACGTCACGGTCAATAAGGCGAAGGCGGCTGATAAGCTTCATCAGAAGTTGTCACGATATATTCAAAGTTGAGGCCAATCATAAATTGTGGGATTCTGCTCGATCGTAGCTAGGGCGTGTCATCAATCAACCTTCCGTCGCTAAACTCGCCCATTTTCACCCTCTGCAAGCGATATTTTTCTGAAATACAACTCGGTATTAGGCGAAAAATCTCACTTGCAGAGTGCAAAAATGTTCTTCGCGTAGCTTGAAACGTTGATTGATGACACGCCCTAGAATTGACCCAGCAGAATTGCTTGGGGTCGTTAACAAAAAGTTAACAGCATGCTCTTTATCGAGGACTTGTCAGCATGGTATAGTTACCACAGAGAGAGATAAGACTTCGGAGGAAACAGTTCTATGGCAATTCCCGGTTTTCAGATGCCCAACTTGGCTAACCAAGCGGCTTTGATGCAACAGCAGATGAGTGACTTTCAGCAGGCTCAGACTATCAACACCCAGATGGCAGCCGAGGCTCAGAAGAACCAGGCCCAGCGCTGGTCCATGATGAGCGACCTGCAGACCAAGATTCACGAGATCACAACCGATGTGACAATCAATAAGGCCAAGATGGCAGATAAGCTCCACGGCAAACTGTCTCAGTACATCCAGAGTTAAATTTTCGGAACTCTTCGGAGTTTCAGCGAATGCGAAAAGAGCCCTAAAGGGGGCTTTTTTCGCATTTTGACGAAAAGTTTACATGAATGGGACGTAGTGTTTTGGCGAACTTGCTAGAATATTGACGTATCTCGAGCGAGTGAGGTTAAAGTTATGCAGAACATCGGTGCGCAATCGATCGTAAATCAGCACACCACCAGTGTGACCAATCAGCGGAGGCAAACGCTCAATCAGGAGCAGGCCCTCAAGAAAGATATTGGCGCGGCCCAACAGAACAATGCCTCGACCATTGGTCGGTCGGTCAATCGCCAGGAAGATGACAGTAAGAAGACTGACTCGCTGAACCAAAAGGAGACCTTTGTTCCCTCTACAGCCTTGCCTGAGACGGAACAAGCTGAGCTTCAAGCTGAAGTTCAAAGCGCTCCTGCCACAGAGGCTGAACAGGAGTCTATCGAAGACAAGCAAGAGGCTCGGCCTCTGGCTTCCGAGCAGAAGTTTCACGATTTCATTGAGGTCTTTAGTGGTCAGACCGACCAAGAAGAGATGACCTCTATCATGACTGATGCCGCCGTGCAGATGAACGAGCGAGGTATCACTGATGAAAGTCAGCAAGGGGGATTCCTGGCTGCGACCGCTTTGAATCACTCTTTGTCCCAAATCCAGAAAAAGATGCCGGGTGCTACCAAAGAGCAGATCAAAGAAGAGGCTAAGACCGACCCTGAGATTGCGAAGTGGTCGAATATCGCGGATTCCGCGGCAGGCTACCTCAATCAGGTGAAGGCCGAGAACGCCCAAGGCGGTGGTGTACCAGGGGCTTCCGTTCCAGGTGCTTCACCAACCGGAGTGGGGCAAGGCCCCAACGGTGGGGTGAATGACCCCTTTGCCGCGACAGCCGGAGTTCCTAGAGCAGACGGAGTGGAAGGTGGAGCGAGCGCTTCTCCACCCCTAGGTCCCAAAGAGCTTGCCGAGCAGATGGCTGAAAATCAACGCACCATGGAACAGATTCGGACCATCTATAACCAGATGTGGGCAGAAATGCTGAAAGCCCAGGCAGAGCGTCATAAATTGATGATGGATACCATGACGGCGATTCGGGAAATGTATTCTTCCAGTCATGTCTATAGAATGCAGAGTATGGCCAAGCACAACGCCTCGGTCACCGCCGCCATCACCGGTAATCCTGCCCCTAGATAGTCTGTCCCCCGCCCTAAAGCACAAAAAAAGCGATCCTCGAGGATCGCTTTTTTTGTGCTCTAAGGTCTAAAGGTTAGGACATCGTTGACGATTCCCGATATAGGGCCTCGACTCGTTTGAAGTTCTCTCGGTTGATCCGCATGGCTTCGTTGAGAAGATCGTTTCCTTGTCGGCACTGCTCGAGACCTTCCTCGAGGTGGGCTACGTCAGGGTCTTCCACAAACTGGGCGAGACGGGCAACGCCATCGTTCCAATGGGCGATGCCCGAGAATCCGACTTCGAGTTCGTCCTTGACTTCGGCTATGGCCTCCGGGGGGATCTCGATTTGACGGATGAAGTTTTCCCTTTCGGCCAACTTCTCAGCGAGTTGATCTACGTACTCAGCGAATTGGTCTGGGTCCCATTCTCCAGAGGCGACTCTCTGACAGGCTTCTTCGATCTCTTGAAGATGCTTGTCAATGACCTTGGGTTCGGTGGGGTCCATCGCTTGGCCCATAATCTTAGCTTGCTGGGGATTGGGGGGGGTGTTTCCTGCCAATGTGCTCTCTCCTGTGGTTTAGAACTGTTGTTCTTTCGAGGACCGTCCTTTCCCTTCCCAGTCGACGCCAGCAGCACGGAGCAGTTCTTCGTCGATGGCCCGGTACTGCTCTTCGAGTCGAATTGCTTCCAAGGTGGCCCGGTGAGCAAAGTCATCTCCCAGGGCAAAATTTTGCCGAGACGATTCCAATAGAGAAGCATCACCGGTGACAGACCACTCTTCGAGTTCTTCGAGGGCCAACAGATAGAGGTCCAAAGCTTCGCTGACAATGCGGTAATAGCTTTCCGCCAGCGCATAGCTCTCTGGTTGCATCGTTTCCGGTTGAGCCTCAATATGGAGCGCTTCGAGTTTTTCTGTGAGTTCAGCAATTCTCGCGGCAAAAACCTGGGTTGAAATGTCGCCCGAACGGACCAAGAGGACTTGCTCTTTTTGCCAGGGCAATAGCCCGGGAATAGGACCTAGTTCTTCGATCATCTCCAGATAGGATTGCTCAGACATACCTTTGGGATTCCCATTTTTCCTGGCTTTTACCTTCGAACCTGACCTCTCTCAGAAGGTTTTCGCCTCAAACAAGGATATCTGAGCATACGAAAGAAGGAGAAGGCGTTATTTTGGAATTTTGTTCAATTTTATGAGGTGTGCATGCGTTTGAAAAAGTTTTTTTGTGGTGTTTTATTGACGGTGGGACTTCTTTGTCCGGCCGTAGGAGCAGAAACCGTATACTCGGTGAGGGACGGGGATAGCATCGAAAGCATCGCTCAGGCTTATGGAACGACTAGAGAGAAAATCGTCGAGATGAATCCTCACCTCAAGGATGCGGAGTTCGCTCCAGGTCTGGTCCTCTTACTTCCTGACAATTTGGTTGCCGAGATAGAGCGGCAGCAATCTCGACTGAGAGATCCCGAGTTGGTCGCCAAAGTTCTCCAGGACCCCCCTCAAGCTTCTGAGATAGCCGTGACGGCCAAGCAGAGGGCTGAGGCAGAAGAGGCTCGGCGGAGGAAGTCTCTGGCTTCTCGACGTGGTGTAATCGCTACGGGGGTGACTACTACGGCCAAAAAGTACATCGGCGTACCCTACCGTATGGGGGGCACGACTCCTCGAGCATTCGATTGCTCCGGCTACACCATGAGTGTTTATGCCAGCCATGGCATCAAGCTTCCCAGAACCGCCGACGTACAATTCAATGTGGGCCAACCGGTTCCCCGCGGCCAAGAGCAACCGGGAGACCTAGTGTTTTTTGAGACCTACCTTCCGGGGCCCTCTCACGTCGGGATTTACCTTGGGAACGGGCAGTTTATTCACGCCAGTTCCTCCCGAGGAGTCACCATCACCCCTCTTAACGGTTATTACTTCGGGCCTCGCTACTTAGGGGCGAAGAGGGTCTTTTGAGTTTGGCTCGACTCGAAGAGACGCCTCCTATTCTTCCCTCAAAGGAAGACCGTTTGATGGCTGCCCTGGCCTACCCGTTCTGGTTTGCCGTATTTCCCCTGATCTATGTCACTCCCGATAAGCGCAACGACCCTTTCTTGCGTTTTCACGCATATCAAGGCTTGCTTCTAGGCCTTGTCGGGGTGGTTGGAATGAGCTTGTTGAGGGCCGTATTGAGCTTCGTTGTCCGTTGGCTCATTCTGCTCGATGTTCTTCTCTATCCTTTGCTACGAGCAGGGGAGTACGCTGTCATGTTTGCCATGGTTTACTCAGCTGTCTTCGCCCTCTTAGGAAAGCGGGCAGAGATTCCGTTTTTGTCGGAATTCGTGCGCAGCTTGCATGCACAGACGAATTCTCCAGAGTTGAGCCACGGAGAATCCGAAGAAGCCAAATGATTGACGCTTTTTCCTGGATATGATATTCTCACCCGGCTTGCGGGAGTGGCGGAATTGGCAGACGCGCAAGATTCAGGATCTTGTGGGCTAACGCCCGTGGGAGTTCGAGTCTCCCCTTCCGCACCAATTAGAAAGGACCGAAGGGTCCTTTTTTCTTTCCCCGAAAAGATTGCATCTATGGAAACGTTTCTCTTTCCCGAAGGCCAGCTTTATGACTGCGTTATGTGCGCCAAGGGTTGTCGGCAAGATTGGGCCGTGGACGTAGATAGCAAGAGCGCAAAGTTGATCCTCCAGAGTCCAGTCGAGCTTAGAGTTGTCCAGGAAACGGGCGCTTCCGGACTGCTGGGAAGTGAAGAGCAGGGTTGGCAGACTAGAAAGTTTGACGGGCGCTGTGTCTTCCTTCAAGCCGACGACTTGTGCGGCATTCACGCTGAGATCGGACTTGAATCCAAGCCGCTCAACTGCCGGGAATTTCCATTCACCTTTGTTGAGACCCCAGATGGGATTGTGGTCGGGGTGTCGTACTTCTGTACAGCGGTGCAGCAAAACGTTGGACGTCCGTTGTCTGAGCACAAAGAGTCGCTCTCAGCCTTGTATCGAAATTACGGAAGTCGCCGTCCGAGAGTTGGACAGGATCCGATAGATTTCGGGTTTGGGTTTACCCTGCCTTGGCCGGAATATCAGCGATTTGAAGACTCGCTGAAGCTAGAGCTCGAGAATCGAACCGTGCTTGAAGCCTTGGCAGCCACTTTGCTCGCGGCCCTGAGAGCCCTGGAAGGTCCGCCGCGTTCGTTGTGCGGGGAGGACCTCGAAGGTTGTCGGCCAGGGTTGGGAGAGTCTCATATCCTGTCCACTGGTGGAGACGTCTTTCGAGAGCAGACCAGGTATTTTGCCTTGACTTTGGTGGGTGTTATGGAAGCCGCCAGTCCTCAGCAAGGCCCCGGTATCACTCAGGCCTTGATGTGCGGAGAGCAAACCGAACTTCCTGTTGCTGGTTGGGCCGGGACTCTCGAGGAGGTCCTCAAGTTGCTGGAGTTGGGTTTTCATCAGCCCAGCAAGGAGTGGACGGTCCGGTATATTAGGGCCCTGCTCCACCGGAAGATCATGGTGCTGCATCGCGGGGTGTTGGAAAGTCTAGTGATGTTCTACCTGGCTAGTTGGGTGCTCGAGTTCTATGCTGCGGTGGCCTGTCTCAAGCGGGGAGGGGTCGAGGTGACCTTTGAAGACTACGCTCAAGCCTTTGACAGAGTGGAAGGCGATCTGGTCACTCACGCCACGGGCTTCGACCCATTTTACGTTCTTTTCACGCAAGCCTACGCGGAGATCGTAGGCGTGTCAGCCAAATGAGGCCGACCGGACTTCCGAATTGTGAAGAAAAGTAAAGGACATTGTTTACATTCTGTTCACACGGCCAAGCCGAATTCTAAACCTTTTTGAGTTCGACCAAGCTAAGCTCGGTACTAAGATAACTTACTTAGGAGTTCAACCGTGAATAGAAAACTCTCATCAAGAATCGTACCGGACCTTTCCAGTCGGTTGAAGCAAAGCGGACTGCTGACCGCCATCGTGACCCTCGATTCGTTGAGGTTTCGAGGATACCTGAAAAAGCCGGGAAGCCTTCTCAACGACCGCTGGACCTTCGTGGAGAAAGATGACAGTCCGGGGGTGCTCTACCGCTTAGGCGACGAGCGAGGTGTCTTTCAAGAACTCGCAATATGCCGTCGAAGCAAGACTGTCACCCTGTCGACGGTTGACAGGAGAGCCGGTAGAAGGCAAGTCATCCTCTATAGCCTGGTTGAAAAGGCCGTAATTCGGAACGAGGTGGTGCACGAGTTGCCCAGCTCCAAGTTGGTTCACTCCTACCTCTTCTTGAATCGAGAAGAAGGATTCTTGAAGAGGATCGCTTCCGAAGACTTGGCGGCCTAAGAGTCCTGCCGAGAGATGGTAAATTCTCTGGAGATCGCTTCTAGCCATTTTTTGGCTGTCGCCTGACTCTCCCCCAAGCCCTCTAGGACAAAAGTTAGAGGCTGAACCTGACTGCTAATGACAGTCTCATCATAGACAGGTGAGGGTGTGACACTTTCAAGCCAACATTGAGGCCAGGTGTGCTCGTTGAACCGAGCCGGTCTCGAGTAAAGATGAAGGGCAAATAGGAGGCGGAACCCTGCTCGCTCCTTTGAATCAGTCAGAACTTCACCGAAGTTTATCAGGTCCGGATTGGACAGCAGGAGCACACCTGGGCTTTGACCCCAATTCATCACTTTGGCTGGAGCGTCCAAGGCGGATGTCCCCAAGAGGAGAGAGGCTCTAAGAGCCTTGGAATGGTCGGGGTCATAAATTCCCACAATTGGTGCGTCAGAGAGGGAGCAGGCTCGCCCTAATATCAAGCTAAGGGGGCTAACGCCCACGATCGCCACAGGTGTTTTGGTCATTTTTCACGGACTTCTTCGGAAGAACCAGGAGTTTTTCTTCTCTCTAGAGGATATTCGCCATCAGACAGGCTTTTTAGAGAGAGGTTATAGGATGCAAGGAACAGCAGGGACCCAGCAGTTTCAAGAATTGAGTTCGGTGGTGGTGAGGTTTTCCGGTGATTCGGGGGACGGCATGCAACTCACCGGGACTCAATTCACGAAGGCATCTGCCATTGCCGGTAATGACATTTCGACCTTTCCTGACTTTCCTGCAGAAATTCGCGCTCCAGCCGGCACCCTAGCGGGAGTGAGCGGTTTTCAAGTCAATCTTTCGTCCCATGAAGTCTTCACTCCCGGGGACAGCACCGATGTCTTGGTGGCTATGAATCCTGCGGCCCTGGCGGCTAATATTGAGGACCTTAAGGACGACTGCATCCTGATCATCAACAAGGATGCCTTCACCAAGCCAAATCTCAAGAAGGCCGGCTTTGAGCAATCTCCCCTTGACGACGATAGTCTGAAACGCTTTCGGGTGTTTTCCATTCCCCTCACCTCTCTGAATCGAGCTGCGCTGGAAGACCTCGAGGGACTGACTCAAAAGGAGATCGACCGCACCAAGAATTTCTTTTCCTTGGGATTGATTTGCTGGATGTATGACCGTCCGGCAGAACCCACCTTGGAATGGATCGCCAAGAAGTTTGCCAAGAATTCCACCTTGGTTGAAGCAAATACGAGAGCGTTCAAGGCCGGACTACATTACGGTGAGACCACCGAGACTTTCCAGATTCGCTATCGTATCGCTCCGGCTCGCTTGCAACCGGGGGTCTATCGGAGTTTGACCGGTAACGAAGCCTTGGCCCTGGGCTTGGTCACCGCGGGTTCCTTGGCTGGCAAGCATGTGTTTTATGGTTCCTACCCCATAACCCCAGCTAGCGACATACTCCACGCCATGGCTGCCTTGAGGCACTTCGATGTGCGAACCTTTCAAGCGGAAGACGAGATCGCGGCCATGGGTGCTACGGTCGGGGCGGCTTTCGGTGGCTCCTTTGCGGTCACCGCCTCGAGTGGGCCGGGTATTGCGCTCAAGAGTGAGGCTCTGAATCTTGCTTTGGCGCTGGAGGTCCCTTTGGTGCTCATCGATGTCCAAAGAGGGGGCCCGAGCACCGGGTTGCCTACGAAAACCGAGCAGTCGGATTTGCTGATGTGTCTTTTTGGTCGCAATGGTGAAGCTCCTATGCCGGTGCTAGCCGCCTGCTCTCCGTCTGATTGTTTTCATATGGCGATCGAAGCGTTTCGTTTTGCTGTGCGAGCAATGACCCCGGTGCTGTTGTTGTCTGACGGATTTCTTGGGAATTCCGCAGAACCTTGGAAAATCCCCGACCCTGCGACTTTGCCGAAGATTGAAGTGAGCCATCCGGTCAAGGAAGAAGGGAAGGAGTTTTTCCCATACAGCAGAGAGGAGAAGACTCTAGCACGGCCTTGGGCCATCCCAGGAACTCCCGGGCTCGAGCATCGAGTGGGCGGTCTGGGTAAGGCTCCTCTCACCGGGAACGTCTCTTATCGACCAGAGCACCACGCTCAGATGGTTAAGGACCGACAAGAGAAAGTCGATCGACTGGCGGACATCATACCCGAACAGGAGGTCTACGGAGAACGAACA
The DNA here is from genome assembly GCA_050486105.1 of Vulcanimicrobiota bacterium. Lineage (GTDB taxonomy): Bacteria > Vulcanimicrobiota > Xenobia > Xenobiales > JADMJV01 > JAEXNA01. Next base: position 23,764 of record JBJHCR010000005.1, read on the forward strand.
GGAGAGCTCTTGGTCTGCGGATGGGGCAGCACTTACGGGGCTATCCATGCAGCCGTTTCCAAGGCTCAAGCCGAAGGCTACTCAGTCTCCTCGACTCATCTCAAGTATATTGCCCCTCTTCCAAGGAATCTCGAAGAGGTCTTTTCCTCGTTCAAGAAGGTCCTGATTCCAGAAATGAATACCGGGCAACTGGCCTTCTATTTGCAGGGAAAATTCGGAAGACGATTTGAAAGTTTGACCCAAGTGACTGGAAGACCATTTCAGATTGAGACCCTTTATCAGGCAATCGTCAATACGATTTCGAAGGAGAACGTTCAGTGAGCACCACCAAAGAAAACGGTAAGAGTCCGTATACCCGGAAAGATTTTGCTACCGACCAGGACGTTCGTTGGTGTCCGGGTTGCGGAGATTACGCAATTTTGGCTCAGATGCAAAAAGTGCTGCCTGAGATTGGGATTTCCAAAGAGAAGATCGTTTTTGTCTCAGGGATCGGCTGTTCCAGTCGTTTCCCCTACTACATGAACACCTACGGGGTCCACAGCATTCACGGGAGGGCTCCCACTCTGGCCACCGGTTTGAAGCTCTCCAATCCGGACCTTAAGGTTTTCGTGGTGACCGGGGATGGCGATGCCCTCTCCATTGGTGGAAATCATTTGCTCCACGTTCTCCGGCGAAACGTGGACATCACCATACTGCTGTTCAACAACCGTATTTACGGCTTGACCAAGGGCCAGTTCTCGCCTACCAGCTTGACTGGGCACGTCACCAAGTCTTCTCCCCTGGGCTCTATCGAGCGACCTCTGAATCCGCTTTCGGTGGCTCTGGCGGCAGAGGCGACTTTCGTAGCCAGATCTATCGACGTGGAAACCAAACATCTTCAAGAAACCCTCCGTCAAGCGGCCAGCCATAAGGGGTCGGCTTTCGTTGAGATCTTGCAGAATTGCAATATCTTCAACGACGGAGCTTGGCATCACGTGACCAAAGCCGAAGAAAAAGAGGAGCATCTGCTGCGTTTGGAAGCTGGCAAACCTCTCGTTTATGGTGCGAATGGGGATAAGGAGCTGAGGGCCAACGGCTTGGCCTTGGAAGTCGGTCCGGCAGGTCAAGGCGAAGGGCATACGATTTTCGACCCCAGCGAAGATTCCGGCTCCCTCGCTTACGCTCTTTCCCGAGTCACTTATCCGGAGTTTCCGGTCCCTATTGGGGTTTTCAGGCAAGTGCATCGTCCAACCTATGAATCGGAGCTCTTGGCTCAGGTGGATCGGGCCAGAGAGAGAAAAGGTGAGGGCGATCTCCTGTCGCTCTACCTAGGGGCCGATGTCTGGAAGGTCGGTGGCGACGGCGTGGTTACTGACGATATAGAAAAGCTCAAGGAAGAGATTCGATCGAGCTAAGGCTCTGTAAGGTCCTCCCACTAGGAGGCTGCTGATTTAAACGGGGACGGAATACTTCGCTTGCGGACCGCAAGCGAAGTATTCACCGAAGGTGCCCGAGAGGTAGGACATCACCCACCTTCTTCGGGTATTCGTCAGGCGGTTGGCCCTACGGGAGCGCCTTCGGCTCTCGAACGAATTCGCATGGACCGGGAACCCGTGTAACGGGTGGCCCCACGAAGTGGGTGATGAACGAGTCTCGCGACGCAGAGATTAATTCAGCAGCCTCCTAGACCGATGACCCAGAGAGTTGGGATACCAGATCAGGCGGTGGAGTGATTCTGGACTCGAGAAATTCATCGAGGCTTTCGAGAAGTTCAACGACTCGCTTGTCGAGATTGCTGCACGCCAAAGAGAAGATAACAGCCGCGGATGCTTCTTCAAATTCCCCCGTTTCGATCAATAGGTTGACTCTAGCGAGGTGGGCTTTTTCGAAGGAAGGGTCGATGTCTATGGCGCTGTTGAAGGCTCGAAGAGCGAGTTCCGACTTGTCCAGACGCATGTAGCAGTCCGCCAAGTCCATCCAAACTTCAAGGAGGCTGGCATCGGTGCGCAACAACTTCTGGAGTTGCACCACTGCGAGCGAATCCTTGCCGGTAGCACTGTAAGCTCGGGCCAAGTTGACCAGATGTCGCCAGTCTTCTGGCTTGAGTCGCTGCATCTGCCGATAAAAATCAATAAGATTCCTGGCTTCCTCAGGAATAGGGAAGTGAGTATAGATCTGCCGATTGAGTTCTTCGTTGAAAGGCTCCTCAGCGATTTGATCTCTGACTCGATGTAGGTCTTCTTCGGTCAAAATCTCCACCCTAACTCGTGGCACGCGTTTCGCGACTACGTAAACCCTGCCCTGCCGTTTGCCCATGACAGACATAAGGATTGTGGGATTAGAGCATGAAAAAGCTTCCCAACGAAGTCGTCGAAGTCACCAGGCAAGGGCTTGATCTTAAGATTTCTCTGTGGTAGCTCAGGCCCGCGAGCGTCATGAACTCAGTTGGTAGAGCAGCCGTCTCTTCATCAGCGGGTCGGGGGTGTCCTCGGTCGGGACAGCTTCTGGAACGGCCTTCGGCCTTGTGAACACCTTACCACGCACCAAGCCGAAAGCCCGTGTATATGTGGGCGTGCGTCGTTTTGGGAGAGTGGGGCGGGTAGAGTGAATCTCAGGGCCTTATCTGTACCAAGGAGACGATGAAAGGGTGAGGTATGCGGTGGCAAGGGCTTGATCCCAGGAATTCTCTGTGGTAGCTTAGGCGCGCGAGCGTCATTAGCTCAGTTGGTAGAGCAGCTGACTCTTAATCAGCGGGTCGGGGGTTCGAATCCCTCATGACGCACCAAACACAAAGCCTGTACCCACGGGCTTTTTTCGATCCTGGGGGTCCTCGGTTGGTCTTGATCAGCGGGTCGGGGGTGTCCTCGGCCCCCTTCACTTCTTGCTCGGAAACCGCGACTCGGTTGTCACGAACTTGATGAGACCGGGAACCCCGTCCTTTTTCTCGATGGCCAGACAGTGCTTGAGTCCTTCACCATAGTCGTGGTCGCGCTTGCTGAGTATCTGATTGACCTTCCATTGGTACCCTTTGGACACCGCATACTTGTATTCGACCCAGGTGGCAAAACCTTCGGACAATTGTCGGTCTTGGGAGGGACAGTTGCGGCTTTGCCAGGCGTGGGTGAACTCGTGGGCCAAGGTCGGTCCTAGGTCAGAGGCGGAGTGACCGGAGAGGACATAGATGATTTCAGGGTTGTAGGGTGAGTAGAAGGCATGAGCGGCAAAGCTCCGACCAGAGGACTCCACCCATCTGGTTGCCATCTCATCCTTTTCCACCAACTGAACCGGGGGAAAGTCCTTAACGGGTTTGCCGGTGAGCTTAGCGACAAAATTCCGAACGTCAGTATAGAGTTGATCGAGCTGAGCAGGTGTTGAGATGGCGACTTTCTGGCAGTCAGGGCAAATATGTCTTCCATCTCGAGCGGTCTTTACTGAGGTTGGGGAGCCGCAAATGTCACAATCCGGCTTGTCCTTTTGGCAGAAGCTGCAGACCAAATGAGTGACATTCTTAGCCTCGGTGTATCGCAAGCTTGTCAACTCATGAGGGGGGTCAGTTCTGCGACACAGAGAGCACTCAGTTTGAGCCAAAATCGGTTGCGCTGAGCTTGAAACAATCAGGAGACCTATGGCCAGAAGTAGGATTCGAGGAGTCATGAAGACCATTTCGCTTTCCGGCCGTTCGCATCCTCGAAGGCCCGATGAGGGTTACCGCATGAACCCCTCGAAGAGGTCGAAGTTTCCCTGATGTTGAATTGACATCAATCGGTCGATCGAGCAGTTTGAAGCGACTTCCCTGTCGTTGTATAATGGTTAGGTATTGAATAGACAACAGAGGATCTCTCTCGTTCCGGCAGAGAGTCATAGGTACCAAGAATTCGACAAGAGCGCTCCTCCAAGGTGGCCGCTCCTGATTCGCTTAGGTCTTCGCTTTCCTGATGCCAGGCTAAGGGCCCGATTCCGGTGCGGTTTGCTCCGTACGGGTCCGGGTAAGCACCATCGATGAAGAATATCCGAGCTAGCCATAAATTTCCCGGCGGCCCCCGAATGACGACTTGGTTGCCCGGAATCACCATTGCGCTGGTTTTCATTTCTCTGGCTGCTTTGCTATTGGTGAACTTTTGGCCTGACAAGATCGATCTCGAGGAAGGTCAGGTTAGCCCAAAGGCCATTATGGCCGACCGCAGAGTCGAGATCCTCAATGAGAAGGCCACCGAGGAAGCGCGACGCCAAGCCGCCGCTGCCGTGGGGGAGATGTATGTCTTCAATCCCGAGGCTATCACCCTCGGAGCAGCAAAGATTGAGGATACTTTTATCCTGCTGGACCAGGCAGCTGCGCAGCAGTCCAAAGACAAGCCCCTTTCCACCGAAGCCTTAGAGGCCATTTCAGAGAGCCTTCCTGTGGGACTCGGCCTTGAGGATTTGCAAGCACTCTTAGGCCTTGATGCGGACACCCGCTTCGTTCTGCAGAATGGTGCTCTCCATATCTTCTATAAACTCATGGACGGGAGCGTCACCGAGAGTCGCATAGAGGACGTTCGAGGTCAGACCCTGGGGCTGGTGGAAGATCAACTCGACAGTGTGCCCGTGGCCTCTCAGATCGCGGTTTCTCGAATCATCAATGAGGCCGTTCAGGTCAACCAATTGGCAAGTCCGGAAAAGACTCGTCGCGCTGAACAGCAGGCCATGGCGGCGGTAGAGCCGATCATGACTGTGGTCCGTACAGGAACCGCCGTCGTTCGAGACGGAGAAGTGGTGACCAAAGAGCAGATCCGGATCTTGGAAGAGCTAGGACTCTATAAACCAAGTCTTGATTTTCCTCGAGTTTTTGGAGTCTCGCTCTTAGTACTCTCCGGGCTTGGCATCGTCTTCGGCTACCTCTACACGTCTCGATTCGACATATTCAAATCCCCCAAGATGATCGGCCTACTCGGGACCATCATGGTCGCCACCGGTATTATCTGCCGACTACTACTCGAAGTTTCCGTATATCTTGCACCTGTGGCCATCGCTTCGGTGCTCGTGACCACCCTACTGGAACGACGTCTAGGCCTCTTGGTGACCGGAACGCTGGCCCTTTTCGTTGGCGTCATGGCCAACTCTTTGCCAGCCTTCGGGGTCTCATTTCTGACCGGCTCGGCAGGTGTTCTGGCCTTGTCGAGCTTGGAATCTCGCTCAAAGCTCATCCCGGCGACCCTCTTGCTGGGGGCTGTGAATCTCTCGGCTGTATTGGCCTTCGAACTCATCGACGGTCGACCCGTGGGAGGTTTGCTCGAGGGCATAACCTTCGGGCTGCTCAATGGATTTCTCTCGGGGTGGATCGCCATCGGTGCCCTGCCGATGTTTGAGCACTTTTCCGGCATCACCACAAATCTGCGCCTGCTGGACCTTTCCAACATGAGTGAACCTCTACTCCAGCGCCTGACCTTGGAGGCTCCAGGAACATATCAACACAGCATGATGGTGGCCAATCTGGCAGAACAGTCCGCTCGAGCGATCGGTGCGAACGCTCTCCTTTGTCGAGTTGGGGCCTACTATCACGACATCGGGAAAATGAAGCGTCCCAGGTTCTTTATCGAGAATCAGATGGGCCTTGAAAACCCTCACGATAAGCTCGCCCCCTCGCTATCTACGAGGATCATCCATTCACACGTCAAGGATGGGGTTGAGATGGGGCGTCAGGCGAAGCTTCCTGAGGTGCTGGTCGACTTTATCGCTCAGCATCATGGCACCAATCTCGTGGGATACTTTTATCATCAAGCCTGCAAGCGTTCGTCTGAACCTGTTTTCGAAGAAGATTTTCGCTACCCTGGCCCCAAGCCACAAACCAAGGAGACAGCCATATTATTGCTCTGTGATGGCATAGAAGCAGCCGCCCGAACGCTGGCCAATCCGACCCCCGATAAGCTGGGCGAACTCGTTGAAAAAATGTTCAAGCACAACTTAGACGATGGGCAGCTCGACGAGTCAGGACTCTCTTTATGCGATATCCAGACTATCCGAGAAACCTTGACTCGGGCCCTACAGGGCATCTACCATGCTCGAATCGAGTATCCGGAGCCCTCCCCTGACAGGCAAAAGGTGACGCAGTTGCGGCGAAAAGGCTCATGATCGAAGTGGGCGTAACCTTGGATGATTCCTATTCCGCAAAGGAGGAGCCTCCCCCGAAAGCCTGGGTTGTTCGAGTGGTGCAGACGGCCTTGGATGAGGTGGACTTTGCCGATGCCTGTGAGGTTTCCGTTCTCATTGCCGACGATGCCAGAATCACCGAACTCAACCGAGAGTATCGGCGGCAGGACAAGCCCACTGATGTCTTGTCGTTCGCCAACGAAGAGGGCGAGCAAATCTGTCTGCCTCCGGGTCACCTAAGATTTCTCGGTGACCTGATCGTTTCGGTGGAAACTCTTTCCAGGCAAGCTGAGGCTCACGGAGTCAGTTTGGCTCGCGAGGCCGCATGGGCCTTGATCCATGGAACGCTCCATCTTTTGGGTTACGACCACCAGTGTGACGAGACGGAAGGCCGGATGAGGGCCCTCGAAAGTAGAGTGCTCGCACGACTCAAGGAGGATGCTGAACATTGGTAGGGGGTCGAGAACGGGCTTCTAAGGACCTGTGGCACAGTTTTCGCTGTGCCTTGAACGGGGCCAAAGGTGCTTGGGCTCAGGAAAGAAACTTTCGCATCCAGTGTCTCTACGGAGGCGGAGTCGCTGTTGCCTTGGCGGTTTATCAGCCCGGCAATTTGGCATCGGCGCTGGTGCTGTTTTCCGTGGCGGCTCTATTGGCCTCGGAATTGGCCAACAGCGCTTTGGAGCGGGCCGTGGACCTTGCTGTAGCTGAAGACCACGTGGTGGCCGCTGCGGCAAAGGATATGGCTGCAGCAGGCGTTTTGATGGTCTCTCTAGGCTCGGCTACTGTGGTGGCCATGGTCTTTTTGCCCTACTTGCGCCAAGGCCAATACGATGTCTTAACTATGTTGGGCCTGGGTGTTTCCTGGTGTTTCTTGTTTAGGTTGAGGAATTAGAAATGTGGGATTTTCTGCCGTTTGTAGGTCTGATGCTCCTGGTTTGCCTGGTTGCTGCCCTCGGGTTTTCTGAGACCGTTCTGGCCCAGATGGGAGTGAACCGGCTTCGGAAAATTCTGGTCGGCGAGAATGGGTTTGAAGAGTTCACCCCCGATGAGCAGAATCAGCTCCTAACCACAATCGTCCTTCTGCGCCTGTTCTCCATCCTCACTCTTGGCGGATTCGTCATGCTATGGACCTTTCAGTTGGGGCTAGGAGTTCTTTTCGAAGTGGGGCTTCTTCTAGCCACCGGTCTGGTGTTGGTGGTTTTTGATACGTTGGCCAGGCGTCACGCTCGAGCTAAGGCGCAGCGCGCAGCCAGCAAAGTGCTCGGTTTATTTCGTCGCCTCAATAATCTGCTTTCTCCCCTGGTTTCCGTGGTCTTTTGGACCACCAGTCCCTTGAGCCCAAAAGGCGGCGGGGTTCCGGTAGCGAGCTTAGATGCGCTCCAAGATGAGATCCTGAATTTGCGCTCTCAGGGGCTCCTGAAGGATACTCAGACCGAACTGTTTCAGTCCCTGCTCGAGTTTGGTGAAACAATCGCCCGAGAAGTGATGGTTCCGAGAGTCGACATGATTTGTGCTCAGCTAGGAAGCAGTTCAAGAGAACTGTTGGAACTCATGCACGAGCACGGAGTCTCGAGGATTCCCGTGTTTCGGGAATCCATCGATGAGATCGTAGGATTTGTGCACGTTAAGGACCTTCTCATGGGATTGGACAACGGCACGCGGGCCATCACCGAGAAAGACCTTCGACCGGTCTATGTGGTTCCAGGCACCAGGAAGGTGATCGACATTCTTCGTGACTTGCAGGCCCAGAAGAGCGCCATGGCTATCGTCCTTGATGAATATGGCGGGACGGACGGACTTCTCACGGTGGAAGACATCATCGAGGAGATCGTGGGTGAGATCAATGACGAATACGACCGAGAGGTCGCTGAAGTGCAAAGGCTGGCCGGGGGAAGCACTTTGGTGGACGCCAAAATGATCATTGAAGACGTGAACAGGAATCTCGATATCTCACTGCCAACGGAAGGACCGGAGACCTTGGGAGGCTATCTTTATGAGTTGTTCGGGCACGCTCCCATCGCTGGCGAATCGGTCCAAGTTGATGAGGTGAGATTCACCATCGCCGGGGTGCAGCGCAACCGGATCACCTGGGTTCAGATCGACGAGGTCGACCAATCTGAATTAGGCGAGTCCGATGAGAGTGAAAGAGTCGCTTGAGCGGGGCTCCCGGTCGCACCGTAGTAGTCCGCTTGGATGCCTTGGGAGACACTCTGCTGTCCACCCCTGCTGTTGAGTATCTCGCTCGAGAGGTTGGTAAGGAGAATCTCTTGATCTTGGTTTCTCCAGGTATGGGAGCTATTTTTGGTGATGAGATCGCTTATCGAGAGGTGACCGCCGAACACACTGAGCATCAGATCGGGAAGTTGATCGAGGAGTTCGATGGCAGGCGTGTTTTTGTCTTCAGTGAGAAGAAGCGAGCTCTCAGAGGGGCGTTCCGGAGTGGGACGTCTGAGCGCATCGGATTTGATCCAGGTTGGACCCAACCTCTTCGTAGCTACGAGGTTCGAAGTCTCCTGACTACCAGGTTCCCTATCGTCAACAGCTTGGACTCAAAATCACGGTATCATGAAGTGGATCGCTATTGCTGCTTGGTTGCCAAAGGGCTATCAAAAAAGGTTGTCAACGGCGGAAGTCTCAAGATCTTTGGTCTGCCTAGAAAGCCTCGAACTCGTTTTGGGACCGGTCCTATAGGCCTGCAGTGGACTTCGAAATGGTTAGAGGGTGGTTGGCCTTGCGAGTTCCTTGTCGAACTCCTGGAACAAATGTCCGACGATGTGGTGGTTTTTGTTCCTCCCGATGAAGGAGATTGGGTGCAATCGGTGGTGCCATCCTATCGTCACCATTTGCTGCTGTGTTGTCCTGACTTTCGGGAGTATGCCAGGCGGGTCAGTGAATGTCGGTGTTTACTTTCGGTGGACACCGGGGCGGTGCATGTTGCTGCAGCCGTGGGAACTGCGGTGATCGATGTGTTTCCTAAGAATGGAGCTCATCATACCGTGCCGAGGTGGCGCCCCTGGATGACCCCACATCAGGTCGTTCTCAAACCCAACTACAGCGAGGAAGCCGCAGAGGCCTTGCTGGGCGAGCTTAGGCAGGCCAGAGCGCGGTTGGACGGGATCCTCGGTTGGTGGAATCAAGTCGAGCCCCTGCAGAGATAGGCCTGTCCGAACTTTGAGCAAATCGGTTCGAAGAAGGTTTTTTGGTGCTGCTCTTCTCATTCCATTTATAGAACTTTGAGAATTGAGGTCTTCAGTTGAGTTACCAAGTCAGTGTCGTGGTCCCAACCTATAATCGAGCGGATTCTTTGAGTGTTGTTTTACCTTCTTTGCTCGAGCAAAAGGCAGAATCGAGCTCCTATGAAATCTTGCTGTGCGATGCCGGTTCTGACGACGGCACCGCAGAGTTGGTCGAAGAGTTGGCGGATTCGCGCTTAAAGTTCTTGCCCGGTCCAAATCGGGGTCGAGCGGGGGCTCGCAATCGCGGAGTACAACTCGCTCAGGGGGACCTGATCCTTTTCACCGATGCGGACATCATTGCTTCACCCGATTTGGTCGAGCAACACCAACGGTTTCATCAACTCCACCCCGGAGATGCGGTGGTAGGGTGTGAGATTCAAGTGGACACCCTTGAGGAGTACGAGAGAGCTCGGGAGAACCCTCAAGCCTACGCCCGGCATCGCAAAGACCGCAAGACCCTGCCGTGGCACTATTTCTTGACGGGCAATGCGAGCGTACGGAAGGCTGACCTCCTTCGAGTGGGCATGTTCGATGAAGATTTCACCGGCTATGGTCATGAAGACCTTGAGCTCGGCTATCGTCTCCTCAAGGCGGGCTGTCGAATTCACTACAACTTTCAGGCGGTGAACTATCATTGGCACCCGGTTGGCTTCGAGGAACAGTGCCAGAAGATGTTCCTCGCTGGGGTTTCCACCGTTCGCTTCTATCGAAAGCATGGCGATTT
>JBJHCR010000005.1:33838-52892 GCA_050486105.1 Vulcanimicrobiota bacterium
GTCGCTTGGGGTTCACGCGCTTCTTCCGAAGGGAGGGGTGATCTTCCGCGCTCTGGAACGGTGGGCGGAGACCTCGGGCCTAGCCAGAGAAATACTTCTCCAGCATCACTATGTGAGCGGAATCCGATCGGTCTGGCCGCGTTGAGGAAGGTCCTGGAGCAGTATCCTCCTGCTCGGATCTTGGTGGTTCGCTCGGATCGAGTTGGAGACCTGATCTTGTCGACACCATTCCTGCAAGCACTTCGTCACGGCTTCCCTGAGGCCACTCTGGTGGCTCGGGTGCCTGCCTACTGCGCTGAAGTGCTCCAGGGGACGGGATTGGCGGATCAGATAGAGACGGACTTCGGTCAGCCAGGGGGAGATTTTGATTTGGCTATAGCCCTGGCTCCTCGGACCGAAACCTTGAAGGAAGTCTATCGCTCCAGGGCTCCCTTGAGACTGGGCTACACCTATGCTGGACGACCTTTGGTTTCCTTGCTGAGTCAAGTGTGCTTGACCCATCGGGAGGTGGTGGCCGTGAATCCTCCCAACGATGTGCCCCATGAAGTGGAACAGTTGGACCGCCTGGCTCGCCGTTTGGGTCTGCCCCCAAGTACGCGCTTTCCGTTGAAATTGGCCTCTCCGAAGAAACGAGAGAAAGGGGAGGGGTTGCTGCTTCATTTAGGGGACCGATGGCTGGCGAACGGTTGGGGACTCAGCGATCTCGAGGGCCTGATTTCTGGGCTTCAAGGCTTGGGGGACTTAGTGATCACTGCCGGTCCGAGGGAGGCTGAGATTCTCGAGAAGAGTGGCGCCTCTCTCGAAGGGGCGGACCTGCGATCGAATTTGAGTTTCTCCGATTGGGTAGCGACCATTGCTAGGACTGGGGTGCTGGTTTCTCCGGACACCGGAGCGGTGCACGTGGCTTCGGCCGTTGGAACACCAGTGGTGGTGGCCTACGAAGAGTCAACTTTTGACCATTGTTCTCGTCAATGGGCCCCGTGGAAGGTGCCTCATCGCGCGGTGGTCAAGTCGACCCCAAGGGAAACGGTGCCAAGGCTCTTGCGCATGGTAGAGGAACTCGATTTCCACTCCAGAAACTGCCGCATCTGAGCTGAAGACACGTCATTAGGCGGAGTCCTCCCCAGTCCGAGAAAATTTGGAGAGAATTAACGTGAACGTAGAAGCAATGGGTAATCTTCGTCGCACTCACCGCTGCGATGAGTTGAGATCAGAGCATGACGGTCAGCAAATTGTGTTGATGGGCTGGGTTCATCGACGGAGAGACTTGGGAGGGTTGGTGTTTATCGACCTTCGAGATCGATACGGAATGACGCAATGTGTAGTGGACCCCGAACGCGCAAAAGCCTTTGAGAAGGCTGGGAAAGTTCGATCCGAATTCGTACTGGCGGTCTTGGGTCGCGTGCGAATTCGCCCCGGAGAAACCCAGAACAAGAACATTTCCACCGGTGAGATCGAAGTTGAAGTCGAAGATATCAAGATCCTGAATACTTCCAAGGTTGCCCCGGTACAGATCAGCGAGAAGCAGAACGTTGAAGAGGCGCTCCGGCTTCAATACCGCTATGTTGACTTGCGAAGACCTTCGATGACGGCCAACATCGTCACTCGACATAAGATGGCTAAGGCGGTCCGGGATTATTTGGACAGTCAGAATTTTCTTGAGATCGAGACCCCGACCTTGGTTCGCTCGACTCCGGAAGGAGCCAGGGATTATCTCGTTCCAAGTCGTGTCCATCCTGGACGCTTCTACGCTTTGCCTCAATCCCCCCAGATCTTCAAGCAACTCCTGATGGTTTCTGGTATGGACCGATACTTTCAGATCGCCCGCTGCTTTAGAGACGAAGATTTGAGGGCTGATCGTCAGCCTGAGTTTACTCAGATCGACATGGAGATGTCTTTTGTTGGCCAGGATGATGTTTTCAACGTGGTTGAAGGCATGCTGGCCTATGTTTTTCGTCAAGTGGTCGGGGTTGAGCTATCCATCCCGTTCGCCCGAATGCCCTATCACCAAGCTGCAGAGCTCTATGGCAGCGACAAGCCGGACCTTCGGTACGATCTTCGTTTTCACAACGTGGAGGAGATCCTCAACGGCTCAGAATTTAAGGTGTTCAAGCAAGCCTTGGAAGCCGGTGAAGCCATCCGGGCCCTAGTCCTTCCCGCTCAAGCTCAGGCCTCGCGTAAGATCACTTCAGAGCTTGACGAGTTGGCTAAGTCTCTGGGGTTGGCTGGACTTTTCTTTGTCGGGCGAGACGAAGAGGGACAGCTAAAATCCTCATTGCTGAAGCACCTTGGGGCTGAAACTCTGACGGAGCTGTGCCGACAGGTTGGAGCCGAGGTTCAAGACCTGGTGATCCTGAGCGCTGGCAAGACGGGGGCTCTCCAGACCGGATTGGGTCGCCTAAGAGTTGAGTTGGCACGCCGCTTCGAACTCATTCCTCCTGGGCAATTCTCTTTCCATTGGGTGGTGGACTTTCCGCTCTTTGCCTACAATGAGGAAGAAGACTGTTTGGAACCCGAACATCACCCCTTCACCTCTCCGCATCCAGAGGATATCGGACTGTTGGAGACCAGCCCTCGGAAAGCCAGGGCTGCAGCTTATGACTTAGTGCTCAACGGCAACGAAATGGCCTCGGGTAGCGTCCGAATTTACCAACGAGAATTGCAAGAGCAACTGCTGGGGTGCATCGGCCTAACGCTGGAAGATGCTCGACAAAAGTTTGGCTTTTTGCTCGACGCTTTCGAATACGGGGCTCCGCCTCATGCTGGAATAGCCTTGGGCTTCGACCGCCTAGTTGCCATCTGTTGCGGACAAGAGAGCATTCGGGAGGTTCTGGCCTTTCCTAAGAACGCAAACGCCTACTGCCCAATGACCGAGGCCCCCGTAGAAGCCACAGACGAGCAATTGCAGACACTTCATCTCGAGGTGCGCAGGGAGCGCTCTGAGGCCTCGGTGTCGGTATAAGTTTCCTGTGGCTGATGAAAAGATCAGAAGGCTCTTGAGTGAGCTTGAAGCGAGTCGCTATCGCTTCAGTTCGCTTGAGAGGGCTGCGCTCGAAGAGAGATACGAATTCACCACAGAAGAGCTCATGAGGGCTCTGGTGAAGTACGCTCAGGATTCAGCCAAGGCATCGATCTCGCATTTTCAGGTTGGAGCGGTGGGTTTAACCGAAGATGGTCAACTGTTCTTGGGCTATAACATAGAATTTGAAGGGGCTTCGTTTGCCCAGACGGTACACGCTGAACAGTTCTTGGTTTCGTGGAGCAGAAGCAACACGAATTCTCCTCTGTCGATCCTAGCGGTCTCTGCCCCTCCCTGCGGACATTGTCGGCAGTTTGTTTGTGAGTTTGACCCGGAGGGCAATCTTTGGCTCCTTATCGGAGATGAGCCCGGGGTAAACATGAAAGGGCTACTCCCCAGAGCATTCACCCCCAAAGACTTGAAGGTGGAAGAGCCATTTTTTACCGGTGCTTTTCCAGAAAGTCCCTTCCCAAGCTTGGAAGAGGCGGCTCAAGCTGCTGCCAAGCTGTCCTATGTCCCCTACAGCAAGAGTTCGGCCGGAGTAGCGGTTCAGGTTGAGGATGGCAGAATTTTCGCCGGCTCAGCATTGGAGAACGCCGCCTACAACCCGGGACTTCCCCCCCTGCAGGCAGCGATCATTCGAACCGTGGCCGAGGGGGCGGGCGGGCAAAAGTTGGTCCGAGCGGTCCTGTGCCAAGACGACAGCCTCATCGACTACGAACCCCAAACCAGAGACCTGTTGCGTTCACTCGGTCTGGGTCGCCAAGACATGAGCACCATCCCTTTCTCAGTAGCAGGACCTCGATAGGTCCCGTTTCGGTGGCGCAGGTGTTGCCCTCAAAGGAGTCAAATCACCCAACCCATGGCCACGCCTTCTGAACGGATCGAACACAGTGATTTCTCCTTGATTCTTCCCGAGGGTTGGGTTTGCAAGTCTGAGAACGAGAGACGGTACGGAGTTTGCCTTAGCCCCCCAGGGGTCTTATGTTGCACTCCTGAGCGGGTCACGGAAACCGATCGTCTCCCGAATCTGGCCAGGATGTTGGCAGGATTCTTGACTAGGCAGGGTCACCCTGTGGCCACGGATGAACTCCTTATTGTTTCAGGTGTTGCCGGAGCTGATGGGTACTCTTGGCAGTATGTGGAAGACGGCAGCTTCCTGAGGTTTTGGATTTTCGGCAATGAGACAAGGTGGCTTTTCTTGACATTCACAACTCCTGAGGCCCATAGAATAGAGTTCCTTCCGGTGCTCGATGAACTGATCCGAACTTTACGGGTTAAACATTCCGACGACACGCAAGGCTCAGAGGAATCGAGGTGACACTAGTGGCTTTTGGGGACCTGTGGCAACATAGGAGCGCGCGACACTTGCGATTCCTTTTCTGTATCGGCTTGGTGATCCTGATGTCAGGATTCCCCGCAGTCGCTCAGGAAAATGAGCCCGCCAAAATTTTCCCTCCTACAGCGAGCGAGCGGGAGGCGGGATTCATGTTTCGCCAAGGGCTTGAGCTCCTCGTGGAAGAGCAGTTTGAACGGGCTGGAGAGCTGTTTCGTCAAGCCTTGAGACTAGAGTCGGAGCGTCTGGAGATCAGGCCCTATCTGGCCAAGGCTCTTTTTGAGACCAGTCAGTATGAAGCGGCTTTACGACAACTGGAACTCTATCTGGAGAAGGAGCCCACGGACTATAAAGTGGCCTTCTTCCGAGTGCGAGTCTTAACCGCTCTGGATCGTTTTGGGCAAGCCAGTGATGCCCTAAATCGACTCAGATATGATGGATGGAACGAGTCGTGGGAGTGGCACAATCTGAAGGGGTATCTCGAGGAGAGTCAAGAGCAGTGGGATGAGGCTCTCGAGTCTTACCGCCGGGCTGCGGAACTCACTGACGATAGCCTTGAGCCCAGGGTCAATATGGTGTCTTTGCTGCTCCGGCAGGAGCAAACCGAAACGGCTTCGGTGCTGGTGGCCGAATTGCTTGATGAGGCACCCGAGAATCTCCAGGTCTTGAACGCCTTCGCCCTATTGTTGGCTGCCCAGGATCGTGGATTCGACCCCAGCCTGCTGATGGAGCGCCTCAAAGAGCAAACCCTCCCCTTCGAGTTGCAGTATAACCTGGTGGTCGCTTTGCTTGAAAGGAACGAAGTCGCCCCGGCGGCTGTTCTCTCGGGAGACCTCGTGGATCGCTACCCTGATGATGCCAGGGCCGAGTGGCTCTACGGAAGGATGCTACTTCAGCGGGGAGAGGTTGCCAAGTCCGGAGACTTCCTGGTTGCTGCTAGAGATCGCTTGCCCGTGAGTCTTGAGATACTGGCCACCATGGGTCAGTATACATTCTTGAGCGGCGATTTCGAGGGCGCCGCAGAGTGGTATGCAGAAGCTATAAAGTTTGAGCCAGATGACGCGCTCCTTTACCACAATCGCTCCATGGCTCTCACCAGAGCAGACCGCTTGGAGGAAGCCATCCTCTCGAGCAGTCAGGCGTATTCCCTCGACGACGAGGACCCCAGGATCGTCTACCAATTGGCTTTGGCTCTGGACCGCACTGGCTCTCTGGAGGAAGCTGCCAAGTACTATCGGCGCTTTATGGAAGTCACTGACCGCGCGGAACTCAGAGAAAGCGTAAGGGAGCACCTCGCAGAGATGCTCCCTTCAAAGCCGTGATTTGACCGTCTTTTAGGAGGCTTCTCGTTCCAATTCTTCAGCGTAAAGCAATGTCGGCTCTCCCGTGCCTTCGATCACCTCAGGGGTGATGATGCAGCGGTTGACATTGGTCATCGAAGGGATCTCGTACATGATATCCAGCATGTTTTCTTCCATAATGGAGCGCAAGGCACGAGCGCCCGTCTTTCGCTTCTGAGCCTCTTTAGCGATAGAAGCGATAGCTTCTTTGGTGAATACGAGATCTACGCCATCCATGGAGAAGATCTTCTGGTATTGCTTGACCAGAGCATTCCTTGGCTCAGTGAGAATTTTGACCAGGGATTCGTCTTCCAAGGCTTCTAGAGTGACGACGATGGGAAGCCTACCGACAAACTCCGGGATGAGCCCGAACTTGAGCAAGTCCTCGGGTAAGATCTTGGCTAGAATGTCCCCGATCTTGCGCTTCTTTCGGCTTTGGACATTGGCTCGGAATCCCATAGACTGGTCTCTCACCCGAGTTTCAATGATCTTCTCAAGCCCTTCGAAAGCTCCACCGCAGATAAAGAGCACGTTGGTAGTGTCGATCTGGATAAACTCTTGGTGGGGGTGCTTACGCCCACCCTGAGGTGGCACGTTGGCTTCGGTTCCTTCGAGAATCTTGAGAAGTGCTTGCTGCACTCCTTCGCCAGAAACATCTCTAGTGATCGAAGGATTCTCGGACTTTCGAGCGATCTTATCGATCTCGTCGATGTAGATGATACCCTGCTGGGCTCTCTTCACATCGTAGTCCGAAGCTTGAATGAGCTTGAGCAAGATGTTTTCGACGTCCTCGCCGACGTATCCGGCTTCCGTCAGCGAAGTGGCGTCCGCCAAAGCCAAAGGAACGTTAAGAATCTTGGCCAGGGTTTGAGCTAGGTAGGTTTTTCCGCAGCCTGTGGGACCGATCAACAGAACATTGCTCTTTTGCAACTCAACATCGTCGTTGCTCGCACCTGGTCCACCTTTAGAGTGGATACGCTTGTAATGGTTGTAGACCGCTACAGATAGTGTTCGCTTGGGCTTTTTCTGTCCCACCACATATTGGTCCAGGATCTGATTGATCTCCTGAGGCTTGGGTAGGTTCCGGAAGCGAAGTGGGTCATCCGTGGAGCGGGAGAGTTCGTCCTCAATGATCTCGTTGCAGAGTTCGATACACTCGTCGCAGATATATACACCCGGGCCGGCAATAAGTTTGCGGACCTGATCTTGATTTTTTCCACAGAATGAACACTTTAAAGTGCCTCTGTCGTCTCCGAATCTGAACATGTGAACCTCCGAGGGTGCCGGGACACTCTCTATCGCTAACGGCTTTCTTTGGTGATGACTTTGTCGATTATACCATAATCCACCGCTTCCTCTGCGGTGAGATAATAATCTCTTTCGGTATCTTTCTCTATCTGCTCTAGGCTTCGACCGGAATGTCTTGAAAGAATCTCGTTCATGATCGACCTAGTCCTGAGAATCTCCTTGGCATGAATGTTGATATCGGTGGCTTGGCCCCCGATTTTCTTGATCCAAGGTTGGTGTATCAGCACTCGAGAAAAAGGGAGGGCGTATCGTTTTCCTGCGGCCCCACCAGCAAGGAGAATTGATGCCGCACTGGCTGCCATTCCCATACAGATGGTAGAGACATCACACTTGACCAATTGCATGCAATCGTAGATGGCAAGCCCCGCGGAGGTCGAGCCCCCAGGGCTGTTGATGTAGATGTCGATCTCTTTATCGGGATCTTCTTGTTCCAGGAAGAGAAGCTGAGCGATAATCAGGTTAGCGATAGGATCGACAATGGGAGAACCAACGAAGATGATCCGGTTCCTCAGGAGCCGTGAAAATATATCGTACGAGCGTTCTCCCCTGGCCGTCTGCTCGACCACCATGGGAACCAGTCTCGAACTCCGCTCTTGACCGAAAGGTTTCAACGAAACATCGCTTATCATCGTTCACTTTTCTCCAATTTCTCGCCTACAGACTCCTGGAGGGCAATTAGGCTGTCGGCCACCGATTCCTGTGTTACTCGGCCGCTTTTGCCTTGCTTTTCTTCTTCGCTTTGCTCTTGCTTTTGGCCTTAGGTGCCTTCTTGGACTCGGCGTCTGCGGTTGCTTCGTCGGGTGCTTCGCTGGAGTCCTCGGTCAGTTCTGCCGGCTCGGCCTTGGCTTCAGAGGTCTTCGCTTTGGATTTCTTCGAGGCTTTCTTACTCTTCGGAGCTTTCGCCTGGGCCTCTTCCTCTTCGGCCTCCTCTGAACGGGCAACGTAGGTCACCTTTGCTTTGGCGAAGAGGTGTTTCTGGACTTTTTCTCTCAGCATGTTGAACTCGACTTGCTCAAGCCCGCCAGTCCGCTGAAGTTGACGCTTCAGTTGCTTAGGCTTCATCTTGTGAGCTGGGGCCTCGGCGGCGATAACGTCGTCGAGTTCCTCTTCGCTGATAGTGAGACCCTCAAGTCTGGCAACACTTCGATAGAGGACTTCGAGTCGAGCTTCAAACAGACCGAGTCCCATCATCTCTTGAATCCATTGGTCTTGAGATATGCCTCGGGCAGCCAAAATTTGATCAAGGCCGATTCCGCGCTGGGCAAGTTCGGTCATACGGCTACGAATGACTCTTTGGGCGTGGTGCTGCCGCAGAGGGGCTGGAATGGCTTCTTCCTTGACTTGTTCAAGCAAGGTCTTGATGATGGTCAAGCTTGCCTCGCTTTCGGCTTGCTGCTGCACTCCAGTCTCCAGACGTTCAGCAATGGCTTCCTTGAGTTCAGCCAGGGTCTCTTTTTCAGAATGAGACTTGGCGAAGTCGTCGTCGAGTTCCGGCAACTTTCTCTCCTTGATCTCGTGAATCTTGAAGGAGAAGGTCACTGTTTCGCCAGCGAGTTCGGTGTTGTTGTAGTCTTCAGGAAAGGTTATTTCAAAGGATTTTTCGTCCCCACCCTTGAGGCCGACTAGATTTTCCACAAATCCAGGAATATAGTTTTCCGACTTCAATTCTATGGTGTAGTTGGAAACCCCACCGCCCTCGATCTCTTCGCCGTTTTGGTAGGACTTATAGTCGACCACAGCATGATCGCCTTCTTGCAGGCCTCGCTCTTCTTCAAGCGTAACCAACTGGGCGTGTTGGTTACGCATCTTTTCCAAAGTCTCATCAATGAACTCTTGAGTGACCTCTTCTCGAGCCTGGGTGACGGGCAAACCGTCGTATCCTTCAACTTTGATGATAGGAGAAACTTGAAAAGACGCCTTGTAAATAAGGTCTTTCCCGCGTTCGCTTTGCACGAGGTCCCATTCCGGTTGGCTGATGGGCTTGAGAGCCTCTTTCTCAGTGGCTTCTTCGAAGGTGCTGGGGACAAGTTCCCCCACTACATCCCGGACTAGGCCGGCATCAGTGATGTATTTTTGAGCCATGGACGCAGGGACCTTGCCCTTACGAAATCCAGGCAAGGCAAAAGTTTTCAGGTTTTTCCTGAAGGCCTTTTGGAAGGCCGTTTCCACACGCTTGGCATCGACAACGACTTCCAGGGTCCGCTCGCTCGCAGACTGCTCGGTGACCGTGACTTTCATCGGACTCTCCTCATGGCGACAAGAAGTCCTCTCATTGAGGTGCTAGTCGCCTTAACACATAAATAAGGGCCGCCCTAACATGTCGCTAAGGGCCGCCCGCGGGCGGCCCTTAGGCTGCCCCATTTTTGGAGCGGAAGAAGAGATTCGAACTCTCGACCCTCGCCTTGGCAAGGCGATGCTCTACCACTGAGCTACTTCCGCACTCTCCGGCGGGGCATTCTCTTGTCTGGAGAAAGCTCCTCCTCGCTTCGGCGACAAACCCTTTTTGGTGGGCGAGAAGGGACTCGAACCCCCACGGATTGCTCCACTAGATCCTAAGTCTAGCGCGTCTGCCAGTTTCGCCACTCGCCCAGGACCAGGTCAGGCCGCCGAATGCTTCCCCATATTAGCGATTAGCCTCGATTTCGTCAAGGGCCTGCGACAACAACTTCAAAGACCTTGAGTCTGGTGTTTACGAGAGGCCGGAACTCGCCCTGGATTGGTGTTTGGAGACAAAAAAAGCGCCCTGGAAGGGCGCAAAACTAGTCTTTAGGTAGGAGGAAAACTGGTTGTAGAAGCCTTTAACTCTTGATGAAGTTGTGGAAGGAATTGCTGATCTTTTGGGCGGACTTGGACCGGAACAGCGTGCTCTCTCGCTGCATCTCCAGCACTTTGGTCTGGGTGTCTTGCCTGATGCGATTTCGTTCTGCTTCGCTTCTCATCGCTTCGGCTTGCGTCTGAGCCTGGATGGTCTGCACCTGCTGAGCGGTTGAAGCCGCCTCTTGCCCTTGTTGAGCCTGTTGCAGGGCCGCCATGTTTTGGTTGCTAGCTCCCATTGGATTTATTGCCATCTCATCGTCTCCGTTTCGCTTTGGTTTGACCTCATTCTACCTCAAGAAGGGCAGGCATGAGAAGGGAAGTTGTTGTCAATTTGTTACATTTGTAAAAAAATGACTGTCGTAGTGTTAAATTGAGGTGAGTGGTCAGGGCATTACCCCAAAGTCCGCCCTAAAGTTCGCCGATTACTTCGGACCGCTCCATGAGTTCTTCGAATTCATAGACCGCATCATTAAGTAGAACGTTCCCTTCTCGGAAGGTCTCCAGAGCGTCGTCGAGGAGTTCAATATTGCCGTCTCGAGAGGCTTGGTCTGCCAATTCTAAGGCCGCTTCGAAATTCGCGCTGGCCTTCTGCACATTGACATAAATTTGACGGTGGTTGGTCATCAGGTCTCGGTCTAGACGCAGGAGCTTAAGTACTTCAGGATGTTGCTCCTGGTACTGCTCGTGCAGAATTGTGAGCAGTTCCTCGAGGTCATGGTCATCGATGACATCAGTCTTGTACGCTTCAATAATCGTAGCAAACTGGTCGTACTTGGGCATTCTGGAACCGAACAAAGTTACTTCTCTCCTCTGGCCCTATAATGTTCCAGGCGTTGCGTGATTACCTTCTCGTAACCTGAGTTCGTAGGTTCATAAAACTGGCAATCTTGCAACTCTTTCGGTAGGGTCCGCCGTCTTTCGCCGGTGCGGTGGGGATTGATGTAGCCGACCCCAATTCCGTGTTCGGCTGCTCCCGAGTAGGTGCCATCTCTGAGATCCAAAGGCACTTCGACTGGGGCTCTGGAGCGCAGGAAGGTTTCGGCTCGGTGAAGGGCCCCGGTGCTGGGAGATTTGTTTGCGGTGGCCAGGTATAGGGTCGCTTGGGATAAGTGGTATCGACCCTCGGGAAGTCCAACCCGATCAAAAGCCTGGGCGCAGGAGAGAACTACGGTTACGGCTGAGGGATCGGCCAGGCCGACATCTTCTGAGGCAGAAATCAGGAGTCTTCTAAAGAGATAGGCGGGGTCTTCTCCCCCGCTTACCAGGCAAGCGAGCCAGTAGATCGCTGCGTCGGGGTCGGAGCCTCGGATAGACTTGATCAGGGCGGAAATCAGATCGTAACGCCTGTCGGAATCTCGACCAAAGGCCAAAGCCTGCTCATCGAAGAGAGATTCCAGGCACTCGAGGTCTACGGTCAAGAGACCGTCTCCGGAGTACCGACCGCGAGCGACGCAGAGCTCAAGAAGGTTCAGGGCGCTGCGAGCGTCTCCGTTGACTCTTTGGGAGATCGTTTGGAGGACTTCTGGACCTACCGCGAGCTTCCAACTGCCCAATCCCCGGGGATCTTTGATGGCTTGTGCGAGAATTTGGACGATTTCCTCGGGCCTAAGCTTATCCAGCTTGATGATTCGACAGCGGCTCAGGAGAGCTTTGCGCAACTCCAGATAAGGGTTTTCTGTCGTAGCCCCCAGCAAGGTGAGTCGACCGTTTTCCAGGAGCGGCAGAAGTGCATCCTGCTGCACCTTGTTGAAGCGATGGATCTCATCGAGGAAAAGGATGTGCTGGGTGCCGGGACTCTGGTGAAGCTGGAGAAGCTCTCTCAAATCTTTGAGGCCGGCTTGGACCGCAGAGAGGATGTGAAAGGTGGCGCAGGTTTGCTGCGCCATTAAGTGAGCGAGAGTCGTTTTCCCACACCCCGGTGGTCCCCACAGGATCCAAGAGCCCTGGAGGCGGCCTGAAGACAGGGCCGATGAGAGTGGTCCCACCTTAGAAACGAACCTTCGCTGCCCGATGAACTCGGCCAAGGTCCTGGGGCGCACCCGGGATGCCAGGGGTTCATTGCCCTGTCGAGGGTCGGGCGGCGGCTCAGGATCGACTTCTAGACTCTCGAATTCAAATTTTTCCTGGGTCCCATCCACCGAACCTAGTTCTTGACGACCAAGTACATGGTTCGTCCCTGCCGCTCCACCAGAAGGGCGATCTCTCCTGGGGCCTTTTCGACGAGGTCCACAAAATGGGCCGCAGAAAGAGGTGCTTTTGAACCCACTCCTCTGACGATATCCCCGGGTCGCAGGCCGGCCCGTGATGCAGGGCTGCCAGGCTGCACTTCCACCACCAGGACCCCACCTTCGCTGTCGTCGGGAGAGAGGTCTCGAATGCCCATTCCCAATCGAGGAGGGGTGCTGGAATGATCGCGGGAGGGAGAAGGAGCACTTAGAGATTCTTGGGAGGGACGTTCGCTGATCTCGATCTCAACGATACTCTCCCGGCCCTCGCGCTGTATGGTGAAGGGAAACCGTTGTCCCGTGGTGAGTTTGGCCACGGCATTCAGCAGCTCTCGATCGGAGCGTACCGGAGTCGCGGCAACGGCGGTAATAATATCCCCTATTTCCAGTCCGGCGATCTTTGCCGGGCCATCCGGTACCAAGGAGGACACGATCACTCCGCTGGCGTCGGTGGGCAACTCCAGTGCCGTCCTCAGCGAGGGGGTCAGAGACTGGATTCCTGCCCCAATGAAACCTCGAACGACCCGTCCCTGGCTCTTGAGTTGCTCAGAGACGTCTTTGGCCAGGTTGATAGGGATAGCAAAACCGATGCCTTGCCCTCCTGAGACGATGGCAGTGTTGATGCCGATCACCTGTCCCGAAGTGCTAAAGAGTGGGCCACCGCTGTTTCCTGGGTTAATGGAGGCGTCGGTCTGAAGAAAGTCGTCGTAGGGACCAGCTCCGATGACCCGTCCTTTCCCTGAGAGGACTCCCACGGTGACAGTGGCTTCGAGCCCAAAAGGGTTTCCGATGGCCATCACCCAGTCTCCCACCTCTAGGGCGTCCGAATCTCCTAAGTCTGCGACAGGGAGTTCGCTAGCTCCTTCGATCTTGAGGAGCGCTAAGTCAGTGTTGCTGTCTATTCCGAGAACTCGGGCCTCAAATTCCCGACCATCCACGAGTTTGACCTGGATCTTCTTGGCATTCCTGATAACGTGGTTGTTAGTGAGAACTTCCCCGTCAGCTGAAACGATAACCCCGCTCCCGTGACCCGAGGTCTCTTGTGGGACTGGAAATGGGAAGGAGTGGCCCTCTCCCTTCCCCAGAGACTTCACTACGGAAATATTGACCACCGAAGGTTTGAGCTCCTTGGCAAGTTTGGCGAAGGTCCCCAATTCTGTTTGGATCTGAATCTTGGTCTCATGCTCTTGTTGTGCCGACCAAGCTGTTCCGCTTTCCGGCAGCAGACCCCAGGCAAAGCCTCCTAGGAATAAGGAAAGAAGAATGAGAATTCCGATTTTCGCTTTCACAGCGGTCTCCTCACTTTTTTCATCATCTCTTGCGGAATCGTTTTCAGGCAAGACGAAGGTCCTTAATGTTCAATGTCGGGTTGCGCACATTTCCTGTCCATCTAACCCTAAGTCTTGGGAAAAGTCTCGTTGGTGATTTCCTTAGCCAGAACCCGGAACTGTTCGCGTTGCTCTTCGGTTAGCTGTTCCGGAATTGCGATCTGTATCTCAACATAGAGGTTGCCGCTAGGCTTTCCGCTTGAACCGGGAAGCCCAAAGCCACCGATTCGAAATTTCCGCCCTCCTTGAGTGCCAGGAGGAATCTTTAGATCGATTTTTCCTTTGAGCGTTTGCACTTCAAGTATCCCCCCTAGGACCGCGGTGAAGAGACTAATGGTCTCTTTGCGGTACAGGTCTCTACCTTTGATCTCGTAGTCGGGGTGCCTCTTTAGGTGGATGGTTAGGTAGAGGTCGCCGGCATTCCCGCCCATTTCTCCTGGCTGACCTTTGCCCTGATACTTGATCTTTGCACCCTCGTTGACCCCAGCCGGAATTTTGATCTCTAGGGTTTGCGTGTGGGAGCGGCGCCCGCTGCCGGCGCACGTCCCACACAGACCTCCTCGACCCACTCCGCCTCCTCGGCAATTGGGACAAGGAATCTGACTGGTGATGGGGACTGTTTTCGAGGTTCCGGCGAAGGCTTCTTCAAGTGTCAGCTCTACGTCGGCTCGGGTGTTGGCTCCCTTGCTCGGGCTAGAACGTCTTCGTCCGCCGCCTCTTCCAAACATCTGCTCGAAGATGTCGCTGGCTCCACCGGCACTGGAAAAGTCGAGGTTGGAAAAGTCGAAGTCGAATGGCTGGCCACCACCAAAACCTTCTCCCGCTCCAGTGGGCTGGGCGTGTTTCCAATTCGCTCCAAAACGATCGTATTGCTGACGCTTTTCGCTGTCCGATAGGACTTCGTGAGCCTCGTTGATCTCTTGAAACTTGGTTTCGGCCTTGGGGTCTCCCGGATTGAGATCGGGGTGGTATTGCCGGGCTAACTTGCGGTAGGCAGCCTTGATCTCTTTGTCGGTTGCGCTCCGCGAGATTCCCAGGACTTGGTAATAGTCTTTTTGTTGCATAGCTCTCCGTTCGAAAAAAGTCCCTGCGGCGTAGGCTCACCAACTTAGGCGGCAAGCCTACGCGGAACGCTCGGACCTCAAACGCGAGATGACGTTCGGACGTTCCTCGTCAGGGACTCTCGATGAGGCCGTGCTGACGGCCTTCTAGTCTTTAACCTCGTATTCTGCATCGACGACTTCGCCTTCGACCGGACCATCCGAAGCCTCTGTCCCCGAGTCCTGTCCCTCTTTGCCGTACAGACCGGAGGAGATCTCGTAGACCGCTTGCTGCAGTTGCTCCATGGCCGAGCGAGTCTCGGCAAGGTCTAGGTCGTCGCTCTCTAGGATCTTCTTCAGTCTTTCTGCTCCGGCTTCGACTTTGCTCTTGACTTCCGCCGAGACTTTGTCCCCGAGGTCTTTTAGGGTCTTTTCTGAGGTGTAAACCAAGGAGTCAGCCTGATTCCTGAGTTCCACTATCTCTCGCCGCTTCTTGTCTTCTCCCGCGAACTTCTCAGCGTCTTTCACCATTCTCTCGACGTCGTCATCGCTGAGGTTGGTGCTTGCGGTGATGCGAATGTTCTGTTCGTTCCCGGTGCCCTTGTCTTTGGCACTAACATTGAGAATGCCATTCGAGTCCAATTCGAAGGTCACTTCGATCTGAGGAACTCCTCTGGGGGCCGGCGGGATATTGGTTAGGTGGAATTTCCCCAAGGATTTGTTTCCTGAGGCCATTTCTCGTTCTCCTTGAAGAACGTGAACTTCCACACTGGTCTGCATGTCCGCCGCAGTGCTGAACACCTCCGTCTTCTTGGTGGGCACCGCCGTGTTTCTCGGGATGAGCTTGGTCATAACCCCGCCGAGGGTTTCGATTCCCAGGGTCAACGGAGTGACATCGACTAAGACAACATCTTTGACCTCGCCCGACAGGACGGCGCCCTGAACTGCTGCTCCAAGAGCCACACATTCATCGGGATTGATGTCTTTCGAGGGGTCCTTGCCGAAGAACTTGCTGACAAACTCAGTGATCATCGGCATCCTGGTGGAGCCACCCACCAAGAGGACACGGTCGATCTCGTTCCGGGAGAGCTTGGAGTCCTTCATCGCCTGCTCGCAAGGAGAGGCGCAGCGGTCTAAGAGGTCGCTGGTGAGGGACTCAAACTTGGCGCGCGAGATTTCTACGTCAAGGTGTTTCGGACCGTTAGCATCTGCAGTGATGAATGGCAGGTTCACGTTGGTGGTGATTTTCTGCGACAATTCGATCTTGGCTTTCTCGGCCGCGTCTTTCAGGCGTTGGTGAGCGATCTTGTCCTTTAGGAGATCGATTCCGTGCTCTTTTTCAAACTCAGAGGCGATATGCTTCATGAGCCGCTCGTCCCAGTCGTCACCGCCCAAGCGGGTGTCGCCTGCAGTGGCCTTGACTTCGAAGACCCCTTCGCCGATCTCCAAAATCGAGACGTCAAAGGTACCGCCACCGAGGTCGAAAACCGCGACCGTGAGGGTGTCGTCCTGCTTGTCCAGTCCGTAGGCCAGGGCCGCAGCCGTGGGCTCGTTGATGATCCTGAGCACCTCTAAGCCGGCGATCGTCCCGGCGTTCTTGGTCGCTTGCCGTTCAGAGTCGTTGAAGTATGCGGGAACGGTGATCACCGCCTGGGTGACTTCTTCACCCAAGTAAGACTCTGCGTCTTTCTTGAGCTTGCCCAAGATCATCGCTGAGATTTCTTCGGGTGAGTACTTCTTCTCGTCCACTTCAACCCGATGGTCGGTGCCCATGTGGCGCTTGATGGAGATGATGGTTCGCTCCGGGTTAGAGACGGCCTGGCGTTTGGCCATCTCACCTACCAGGCGCTCGCCGGATTTAGAGAAGCCGATGACCGAAGGGGTCGTTCGTCCTCCCTCAGCGTTGGCGATCACCTGGGGTTTGCCACCCTCCATGATCGCCAAGCAAGAGTTGGTTGTTCCGAGGTCTATGCCTACAACTTTTCCCATTTTTGATGCCTCCTTAGAGAAATTCTTAACTATTGATTTCGTGCGACTTTTACTAGGCTTGGTCGTATCACTCGGTCTTCAAGGCGGTAGCCTTTCTGAAGCTCGAGGATGATTGTTTGATCTTCATACTGATCCGTCTCCTCCATCATGATCGCTTCGTGGAGCGCGGGATCAAAAATCTCTCCTTGAGCTGCTATGGGACTGACCCCATGCTCCGAGAAGATCTTGTGGACGTCTTTGTCGATGAGTTCCAGGCCTTGCATTAGGCCTTCGAAGGCGTTGTCTTGCCCCTGTCGAGCGGCTTGTAAGGTGCGCTCTAGGTGATCGAGGATCGGGAGCAGGCTGCGAATGATGTCTTCTCTAAGCCGCACCTTCACTCGTTTTTGCTCTTCTTCTTGACGGCGCCGAAAGTTTTGGAACTCGGCGGAGGTCCGCTTGACTTGCTCGGCGAGCTCAGCGTTTTGTTGGGTTAGCAGTTCAAGACGTTCGGACAGTCCGGATTCCTCTCCCTCTCCCTCGTCTTCAGCTACCGAGGCCTGTTCTTCAGTGAGCGATTCTGCTGAAGTCGTGTCCTGTTCCGCAGTAGCGCTAGTCGGCTGATCCTGATCGTTGTCGAGTACGGTAATGGTTTTGTCGTTCACGGTGTTTCCTTCAAATCTGGGCAAGGTGATCTTGAAGCCACTATACCAACCGCCTGGCAACCCTATACATGAAGAGTATTAGAATAATATTAGACCTGACTCTCACGGGAGGTTCTCAGGCGTTTCTCCGTTTCGAATGCGGTCGCATTCTTTCTGCTCGGGAGGGGGACCAGATCTTGTGCCTAAGAGGCCTCCTTGTCGATGGAATCCTCTTCAAGCAACTGGAAGCAGTATTTTCTCCTCGGTGCGGTGGCCTTGCTGTGCTTCGTTCCCTTTTTGATCGCTTCCCAGTATCTGTCTTCCTATGTCGACCAAGTCGACACCTTGCCCTACGACGACTATCGCGATTTGCGCTGGTTGAGCGGAGGTCAAGGAGTCTTGTTCCTCCATCAACCCTTGGAGGGGACTGAGGAACAGGGGTCTACAGAAACTGAGCTCTGGTATCAAGACGCTCAGACCTATCAGTTTCGAAGTCAAGGGAAACTTCCCAAAGGGTATCATTGGAAGCTTTCTAAGCGCTATACCGAGACCCATCTGGTCCTCGAGGCCCTCAAAGGAGAGGAAACAACTTTGGCGCTGGTTTCTAGAGATCAGGTTCAACCTCTAGAGTTCCTTGAGATACCTGAGCCATGGAAGCTTGTCAAGGTTCAAGGTCGGGGGCTGTTCTATGCTCAAAGAGTCAATGATTTGCCCTTCGACCAGTTCGCCGATGTTGAGGCCGCCCCTGAAGTCATGAATGGGGTGGCGGTTTCCGATTGGACCCCGACTAGGGCCGGGGTTAAGATTGGGCGCTACGATGAAGAGACCGGAGAGGTGGCGTCCCTTCTAGCGATCCCTTATGAGCACAAGGAAGAACGCCCCAGAGTGTTGCTCTTGCGAGAGTCCCCCGACCAGCGGTTCCTCGCCTTAGTGCTTCGCTTTGGTAAGTCGGCTCGTCCGGGCTTGTGGATCTATGACCGGGAAACGGACAGACTCTTATGGACGAGAGTCTTCACCGACACAGACCTGCAAGGCTTGGACTGGTCGCCAGACTCCGTCTCTGTAGCCTTAAGCGACGGACAAGGTTTGGTTATTCTTGAGAGTGCTCTCGGAATTGAATTCACTCGATACAAGACTGAGTCTCTGGACCGTTTTGAGCCGTTCTGGGCGCAGAATGGCTCCTTGCTCTTGGTCGATGGAGTCACCATTCGCCTTTTTGACCCTCAAGCCGGACAAGCTGAACTTCTGGTGGACAGCCGAACTTGGGAGGATGAAGTAGGAGACCTCCAAGTAGGGCCGTTGGGGTCGAGGGTTGTTGCCCTCTCAGAGGCTGAACATAAGAGTGGAATCGTCTGGTTGGAAGTGAGCGGAGGAACCGAGTCCATGAAGCGTTCCGTCTTGCCCGGCTCCTATCGGGCAGCAGCTCAAGAACATTGGATGTATAAGTTTGGTGAGGTTTTTCGTTACGCACGAAATACCTGGTTGGGCAAGAATCGTTCTTCGGAAGGCTAGAGCCTTTCCATCGAGAACAGACTCTCGACATTTTGAGGACTCCAGGTCTCATAAAGGTGGATCCCAGGACGTTTGGGGAAAGCCAGTCCACATCGAGGGCTTGAAAGAACGGAGTTAGAAACGGAAAATCATGAGCGACTACAAAAAATATCTTTACGCAATTATGCATCCAAACCGAGCTCTGGTAGCATCTCAGTTGCCTCCGGAGGATTTCGGAAAACAGTATTCGGTGGGCACAAAGCGGTATTATCAGGGCAAGGTGATCTTCATTGAGGTGGATCCGGCCTTTAGAAACGACTTCTTCCCCATTGATAAATATCTCGAACAGACTCTGGCTCATCCCGACGGTAGCCCTAAGCGAACGAAGATCATTTCTTCCTACCGGGTTCTCGAGCATTTGGACCTCGAAGCCCTCGGTTCGTTGCACGCAGTGACAGTCTCCGGGAACACCTTGAAAATCGATAAGACCGACTATGAGCCGACCTCCACAGAGGAAGGGCAGATCAGCATTATTCAGGAG
>JBJHCR010000006.1:0-30569 GCA_050486105.1 Vulcanimicrobiota bacterium
AAGGACCCCGCACTATCGTGGAAAGCCACAAAGACGACTCCGCTCAAGCCAAAGGAATCACCGCTCTGGAGAAGGTTCAGTTGCTGACCATCTACCTGGACCGAGACGAGGATTATCGCGACCTCTATCAAGAGGTCCGAAGCGTCACCGATAGCGATCTCCTCATGGCGAGCTACTCCACCGGTCGAGCCTCGTTCGTTTTCAGTCGCCTGACCCCGAGCATTGAAAACCTAGAGAGGCATTTCAAAGAGGCTCATCTCTCCCGAGACCAGGTCCTGATCAAGGTGGTTGGCGATGGACTGGCCGGAGACCACACTCAACTGGCAAAAATTCATCAGGCCATCGCATCCTTGGACAATCCTGACAAATTTGGAGCTCCTCTGGTCCACAAGAGTCCGCAACTCCTAACGAGCAGCTCGTTTGAGGTGATCGCCCTCAAACGCGGAGCCCACCAACTGATCCGCAGGCTCTACCGAGATCTCTTTCGCAGCAGTGAAGTTCAAGTAGCCCTCTTGGGTCTGGGGACGGTAGGGAGCGGGGTTCTCGACTATTCCTCAAGACTCTTCTCAGCTGAAAAAACCGGGGTCACCCTTCGTTTTCCTCTGGCCTTGGTGAAAGACTCCTCAAAGCCCAGGCCCAAGTTTCAGGGACAACTTTGCTCGAACTTTGAAGATATTCTCAAAGATGAGCGGGTCGACGTGGTCGCCGAATTGATGGGTGGCTTGGAGCCCGCCCGGCAGTTCGTTCTTCAAGCCCTGGCCGCCGGCAAAGATGTGGTAACCGCAAACAAGGCCTTGATGGCCGAACACGGAGAAGAGATCCTCGAAACCGCCCGTAAGCACCGAAGAAACATTGGATTCGAAGCAGCCGTCTGCGGGGAGATCCCCATCATCGAGACTGTCAGAAACCTGCCCTCGGATGCCGATGTCTCAGGCTTTGTCGGCATTTTCAATGGGACCTCGAACTTCATCCTAAGTGGGATGCTGAGCGGCCAAACCTATGCCGATGCGCTGAAGGCGGCCCAATTGGCAGGCTTCGCTGAAGCCGACCCTAAGCTCGACGTCGACGGCTCGGATGCCACCCAAAAGGTGGCTATATTGAGTTCGATCCTTTTTCACACTCCAGTGAACTGGAACACCGTTTGGAGGCGGGGTATCGAAAACCTTGAGGCTCTCGACGTGGCCGAGTTCTTACGGGCCAAACTGACGGTTCGGCCCTTGGCCTCAGCGAGACTCACCCCCGACGGCCTAGAGTTATGGGCCGGCCCCGGTCTGCTTCAGGAACGGCATCCTCTGGCGCCGGTGGAAGGGGAGACCAACGGAGTGGCACTGCAACTCTTCGGTCGTGATGAACCTTTCGCCATGATCGGCAAAGGAGCGGGAGGCATCCCTACGGCCCGCTCGGTGGTTCGAGACCTATTCGAGCTAGCTCGAAAGGCACAGCATCGAGTGGTCGAGGTCCCCACGTACCATCAGGGCAGTCCTCTGCCCACCACTCCGGCAAGCTCCTACAGCTATCGCTGGTGGCTGCGTTGCAAGGTGACGGATCAACCCGGAGTGTTCGGAAAGGTTGCCACCGTCCTCGGACAGCACGACTTAAGCATCTGCGAAGCCTTTCAGCGGAACCTCGACGATGGGGACCAACGAACCGCGAGAATACATCTCCAACTGGAACGAACCGAATGGGGAAGGGTCTCTCAGGCGGTGGAAAAACTGCAGAAGAACAACGCGGTGCGAGATGTTCTCGTGTTGCCCATCTTGGGCTAAGGACGGTACCTCTATGGCCATGAACTGGTTTCGAAAAAAGACCGATGAAGAAAAGACTCCTGAGATGGAGGCTCAAGCTCTTGAAACTCCTGAAGCAACGGACCTCAAACCTGAGATCCCTGAAGCTCAGTCTGAAGCAGACCCTGGCCCGGAGATCGAGAATTCGGACGAGGAGCAGACCTCGGAAACGGACCCAGTATCCGAGCCAACCGAACCAGGAATCGAAGAACAAAAATCAGGATTCCTTCGTGGAGCTTGGGAAGCCACCAAAAAGCTTGCCCTGACGCCAGTCGACCCGTTCTTTGAGAACATGGTGGCGGGCTTGGACCGGACCAGAAAGAACTTGCTTGGTCAATTGGCCTCGGTCTTCCGCCTCCATAAACGGATCGACGAGGACTTCTGGGAGGAACTCGAGGACACGCTGATCACCTCGGATGTGGGCACCGATGCTACCGAACGCATCTTGAGTGAACTGCAGGGCTATGCAGCCTCAGAGCAACTTCGTGAACCGAGTGCGCTAAGGCAGCGGCTCAGAGAAGTGATCGAAGAGATCCTGCTGACTCAAGAAGAGCAACGAGTCCTCAACATTGAACCCGGACGGGTCAACGTGATCTTGATGATCGGGGTCAACGGGGCCGGCAAGACCACCTCAACCGCCAAACTGACGAACTATTTCCAAGAGCAAGGGTTCTCGGTCCTGTTGGCCGCCGCAGACACCTTCAGAGCGGCTGCCATCGAGCAACTCGAGAGTTGGTCCAAAAAGCTCAACGTTCCAATCATCAAGCACAAAGAGGGCTCTGACCCAGCAGCGGTGGTCTATGATGCGTGCTCGGCAGCCAAGGCTCGCAACTGCGATATCCTTTTGGTGGACACCGCTGGACGTTTGCAAAACAAAAGCAATCTCATGAAAGAATTAGAGAAAATCCACCGCATTATTGGTCGAGAGATCCCTGATGCTCCCCACGAAGTGCTGCTGGTTCTCGACGCCACCACCGGCCAGAACGCCATCTCCCAGGCTCGGCAGTTTTCCGGGGTGACTCCCATTACGGGCTTGGTGATGTGCAAATTGGACGGCTCGGCTCGGGGTGGGATCATGGTGGCTGTGGCCCAAGAGTTTGGAATTCCGGTGAAATTTATCGGAGTGGGAGAAAAGGTCAACGACCTCAGACCCTTCGACCCCAAGATGTTCGTCGACGCCCTCTTCGGCGAGCAGCATGACCTCTAAGAGGTCCAATCAGATTTCAAGAGTTTTTGAACGTGCTTGCGGCTGGTCTCAGGCGGCCTAGAGGCTCAAGCGTCCCGGTGATTCCCCCTGGCCCAATCTCGGCGAGGGGGGAAGGGGGGGTTCCACCGCTTCCACCAACTCCGAGACAGTGACAAAGCGAAAACCTTTCTGTCGCATGGTTTCAATGTAGACAGGCAGAGCCTTCACCAAAGACAGATTCCCGGTGTGCAGCAAGACTACACCCTCTCGACTTCGTCCCCGAAAAGCGCCCTGCAGCAACATTTCGGGTTCCTTTATCCACCAGTCCCCGGGGTTCACGCTATAGTCGACCAGAGTGTATCCCAAGTCCTTGACCAAAGCCTTTCCCTCCTCGGACATGGAGCCTCCCGCCGGGCGGTAGAGGTTCATGCGAATTCCGGTCAGCTCCGCGATAGCTTCTTCAGTCTTGATGACTTCTTCTTGCAATTCCCCTGCTTCGAGTTCGCTCTCCCGGCGGTGAGTGAAGGTGTGGTTGGCCAGTTCGTGGCCATCGAGGGCAATTCGACGGGTCAGTTCGGGATACTCCAAACAACGCCGCCCAACGAGAAAAAATGTCGCCGGCACCTGGTGGCGACGCAGGGTTGCTAGGAGAGCCGAGGTGTGGAGAGGATAGGGACCATCATCGAAGGTGAGAGCCACCAACTTCCGACGACCCCCGTCCGGGCCTAACCGGCGCTGCTCGAGCAGCCTGAGCGGCGCCAAAGTGGCCGCCTCAACGGATCCCTGCCAAGGAGGTCGATCGGGTCTTTCCCAAAGCGGGAGACCGTCTCGATAGCTCCGCTCCAGGGCTCGACCGCCTCCCTGGCTCCAGAACAGTCCTAACCCGGCGATCGAGCAAAGGACCACGATGGTTCGGGTTAGGAGCCTTCGATGAGTGAGCCAAAAGCTTCTTGGTTGGGGATCTTCCACGGCCATAACCATGGCGGTGTGAGGCTTGGCCGGAGGTTCCTGCCAGATAAAGACTCGAGTAGGCTATTCATTCGAGAGCAGGGGGGATTTAGGGAAGGTTCCCGAAGTTCTATATAAGAGAAAAGCTGTTTACATGAAGTTTACAAGACGTTAACATGTCAGCACTGGATGAATTGCGTTCGTGTCGGATAATAGGGGCAAGATAGCTTAGAAAGCGGGTACCAAATGAGTCTAAGAGCCAACCACATGGCCCAACACGTGGCAGGAAATGTCAACTTCGCCGCAACCGGTCAAGTCAACAACCGCCGCACCGAAACTCCTCGGGAGCAAAAAACGGAGAAGGCCAAAGAAGGTGCGGAAGCCGAATCAAAGTCAGATCTCCGGGCGAAAGAGGAAGCGCCTGGGGCTGAGGGGGCCAACCAGCAAACCAGAGTGGTCCGCAAGAAGGTTCGGCGACGTAGGGTCGATGCCGGTCAAACGCAGTCTTCCTGGGGAGGAGGCAAGACCGAGAATTCCAAGCAGACTCAGAAGGGGCAAAAGAACGCTCAAACCGCTCACACCGGACCTGGGTCTCATATGCTCCGAGGCAAAATGACCGGTCAGTCCTCTCTGGTCCGCGCCAGCGTCCTCTACCAGAACAATAGTGCTCAAAATGCACAGCAAGGTCAGCCTTCAAATTTCGCTACCCGCCAAAACATGCTCAAAGGCTTGAGCAACTATATCTCCAATGACTACGCTATGATGAAGGCCAATCCTGACGACAAGGCCTTCACCTATCGCACGGCGGAAGCCCGAGTTCTCAATTCCACCATCAACCAAATGGTGGCTGCCTCGGCCAAACCCAGCGGCGGGTCGAAGTCCAAAGACGGAGAGAGCGGCAGCAAAACGGAAGACAGTCGCTTGAGTCCGGAGGCCTTCGGACGTCAGAAGGGTCTGCTTCGCAAACTGGTCTCAATGTCCGAACCGAATCAATCACTCCCGGAAGGCCTTCCGCCAGACTACCGCCCCTTCGAAGGGGTCGCCTAAAGCGACAGAGAAGAGTCCCGCCCAGCGGGACTTTTTCATTTCTGCGCTTCTGGTTCAAAGACCGATTCGCCGAGCCCGATCCGTCCCGCCCTCGCGAGAGCGAGGAGAGCCTGGCCTCGAGCATTTGGGAATCTAGCATTCACCTTGGCTGCTCGGGAATTCTTCAGGGTCTTAGGACATATTTAGGAGCAAAGCGTGTTGAGTCATCTGTGGAAAAGCGACCCTGAAGTCGCAACCGTCATCGAAGGAGAAACCCGCCGTCAGGTGGAGACTCTGGAGATGATCGCTTCGGAAAATTTTGTCTCAGAAGCGGTACTGGAGGCTCAAGGAAGCGTCCTCACCAATAAGTACGCCGAGGGCTACCCAGGGAAGCGCTACTATGGAGGTTGCCAGCAGGTAGACATCACCGAAGAGTTGGCTCGACAGCGCGCCTGTCGCCTCTTCCAGGCGGATCATGCCAATGTTCAACCGCATTCAGGAGCCTCGGCCAATATAGCTGCCTTCTACTCGGTCATCGACCACGGCGACAAAATGATGGCGCTCTCCTTGGATCACGGCGGACATCTCACTCACGGACACAAGGTCAATTTTTCGGGCAAGCACTTCACCATAACTCACTATGGGGTCGATCCCAAAACGGAACTGCTCGACTATAAGAAGATTCAAGAGCAAGCTCGGGCAGAAAAACCCAAACTGCTGCTAGCCGGCTATTCCGCCTACCCTCGAACTATCGACTTCGCCCCCTTCCGGGAGGTCGCTGACGAAATCGGAGCGATCTTCTTGGTGGATATGGCCCACTTTGCTGGAATCGTAGCAGCCGGGCTCCATCCCAACCCCATGGAGTACGCTGACATCGTCACCACCACCACCCACAAGACCCTACGAGGTCCAAGGGGTGGGCTGATCCTGTGTAAGGAGGCCTTCGCCAGGGGCGTCGATCGTTCCATTTTTCCAGGCTTCCAGGGTGGACCCTTAGAGCACGTGGTGGCCGCCAAAGCCGTTGCCTTCGGTGAAGCCCTCAAGCCAGAATTCAAAACATACATCGAGCAGGTTCTCTCCAACGCCAGGACTTTGGCAGAAACTCTAGCTGCTGGGGGTCTCCGATTAGTCAGTGGAGGAACCGAGAATCACCTACTTCTGGTGGACTTGACCCCAATGAACCTAACCGGCAATGTCGCCGAGGAAGCTCTCGAAGCCGCGGGAATAACCTGCAACAAGAACGCCATCCCCTTTGACCCCAAACCTCCGGCAGTGACAAGTGGGATCCGTCTTGGGACTCCAGCCCTAACCAGTCGAGGTCTTAAGGACGAAGACATGCGTGCCGTTGGGCAACTCATCCTCAGGGTTTTCAAGGACCCGGAGAACAAGAAGAATCTCGCGCAGATTCGAGAAGAGGTCAAAGAGATGACAGACCGCTTTCCTCTCTACCGAGAACGTCTACAGCAGAGCCGAGCTTCGGAGTCCGTCGCATGAGTGCAGCATCCAAAGACCCGGAAGAGACCCCTGAGGTAGAGCCCACCGCGGAAGCTCTCTCTGAAGATGCTGGAGACGCCGAGAGTTCTGAATCCTCGACGGACGAGTCCTTGGAGAATACCGAGGCAGGAGAAGAAGAAGGCTCAGACGAGGAGTCACCGGACTCCGAGTCCGTAAGGGTCCAAGCCACCAACGAAGAGGCCTCTACTGATGGTGCCTCCGAAGACACCGCTGATACTCCCGAATCCTCGGAAAAAGCGACCGCGGAATCAAGCCCTGATGGCAACGGCTCTCCCTCAGAGGAAGACCTTCCGGAAAGGCGACAAACCGGTCGGAAAGGCGTTCGCCTCAATCGACTCATCGCCTCAAAGATCGTAGACGGAGATTGCCAACGAGAATGTTACTTGCATTTGGTGGACATCTCCAAGGGGGGGTTTCGAGTGAACTCCGATGACCCTTTCCCGGAGGGCAGAGAGTTCACTTTAGAAGTCGGCTTGGCGGCTTTCGGCAATGAACTCGCCACCAAGAAGCCAAAGCAGATCTTCCCGGTCCGCCTCGTTTGGTCCAAGAGCCTACTTGGAGGGATGGTGGTTTCTGGTCTGGCCTTCAACAACTTGGACGATGAAGGCAAAGAAGTGGTGGCCGCCATCATGCAGGGAGCCTCTCCTGAGGGACGACGCATGCATTTTCGACTCAACCGAGTCCTCGGCGTCGAAATGGGGGGGTCTCAGGAATCAGAACCGACCGAAGACGAGACTGAAGCCGAACCTCGATGGCTGTACCCGCTCACCCTGGATCTGTCTGTGGAAGGAATGAGGATCTGCCTAAGCGAGGAACTCGAAGTGGGCAGCAAGTTTCCCATCAAGATCTTCTTAGAGTTCGATCTTCCTACAGTTAAGGCCGAAGCCGAGGTCATGTGGCAAGAGGTCATGCCTTCAGGAAGAGTGCAGGTCGGCTTGCGCTTTACCGGTCTTTCAGAGAGAGACGCCGCGGCGATCAAGACCTACATAGACCAGTGTCTCCAGCAGGATGATGCACACCGAAATCTCTGACTCACAGGCAAACTCTGCTCCCAACTTTATTTCCAGAATGGGGCGACGAGCCTGCCTGCAGTCCGAGGCGGACTATGGACGGCCTCGGAGGCCCGCCCACTCTAAGCGGGACCCCGTCCTGGCTGGAGCCCCTCCTGGCTGGCCTAGAAGTCAAGCCTGGTCGAACTTTCACCAGGACCTGGCGAGCAGCGGGGATCGACCCATTCTGTTTGGACTGGAACCCCAGGACCTTAAGGAGGTTGCCGGATGGACGATCTCTTTAATCGGGCGCCAACCGCTTTTTGAAGCAGGGCCATCGTGCACTTCAAGCCTGTCAGGCGAGACGCAACCCCACAGCCAGAGATACTTGAGACGGCAAGCCCGGAGAACCGCGAGAAAAGGAGTGAGCACGGCCAGAATCTCGGCTGAGGCCGTTTGGATTCTTCGGGAGGAAGGCGCCTTCGACCACCTGCTCTGGCAGCGCTGGCTGGGCCAAGTCCTCCCGGAATTCTCCTTCCTAGTAGCCCTGGACTGGACCGCAAACTTGGCTCATCGCCGTTTCTTCTTAAGTAGAAATGAGAGCGGCGAGATCCTAGCACTCACCTTGCTCTTGAAGTGTGATCGAGGGTGGCTTCTCGAACATCAACTGCTATCTCAGAGCGCTCCCAACGGTACCACCGAACAGGTCCTTTGTTATCTCCTCAGTGAAGATCTCGAGGCCGGCGAGTGGTTGAGCTTAGGATTGACCCCTCTGATCGATGATATTCAGGATGATCCTGGTGTTTCCCAAACCCTCCTGGCTCCTATACCGAGAATATTGCGCAAAGCGCTGTTCCAATGCTGGGAACCTCTTTATGGCTTCCAGAGACTGGCCACCTTTCGGGGGAAACTCGAGCCTCAACTGTGGGAACCCGTCTACTGGGCCCATCCCCCACAGACCCCGAGACTCATAGCCATCTGGAATGTCCTGCGGACCTTTGCCGGTGGGAGTCTCTTGGCTTTCACCGCCCGCTTCATCCTCAAAGGGGCGCAAAAAAGCTCATTGAGATTCAGCCTTGGCCTACTAAAGGGTATCAATCTTTTCTTCCTGCTTAGCTTGCTGTTGTGGGTTCCTATCCTCATGCATCTGGATAGTCCAACTTTGTTCGGACATCCCCAAGGGGCGAAGGTCTGGGCTTGCTACGATCTGCTACTGATTCTAGGTTTTGCTTGGCATCATAAATGCCTCACCTCCGCCAGGACAGACCAGCATGGGGTGTTTCGCTCCCTCCTCATTGGGCTGGTTTTCGCCGATGCGGCCCTGTCCTGGTTCGGTACCCTGTGGCTCTTCGGAGGTTTGCCTGCTGACCTCTGGCAGGCTGCGTTTCTCGGGGCCATCAACTCCGCTCCCATCCTAGGTCTATTGTTTCTCTGTATCTGCCAGATAAGACCCGGGCATTCAACGACCAGAGGGAGTTCCTTCAGCTTGAAGGGAGGAGGAATGAGTCAAGAAACTTCTTCGAGGTAGGAGGTCTTCGAAAGCTATGTCCTATCGAATTCTGCTTCTTGCAGCCGCCTTATTGGGAGTCCTCGGTACCTCACCCGGTATTGAGGCCCAGATGCTCTTAGCATCAGGGGAGTATCGAATCGTGGGTCTTGACTCTCAACACCAGCGAGTGAGCGTGGCGCTCATTGAAGCAAACCCTGATAAACATCAGAATTGGATCTACTTGACGGCTACCACCAATATTGTCAAACGACACAGCAGTGGCGACGGATGGTTCAGAGATGAGAAGCTGTCATACGACGGTTTTTTCAACTCGGCACGGCCCGGAGACAAACTCCGGGTCGAAGGAGGACGGCGTTGGGACGGAGGCATCACAGCCCGCAAGATATGGATGTGAGCTCCTTCCAACCTAGGTTGGGTCACGAGCGGCTTCGGCCGCTCTTTTTTTGCTATGCTGGACAAGAATGGGGAACCTTAGCGACCAACGAAACGAGGAAGAATAAGCCGAAGAAGTACGGCGGAAATGAGTCTTTGAACTGACCTTGGACGCGAACTACCCCAAAGCAGTGAAAATGGGATACCGACCCGAAATCGATGGTCTCAGGGCACTCGCTGTGCTTCTGGTCTTGGCCTATCACGCTCAATTGGGCTTCCCGGGTGGTTATGTAGGGGTCGATGTCTTTTTTGTGATCTCCGGCTACTTGATCACCCGCCTATTGATGAAAGAACTCCGCGAAGGCACCTTCTCCTACCTGGGTTTCTGGCTCAGAAGATTCAGAAGGCTGGTGCCTGCTGCGGCTCTCTTTAGCACCTTTATGGCTGTGAGCGGCTACCTTCTGTTGTTACCCGATGAACTCGAGAGCCTAGGGGGCGCTCTCATGGCCCAGCCTTTACTTTGTGCCAATGTCTACTTCAGCATGGTCATCGAGGATGGCTATTTTGGCACCTCACCTGAAACCCAACCCATGTTGCACACTTGGTCACTAGGCCTAGAGGAGCAATTCTACCTCTTATACCCCCTCTTGCTACTTTTTCTGTGGAAGGCCAAACCCTTAAGGGAACGACTGCCAGCTTGCCTGGGTGTGCTGCTCGTCCTCTCTCTCGTCTTGACCGCCGTTCTCAGCGTGGGCTATCCCATTTTCACTTTTTTCAATCTCCCGACCAGAGCCTGGGAACTCCTCTTGGGGGCCCTTCTCGCCTTTTTTCCTAGAATCATCACTCTGCACACCTCGTTGGCTGAAGTCTTAGGCTGGCTCGGATTGGGGCTGATCCTGTTTTCTGCGGTCATTTTTGGAGATGGACGAACCCTCCCAGGAACAGCTATGCTTCTCCCTTGCCTCGGGGCTGCGCTGTTTATCTTCATCAACGAGAAGCCCACAAGTTCGGGTCGATTTATGAGCACAAAACCCGTGGTCTGGATTGGTCTAATCTCCTATTCACTCTATCTGTGGCACTGGCCAATCATCGCTTATGCCGACTACTTCTCACTCCTGACCCACCTGCCAGCCAAGCTGGCCTTCGCAGCCCTAAGCTTCCTCCCAGCCTATCTTTCTTTTCGCTATATTGAGTCGCCAATTCGCAAGAAAACCTTCTTACCAGTCACTAAAGATTTACTGACCCTGACGGTTCTCTATGCAGCCTTGTCCCTGGCCGTCGGAGGCTACTTCTTCTTCAATAAAGGCCTCCCGCAAAACTGGTCTAAGGCCGCTCTTCTCTTCGCCCGCACCGGTCAACTCCCGTATGAATTCGCTCTCCCAAGAATTGACTTAACCAAAGAGCTTCCCCCCGTGGTCACCGTGGGGTCGCTCGACGCCCAGGCGCCAAGCTTCCTGGTTTGGGGCGACAGCCATGCCCAATCTTCTCTGCCCCTCTTCGAGCAACTGGGTCAAGCCTACCAACAAAAAGGGCTCGCCTTGGTACTTCAGAACACGCCCGCGCTGGCATCCTGGCCTGAGGGGACCAAACAAGAGCACCAGCAATGGCTCAACGGAGCCTTGGAGTTGGTGAGAACTCACGACATCAAAAGGGTATTCTTAGTCTCACGCTGGGCCGATCATACAAGCCCTAATTTTGGACAGGATCTCAAGACCACCATAGAAGCCCTCCAAGCCGAAGGCTGCAGAGTCGTCTTTGTCACTGCGGTCCCAGAACAAAGGGGTGCTGCTCCGAGACAATTAGCGCTTTCGACTCGCTATCCAATCCTGAGTACGGCTCGCGTCTCAGAAGAGGAATACCGCCTACAGCAACAGGAAGTCACGAAAGCCTTGACAGCTCTGTCAGCCGTGGAGGACTCAGCATTTGAGGTCGTCGATATCGGCCCCATCACCTTGGACTGGGGCTTGACCATCGATGATGAGCCGCTCTATATCGATACCCACCACCTGACCGAGAAAGGAGCCATCTTGCTCAGGCCAGTCTTCGAGCATATTTTCAGACAAGAGAAACAGGAGGATAGGAACTCCCAATGAGCGACGCCATCAAGGCTCCTAATCTCAGAAAACGGCTCAAGGAACTCAAAGCCTTGGAGCCAACCGAGGCGATGCAAGACTTGCGCAAGTTGCTTCCCCTGGCCACTGCTGCCGAGGACTTTGCCAAGATCGGCCGAGCAGTGAACGCTAGCCCTCTCGACCTCGCTTGGGGTCACCTATTGGGCCAATGTACCCTGGACTATCTGGCTCCTGTTCTGGCAGCAAGAACTCTCACCCTTGAAGCGCCCTTTAAGGTGGAGGCCGGTCCTTACGACCAGGTGCTGCAGTCCCTTGCCGGGTTATCGGGAACCTTCGTCGTGCTGATCCCTTGGAGAGAACGCCCCACACATTGGGAGCAGGAACTCGATTACTGGGCTTCGAGTTGGACCCAGGCCCGCCAGGCTGGTCTCAAAATCTTACAGGTGGGATTCGACTGGGTGTCCTTCGATGCTCAAGGGCACAGTTCTAATCCCGCCCAACTTGTGGAGCTCTTGAACTCGAACCTCAGGAGAGAACTCCCGACCGGGGCCTTCTTTCTTGACCTCCCTGCCGTCAGTGGACAGGTCGGCCGTCGGCATTTCTATGACAGGCGAAGTTATTTTTGGACCAAGCAACCCTTCAGTCAACTCGGTTTGCTTCATCTGAGCGATCACATTTTGGCCGGTATCAGAGCACTCACCACAGGCCCAAAAAAAGTGCTGGTCGTCGATCTCGACAACACTCTTTGGGGGGGAGAAGTCGGAGAAGTCGGGTGGCAGCACATTGGACTTTCAGGCCCCGAAGGGGAAGCCTTTCTGGCCTTTCAGCAGTTCTTAAAAGACTTGAGTGCTCGAGGAATTCTCCTGGCGGTGGCCTCGAAAAATGAAGAGTCCGTGGCTCGAGAAGCTTTCGAAAAGAACTCCAATTTACTCTTAAAGTGGACCGATTTTGTCGGACACCAGGTTCATTGGGAACCGAAGTCTCAGAGTTTGGTGACCTTGTCGGAGTCTCTGGGCCTCGGCCTAGAAAGCTTTGTCTTCTTCGACGACAACCCTCGAGAGCGGGCCGAGATCGCTCAAGTTCTCCCTCAGGTGTCGGTGGTCGATGTGTCTAACGACCCTTGCGATTACTTGGACAACTTGAGCCGCTGCCTGCTTTTTGAAACGGCCGAAATCACTCTTGAAGATCGGCAGCGCACCGAGAGCTATCGCCAAGAAGCTCGTCGACAAGAAGCTCGACAAACTGTGGAGCAGTATCTAGACCATTTGGAGATGACGGCAGAAATCGCCACCGTAGGCGAAGCAACCTTTCAACGCAGCCTGCAGTTGCTAGCCAAGACCAACCAATTCAACCTCACCACTAAACGCCACGGCCTGGCTCAACTAGAAGATTTTCTGCGCACTTCTGGCTCCTACGTCAAGGTCCTCAAGCTTGAGGACCGATTTGGTGACCTGGGGCTCATCTCGCTCCTGATCGCGATCCCCAGAGATCGAGCTCTGGAAATCGACACCTGGCTTATGAGTTGCCGCGCTCTCCAGCGCACCGTAGAGTATTACTTTTTCAACGACTTGGTGAGATTCGCAGCTGAAAGCGGCTGCACCCAGATTCGAGGACGCTATCTTCCCACTGCAAAGAACAAGCCGGTCTCAAAGCTTTTGGAACACTGCGGATTCAGCCCGTGCGAGGTTCACGGATGGAGCCTGGAGGTCGCCGACTTCAAGCCCCTGGAAACCTACGTTCAAGCCAAAGTCTCCCCTTGACAGAGCACAACAATTGCCTGGTCGCACCATCAAGTGGGTTAAAGACAGGGCCAATAGGGGAGGAGACTCTTCTGAAATCCTGGAAGTTGCCGCTGTGCAAGACATCCTGAAAACCGTCGAAGAAATCATCCAAGACATCCTTGATGACGATGACATCCTTCTGGCTCGTGAAACGACGGCGGCAGATGTCGAAGGTTGGGATTCCTTGGCTCACGTCAGCATCATCATGAAGATCGAGCAGCACTACAGTCTTCGATTCAGAGTCTCCGACGTGGCCGAACTCGAAAACGTCGGTCAACTCGTTGACCTCATTGAGCGCGTATCTCAAAAGTGAGCTCGGTTCGAGTCGAAAGCCTGTTGCGATGGTTCGATAGGCATTTGCCACAATTTTCTCCTGGACTCCTGGAGGCCAAAGAGGAAGACCCGATCCGTTTTGAGCGCCTTGGAAACCGATTCCTGAGTTGGGCCGAAGGGGTGCTCGGGGAGCAGACCCTCGAGATCGTGGCCCGATCCTACGCCAACTTCACCATGTCGGTGAATCTCCACCAAGCCCGCTATGAACTGGCCGGACACTATCAAGCCAGCTCAACAGCCGAGTTCCAAAGCGACCTCTACGATCGACAAGAACGTATGGAAGAGTATCTTTGGGGAGTTTACTTGACCTTCTTCCTGTGGCCCCACCATCTTCGTCTGGCACGCTTCTTTGAAGAAAGGTATCTGCCTCGAATCACCCCAGGAAGCCGCATTCTTGAACTCGCATTTGGCCACGGGGGTTGGGGCCAGTGGGCTCTGACGGAAACCGAGAATACCACCTTGACGGGGGTGGATATTTCCGAGAGTTCCGTTGAGATAGCGAGAGCTCTGGCCCACTCGTCGAAGCTGGCTCCCAGAACCGAGTATCGTCAAGGTGATGCCTTGAGTCTGGCCGAGAAGCCCAGTTTTGATCAGGCAATCTGTGGTTTTGTCATCGAACATCTCGAGCAGCCACATCTCCTCTATGAAGCCCTGGCCAGCCATCTCAGGCCGGGCGGAATACTGTTCCTCACCGGGGCTCTCACCGCAGCCCAGGAGGATCATATTTTTGAGTTTGTGCGAGAATCTGAACTGGTCACAATGGCTGAAGTGGCCGGATTTCGGGCCCTGGAGACCGTCTCTGAGGGCCCCAGCCGCACCCTCCCCAAAGCCAAATATCTCCCACGCTCCATGGCTCTCATTCTTCAGCGGCGTCGAGGCCCTCATTGGTAGACACTCCTAAGAAATGTCGGTAGATCTTGCGACTGCTCCCTTTTGGCTTACCCTGACGCTCAGCTATCTGCTGCTCACGCCCATTACTTCAGGCTCGGCCCGACAGACTGTCTTCTGCTTAGTGAACCTCACCT
Organism: Vulcanimicrobiota bacterium; assembly: GCA_050486105.1. GTDB lineage: Bacteria > Vulcanimicrobiota > Xenobia > Xenobiales > JADMJV01 > JAEXNA01. The sequence continues at coordinate 14,542 of JBJHCR010000006.1, forward strand.
TTGTGGGTGTCATTCTGGGCCCGGAACTCTTCTTGGCAGTCCTCGTTTTCCTCGTCTCGGCCTTGGCCCTGGTCAGAGCCCTCAAGCCTCCTCATCGAGAAGCTTCTCTGGTTGTCCTCTCAGTTTCCCTGCTTGGTCTATTCTTGCTCACTAAGAGAGTCGACTGGGCCATAGCACTCACCATCGGTACGCTGGGAGTAGCCTTCTCGGCCATAGGCTATTCGTATCTGCTGCTGAGACTAGCCTATCTCATCAAGACCGTGTGGGAAGAGAGAACCCCACCTCCAGGGTTCTCAGAATTCATCAACTACCTCATTCCTTTCCACATGCTGGCGGCCGGACCGATTCAGACTTATGAAGAGTTTAGAGCCTCTGATCTTGGGTCCACCAACAGAGAGGACCTGGTCATTGGAGTGGAGCGGATCTCAACAGGATTGTTCAAGAAGTTTGTCTTGGCCGAAAGCCTAAGGCTCATTTTCTTCACCGACTACCAGCACCCTGATGCTTGGTACCTCTTCTTGGAACTCCAGATCAGTTATCTATGGCTCTTTCTCGACTTCTCAGGATACAGCGACATCGCCGTAGGAGTCGGACGAATCCTTGGGTTTCGAGTGCCGGAAAACTTCAACAATCCTCTCTTGGCAAGAAATCTCATCGACTTCTGGCAGCGTTGGCACATCACTTTGTCGGACTTCATCAAAACAGAAATCTTCATGCCTGTGCAGTTTTGGTTGATGAGAAACCGGATCCCGGAGAGACCGCTCTTAGCCGCGTTGATCTCCTTCAACTTGGCCTTCGTACTTTGCGGGTTATGGCATGGAATCAGTCTCCGATTTGCGCTCTGGGGTTTGTTCCACGGAATCGGCCTGACAGTCTGTCGAGCCTACCAAAGTTGGTTAACTCAGCGGATCGGACGCAAACGTCAGAAAGCCCTCAATAAGAATCCCTGGCTCAAGGCCCTGAGCGTCCTGCTAACTTTTGAATTTGTGGCTTTTTCCTGGTTTTTTGCTATAGGCCCGATAGAAATGCTTTGGGAGAGATAGGAGACTCAGACAATGAAGATATTCCTCAGGTTGATTTTGGTGGCTATGAAATTGGCCATCGCCATCCCTCTCATGACCCCAAATCAACCCTTCATCTATCAAGGTTTTTGATGCTTGACCCAGGGAGATATCGTCCATCGATCACCGTTTTCGGGACTCTCTTCTTACTTATTTTTGCCCTCGAACGAGCCAGTGGTTTGCTGCTAGCTCTTCCTGTCAGCCGATGGAGCCCTGATCGAGAGGCCCTCAAGCTCACTCAACAACTCAGCCTTGCTGCCAAGCAAAGCGGCGAGCAATTCGGCCTCATCGTTGGCAACTCCAGCGCTCTTGAAGGGTATTCCGTGGACCAATTGGAGGACCTCACCGGGTTGAAGTGGTTGAACCTCTCCATCAAGGGTCGCTCACTGGACCGTCTGGTGTTAGCTCTGGACCCTTATTTCCACGCGGAGTTGAAACCAGAAATCATTGTGCTTGGCCTTCACCCGTTGGTGGTCCAAGAGCAGCGCGGCGACAGTGTGGTCAAGGACATGAGAGAGTTCTACTCGACTTTTCTGGAAAAGGCAGCCCTGGCCATTCAAGGCCCGGCTTGGCCTAAAGGTTCTCATTCGTCTCCCTTTATAGACCAACCGCAGCTTTCCGGTCCGCCTCAGCGCCACGCCATGACAGTCCAATTGAACGGCATGACCGAACTCGGCACCTTCGACCCAAACTCCTACGAGCCGAACACTCGGGAGGCCAGAGTTCTGAAGAGTTTCCTTCAGCGGCTTTCAACCGACCAAGCCAAACTGGTGTTGGTGAAGATGCCCGAGAGACCCGAGCTTCACAATTCCGTGCCCGAAGCTGCAGACCAGGTCTTCAGCTCCTTGATCACTGAGTTTCCGGTGCTTGATCTCGGTGATTTCTTGAAGGACGAAGAATTCGTTGACGTGGTCCACGCCAATGAACTTGGTCGACAAAGAATAACCGCAGAGGTCGCCCACTTCCTGATATCCAAGGGGTTGCTCACCCCGTGACTGAAGTTTTTTGGTAGCACCCTTGACGCTCACCCTTCCAGTGCCTATAATCGGCACGACGTTGCCGAGTCGTCTAATGGTAGGACAGCGGGTTCTGGGTCCGTACGTGAGGGTTCGACTCCTTCCTCGGCAGCCATCTTCTCGCCGCGTTGGTCTAGAGGCTTAGGACGCCGCCCTCTCACGGCGGAAATCACGGGTTCGAATCCCGTACGCGGTACCAATCCCAAGAAAAGAGCCTTTCGGCTCTTTTTTCTTAGGCCCGCAGAGGCGAAAAAGCAGAACTTGCCGGGCACAAGAGGTTTTATTGGGGAGAAAAGCAAGAAGGGCGAAAGCCATGCTCATGAAACTTACTCCAAAAACTCGACGAAGATGTGTCCTACCGGGACTCTTGTTCATCTTGTTCACCTTATTGAGTTCGCTATCTTTGGCAGTGTCCCAAGGTGCGGTAGGAACCTTGCTCGAGGAACGCCTTCCAAACGGCCTCAAGGTGGTGGTCCTGGAAAATCCCGCCTCACCCACCGTGTCGGTCAACATTTTCATCTCGGCAGGCAGCTTGGATGAAACAGAACAGACCACTGGGCTTGCTCATTTTTATGAGCATATGTTCTTCCGAGGAACCCCAACTCTGTCAGGTCTTCAATTCAAGAAGTCCATCGAGGACTTGGGGGGGGTGACCAACGCCACCACCAGCAAAGACATGACTCATTACTTCATCGCCCTTCCGGCCGAGCACGCAGAACGGGGACTCGAACTGTTGGCTGACGCCCTAATTCGGGCCGAACTGGACCCCAAGGGTATTGAAGTGGAACGCGAAGTGGTCCTGGAAGAGTATCGAATCGGAGAAAATAATCCCGGCCGTATCGCCACAGAGGCTCTCTATCGAATGGCCTACAAGGATCATCCTTACGGCTTGTCCACCATCGGCACCAAAGAGCGCATCAGGTCCTACCAACGGGGAGACTTCGTGCGTTGGCGCAATCAACACTACCAACCTAGACGGTCTACGGTGGTGGTCGTGGGGGACGTGGAAGCCCAAAAGGTTATGCGCCGAGCGAAAGTCCTTTTTGCTGAGTATCGAGGCGAAGATGGGGGAAAACGCATCCTTCAACCCCCGCCTCCGGCGCCAGAGACTCCCATTTACGAGGAAGGCAGCGGCCCCATTGGGGGAAGCCTGATCCTGCTAGGGTTTCCCTCTCCTTCGGCCCACGATCAGCCTGACGTTTACGCTGTGGACGTCATGACATTTCTCATGGGACAGGGAAAAAGAAGTCTGCTCTACCAAAGCTTAGTAAAGGAACAAAAGATCGCCGAATCGGTTGGCGCCACCTATTTGACTCCTAGGCAGCAGGGTCTCATCATCTTCAGTGGTTTCGGGGAGAGCAAAAACGCCAAAGAGATCAAAGACGGCCTTTTGGTAGGCATTGAGCGAGTCCGCCAAGGCGACTTCAGCGATGAAGATTTGGAGCGAGCCCGAGCTCTCTTGCTGCAAACACATTTGCAGGGAACCGAATCCAACGCCGGCAAAGCTGACACCATCGGATATTACCACGCCTTGGAAGTCCCGGAATTCTGGAAAACCTACGCCGACGAAGTTCGAAAGGTGAAACGAGAGGATGTCCTCAGGGTGGCCAACACCTACCTCGGTGGAGGGCATTGGGGCTACACCATGAAACCCCAACGAGGAGGGCGACGATGAAGCTCCCCAGCACTTGGTCAGGGTTGGTCCTTTTGATGGCGTTGTTGAGTTTGACTCTTGCCAACCCGGCGCTAGGGGAGACCACACCCCATAGAACGGAAATACGAGCGGCGCGAGCCACGCCCGCCCGGAGGATCGCCCTCCCGAATGGCATGATTCTTCTCCTGAAGGAAGCTCCAACCCACGATCTCACCTCGGTGGAGCTCCTCTGCCGAGTGGGCCTGCAGAACGAGGAAACCCCGACTGCCGGCCTCATCGCTCTGTGGTCTAACATCCTGCAAGATCGCCTCGACGAAGCCACCGTGGACGATTTCAGCATCGTAGCTCCTCAAGTGTCTATCGAGCCTGATTTCCTCAGATTCTCCCTCACAGGACCAGCAACTGACACCGAGAGAATGCTGACCGTGCTTTCAGAGGTGATGGCTCAAGATACCTACAGCAGCGAAGAAGTCGACCACCATCGAAAGAAGCTCAAGGACGACATCGCCAAGGGTGGCGGAGGAGCAAACAGCCAACTCTACCAAATCTTTCGCTCCCTGTTCTACCGCTACCATCCCTATCGTCGCCAACACACTGGAGGAACCCTAGCCCTGGACCGCATCAGTCCAGAAGTGGTGAGTAGCTTTCACAAGAAATTCTTGGTCCCTAACCGAACGGTTATGGCCGTCGCCGGACGATTCCCTCGAACTGAGACCGAAACCAGAGTGCGAGAGCTGTTCGGCCCACTGCGCTCAAACAACCTATCGGATCTCGCTCTTCCGTGGGAACCCAAAGCCGTGGAAAAGCGAATCGATCTGAGAACCGGTGCCGACATTGCCTGGGTACTTGTGGGCTATCAGGCTCCCAGCGCGGCCTCAGAAGATCATCTACCTATGATGGTCCTCCGCAGCTTGCTTGCCGAAGGTCTGTCCTCGCGACTCTTCAACGAGATTCGTGAAGAGAAAGGGTTGGCCTACACCATCAGTTCCGTGCACCCCGATCTCAAGGGTCCATCACACTTTCTCACCTACGTGGTGACCAAGCCCAACCAAGTGGGACAGGTCCGACGTGAGGTCCTCAAGCAGATCGAACTGCTGCAGAAAGAGCTCTTGAGCCCCCAAGAATTGGCAGCGGCCAAACAGAAGGTCCGAGGTGGGTTCCTCCTGGAACAGGAGACCACCAGCGGCACAGCCTTCAGGCTGGCCCGGGCAGAAAGTATCGGTCTGGGATTCAGTTATGAAGAAAACTTTGAGCAGAACCTACAAAAGGTAACGGCCGAAGACATCCGAAAGGTGGCCGAAATCTATTTGCTCAACCCAACGGTGATCGTGGCCCGGCCAGGCGGCCGATTCTATTGGGACGGATGACTGACATGACTTTCGTTGTGAACCTCAATCAAAAGATCTCCATAGCCATCGACGGCACCGCCGCCAGCGGAAAATCTACCCTGGCCAAAATGCTGGCTGAGGCTCTGGAGATCAGTTATCTCGACACCGGAAAATTGTACCGAGCGGTCGCTCTGCAGTTTCTCCAGGAAGGTTATCTCCGCTGCCAGGAATGGAACGAAGCCTTGGCTCAAGAATTGCTCGCCTCCACGGACTTGAAGTTGGCCCCAGAGCCGGGTCAAGAATGCCGGGTTCTGCTCCAAGGTGAAGATGTCACCGAACGCCTGGGAGAAACTCAGGTGGAGCGGGCCACTCCCTACGCGGCTCGACTTCCTTATGTTCGCGAGTGGTTGTTGGACTGTCAACGACAGTTCGCCCAAGCCTCCTCGGTAGTTTTGGCCGGTCGAGATATTGGAACAGTCGTTCTCCCAGAGGCGACCCTCAAAGTTTTCATGAGCGCTGACCTCAAAGAGCGGGCCCGAAGGAGGATCAGTCAGCGCAGTGAGAACGAGAGTACCCAGGGCTTGGAGCAGGAGATTTCAGCATTGAAACGGCGCGACACCCAGGATTCCGAGCGAGATATCGCCCCCATGGTGGCCTCTGCCGACGCCCTACACTTGGATTCGTCTTCCCGCGATCCCGATGAACTCATGCAGGCCGTCCTAACCGAGTTAGCAACTCGGGTCCCCGCAAAATGACGATCCGCTGTAGTCTGAGCCTAGTGCCCCCAGCGAGGATCACCTCCCGCTCAAGGCGAACGATGGTCACACATGAATCCTAACCCTAAGCCCCCTCTCGGAGAGCTCACTGCTGAAGCCTTTTTGAGAGACAGCTGGCAAAAAACACCGCTCTTGATCCCCCAGGCTTTTCCCGGATTTTGCTCTCCCATCGAAGCCGACGAACTTGCCGGCTTGGCCTGCCGAGAAGACGTTCTCTCTCGGCTTATCCTGGAGAAGGGAGGAGACTACCCCTGGCAAGTCCGGCCCGGACCCCTTTCCGAAGAGGATTTCGAACAACTCGGCGACAGCCATTGGACCGTCTTGGTACAAGAAGTGGACCGCCACGTTCCTGAAGTGGCCGATCTTTTCGATCTCTTCGATTTCCTGCCCCAATGGCGCAAAGACGATGTCATGGTTTCGTTTGCCTCAACTCACGCCGGCGTTGGTCCTCATATAGATTCCTACGATGTCTTCTTGCTTCAGGGGAGTGGACGCCGACGGTGGGAGATTGGACCGCCTGGGGATTACTCCATGAAGGAGGGCCTGGACCTCAAGATGCTAGAGCACTTCGAAGCCGAGCAGGTGTTCGAGCTTCAGCCTGGAGATATGCTTTATCTACCACCGGGAATACCGCACAACGGTGTGGCCCTTGAGCCGTGTCTCACCTTCTCTTTCGGCTTTCTGGCCCCCACCCAAGCTGAAATCTTATCTGATTTCGGACTTTGGTACGAAGAGCGGATAGGAGTCTCCCGCTATAGCGACCCGGACCTTTTGGTCAATCGACATCCTGGACTGATCGACGATTCAGATTTGAACCGCCTCTTACGCCTCCTCCGGGAGGGCCCTGTAGAGCGAGAGTTGTTGGCGGAATGGTTTGGTGGTTTCATCACCAGGCCGCCGAGGTACCCTCTGCAAACAGAGGAATTTGAAGGGGAATTCTCCGACTTCATGGCCGACTTCGAAAACGCCGGATATTGGCGCCGCCACGAGGGAGTGAGGGTGATTGGCTGGCTTGGCGAAAAGCCACGCCTCTTTGTGGAAGGGCAAATCTGGGAGGAGCCGCTGAAGGAAAAAACCATCGAGGTCTTCACTGAGAATCGAACTCTGAACTTCGGCTCAGTGGCGTCCAACAACGAGTTGCAGAAGCTCCTCTATGACTTCACCAAGCGGGGTTGGGGCTACTTTCCCGAAAGCGATGACCACTTATGACACAGATCTCCGGCGCCATAGCTATCGTTGGCCGCCCGAACGTTGGCAAATCGGCTCTCTTCAATCGCATCTTGCGGAGGCGTCACGCGATCGTCGCCGATCGGCCAGGGGTGACCAGAGACCGAATAATTGCCGAAGCGGACTGGAACGGCAGGAATTTTCTGCTGATCGACACCGGGGGCATGGATCCTTACGACACCGACGACCTGAGGCAAGAAGTCTTTCGGCAGGCCCAGATCGCCATCGAAGAAGCCGATGTAATCCTCTTCGTGGTGGATGGGCAAGAAGGCATCCATCCCTTGGACGAAGAGGTCGCCGCCCGACTCAGAGGATGTGGAAAACCGATCCTGCTGGCAGTGAATAAGCTGGAGAATCCGAAATCCGAACCGGATCAGTATGTGTTTTACGCTCTCGGTCTAGGTGACCCCATTCCTATATCGGCCATTCACGGAACCAACACCGGGGATCTCCTGGACCAGATGGTCTCCGCCCTTCCGACACCCGCCGAATCAGACCAAGAATACGAAGAGATCGCCCTAGCCTTGGTTGGGCGTCCCAACGTCGGAAAATCCTCCTTACTGAATCGTTTGGCCGGAACCCAGCGAAGTCTGGTACACGACCAGGCTGGTACAACCCGCGACACCATCGACACTCAAGTCTACGAAGACGGGCAGCCCTTTCGCCTTCTCGACACAGCCGGACTAAGGAGAAAAGCCAAGGTCGACGACGAAGTCGAATATTACTCGGGTCTCCGAGCCAAGAACTCTCTGGAGCGCGCGCACGTGGGCGTTTTGGTCATAGACGCCCAAAGCGGGGTGACCCAACAAGACAAGAGAGTGGCAGGAATGATCAATGACGCCGGCATAGCCGTGGTGGTTCTTGTCAACAAATGGGACCTCATAGGAACCACTGCGGACACCGTGGCTCGTCGAGAAAAATACATTCAAAAGCTCAACCATGACTTGGATTTCATGTCCTATGCCCCGGTCTTATTTCTTTCCGCCCTCACCGGTGAAGGGTGCGAAGATATTTTGCCCACCGTGAGAGAGGTGCACGAACAGTGGAGCCGTCGGGTGGCCACCCCCCTACTCAATGAAGTGGTCCACGAGGCCGTGGCTCTTCGTCCTCCACCTTCGTACAAGGGCAGAGTCCTAAAGGTTCTCTATTGCTCTCAACGGCGCACTCAACCCCCAACCTTTCTTCTCAAGGTGAACTCCACCGACCTCATCCATTTTAGCTATGAGCGATACCTCGAGAATCAGCTCAGAGCCGCCTTTGGTTTTGTCGGTACGCCTATACATCTCAAGTTTGGGAGATCTAGCTGATGTTTGGAATCTGGACCTTAGTCTTGGTGATAGCCGCCTACCTCTTGGGAGCCATCCCTTTCGGAATCCTGGTGGCCCGACAGTTGGGCGAAGACCTGACCCGCAAGGGCAGCGGCAACAGTGGAGCGGCCAACGCTTTCCGAACCCTGGGAGTCAGAGGGGGTGCGGTGGTTTTGGTGGCCGACGTGCTCAAGGGTTCGGTCGCCTGTCTGTTGGCCTATGTGGCTTTGATACCGCCGTTTGCCCTTCCTATCGCCAAGGCTGTCTTTGGATTTCTGGCGGTGATCGGTCACAACTACAGTGTCTTTAGAGGTTTTAAGGGAGGAAAGGGAATCGCGACCACTTTTGGAGTGGTTCTGGTGCTGGCCCCGAAGGTAGCTCTCCTAGCCGTCCTAGTTTGGTTGGCAGGGATCGCTCTCACCAAATACCCATCAGTGGGATCCCTCTCGGCCATGGTGGCCCTCCCGTTGCTCATGGCCCTGGAGGGCAAGGACCTGCCTTCCATTTTATTCTGTGTTGCCGCTGCTGGACTGGCTTTCTATCGCCATCGAGAGAACTTGGAGCGTTTGAGACAGGGACGAGAGCTTCGCTACGACGAAAGACAGGGTTAAAAGGAGACTAGAATGATCGAAATTGAGAGTCTGCGCGGACTGCTAGACCAGGTTCTAACGGTTTCCGTACGAGAGCGAGCGAGCGACGTTTACATCAAGTCGGGCAAGACCCCCATGCTTCGTATTGAAGGGAACTTGATTCCCATCGAATGTGCTCCTTTGACTGCGGAGATGATCGAACATCTGGCGATCACAATCATGCCCATGCATCAGCAAGAAAAATTTTCGAATTTTCACGACGCCAACTTCATCTATGACATCGAAAACGTCAGCCGGTTTCGAGTCAACGCCTATCGTCAAAAAGGCAGTGTAGCCATGGTTATGCGGCGCGTGGAAGACGAGATCTTGGAGTTTTCCACCCTGGGGCTCCCCGAAGTTCTCGGGCAGCTCGCCATGCAAAAGCGGGGTCTGGTGCTTTGTACAGGTCCGACAGGATCAGGAAAATCCACCACCCTGGCCTCCATGATCAAGTACCGCAAAGACCGGTCCACCGGCCACATCGTGACCTTGGAAGATCCCATCGAATACTTGCACGAAGATGAGGAAGCCTGCATCATCAGCCAGCGCGAGATTGGTCAAGATGTGCAAACCTTCAAGGAGGGCTTGGAGAGCGCCGTGCGTCAGGCCCCAGACGTCCTTCTAGTGGGTGAGATGCGCGACCCCGAATCGGTGAGTTCCGCGGTTTATTTCGCGGAAACCGGACACTTGGTGCTCAGCACCCTCCACGCCAACAACGCCTACCAAACCATCGAGCGAGTCCTACAGTTCTTCCCTGAAGACATGCAATCGGCTGTCTTGGCCCAGATTTCATTGAATATGAGAGGAGTCATCGCTCAACGCTTGATTCCGGGCATCGATGGAAAGCGAGTTGCCGCCACCGAGATCCTGATCGGGAATGCTCGGATGCAAGAACTCATCAGGGCCGGATCTCTAACCCAGATGCGCCGAGAATTAGACCAGTTCCATCCCGAGGGAATGATGAGTTTCGACCACTCTTTGATCAGCTTGTACAAGGCGGGCAAGATCACCGCCGAAGAAGCTCTGCGCAACTCTGACAACGCCAACGACTTGCGACTCAAATTGAAATCGGTAGCTATGCCGATGGGGAATCGAGGGGAAAACGCATAGATGGAACACGGCAACGCTGACACCGATTACGATAGCGATCAAGAAGAACTCAATGTACCCAAAGAAAGTGAGCAACGCTTTCGCCGCTCGACTCCCTTACCCATACGAGTCCGGGACGGTGGGTTCACCGACGATGCTTTGCTGGCTGGAGGCGAGGAGATTCCCTGGTCTTCCATCGAGTTTGTGGCTCTCGCCATCATCGATCAGATGGTGAAGGACAGTGAGCCCAAGGCCGGACCACTGAGACAAATGGTCAAGAAAGTGATGAGCGGGGGGGAAGACAAAGAGTCGGCCAAAGACCGAGCCAAGCAGACGCGGCAACTCTATCTGTTGGACGTCTTCACCTCAGAACAAGACCAGCCGTATCGTTTTGAAAGCAGTATAATTCACTACAAGACTTTTCTCGACAAAGTCGGATATGTCTCTCACCACAACTTTTTTCGATTCTGTGTCCACTTCGCCCGTCGTCTCCAACCCAGCGTACAAACCAATACGTCATTTATCAGTTTTCTGGCAAAAAACCGAGACAAGGTAGCCCACTTTGATGACTACCACGACTTCGAACTCGAATTTTCTCAGCAGCGCAGACTCAACCGAGATTTGGTGTCCCTAGAGGGAGTCGATCTCAGTGTAGACAGTTGGGTCGAGGAATGGGACGACGATGAGTGAGCCTCGCATCAGTGCCGATGAAGTGCGGCACGTAGCCAGCTTGAGTCGTCTGAACTTTTCCGAGGAAGAACTTGTCGCCATGACTTCAGAGTTGGACCAAATCCTGGACACCGTCTCAGAGATGATGACCGTACCCATAGAAGGCTTAGAGGCCACCTTGGGGGTCGGGGGAACCGCCAACAGGTTCCGTGAAGATGTCGTTGCCGCAACTCTACCTAGGTCTGAGGCCCTGAGCAACGCTCCCTGTCAGCGGGACGGGCTCTTTGAAATCCCTCGAATCTTATCAAAGAGAACCTTAGACTAGGGAGACTTCAGCATGCCGGACGGGATACGCGACCTACTTGAGAGTCGCCCAATTGGGGAGTTGGTGGAAGACTGTCTTGAGAGGATCTCTCAAAATGAGAGTGCCTTGACCTGCCTCCTTGCTCAGGACTCCGAAGCTGCTCGAGCGCGAGTCGAGGAACTCCGTGACCTGCCTCAGCAAGAGCGGGCAAACATGCCTTTGTGCGGTGTTCCGGTGGTGATCAAGGACAACATTTGTATCAAGGGAAGTCGAACCACTTGCGGTTCTCGCATGCTGGAAGACTACGTTTCTCCCTACAGCGCCACGGTCTGGGAAAAACTTCATCAAGCCGGGGCTGTCTTGATAGGGAAGGCCAACATGGATGAATTTGCCATGGGCTCCTCCACGGAAAATTCAGCCTTTGGGGTCACCAGAAATCCCTGGGCCCAAGACCGAGTCCCAGGAGGTTCTTCAGGGGGATCTGCGGCTGCCGTCGCGGCTGGATATTGTCCGTTCGCCCTAGGCTCCGACACCGGGGGCTCCATCAGGCAACCGGCTGCCTTCTGTGGCGTGACCGGCTTGAAGCCCACCTATGGACGAGTTTCCAGGTACGGCCTGGTGGCCTTCGCCTCGTCATTGGATCAGATCGGCCCTTTAACGAGAAGTGCCACCGATGCCGCTCTGATCCTCAGCGTGATCGGGGGGTACGACCCCAAAGACAGCACCTCTTCCGAGCGCCCACTTGAACCTGAGCTGGCAGATCTTGAAGCGGTGCCAGAACTCTCCAGACAGGTCTTGGCAGTCCCCAAGGCGGTCACCGAGGTTCTTCCCCCCGAGCTTGCTGAGGCCTTCCAAGCCACAGTGGAGGAGTTTCGAGCCCTAGGACACCAAATCCAGGAAGTCGATCTCCCTTACCTCAAGGAAGCCCTCTCAGCCTACTACGTCATCGCACCCGCTGAAGCTTCGTCGAATCTGGCCCGCTACGACGGACTGCGCTATGGTTTCAAGCCCCAGGGTGGGGGCTTTGACAACACCGCTGAGCTCACGGCTGCAGCCCGAACCCAGGGGTTCGGCTCTGAGGTCAAACGGCGCATCATGCTCGGAACCTACACCCTCTCCGCTGGATACTACGATGCCTACTATCATCGTGCTCAAAAGGTCAGAACAGCCCTGCGCCAGGCCTATGAATCCGTCCTGGGGGAGTGCCTCGCGGTACTCACGCCCACCGCGCCAGGTCCGGCCTTTCGACTGGGAGAGAAAGCCAACGACCCGGTAGCCATGTATCTCTCGGACATTTTCACCGTCTCCGCTAATCTCACCGGTCTGCCGGCCCTGTCGCTTCCTTGCGGCTTCCGAGAAGGGTTGCCTCTCGGCGTTCAGCTCATGGGAGCAGCCTTCTCAGAGATGGACCTCTTGCTTTTGGGTCGCGATTTTCAAAGGGCAACCGAGTACCACCAAAATTCCGCTCTGCAAGACCGGGTGGCCCGCTAGGGCTCAGCTCACTCGCTTTTCACTTCGAAGCAAAGCCAAAGTCTGATCGACTGAAGTGGGTCGACTGATCCGACCGGAATTGACAAAAAAGATCCCATCAGCTTTCTCTATAGTGCTCAAACGATGGGCGATCACCACCAGGGTGGTGGTCTCAGGTAGACTCTCCAACAATTCAGAAAGTGCGCGCTCCGTCACCGTGTCGATATTGGCCGTGGCTTCATCAAGGATCAGCAGTTCCGGTCGACGGAGGACAGCCCTAAGAAAGGCCACCACTTGGCGCTGACCCAAACTCAAGCCTGCCACCGGGGTCTGCAGACCTTGATCGAACAGCCGGTCCAGGCCCTCCAAGGAAGTCACATTGTCCGCCAGGGTCTCTCCAAAGAGAAAAGGATCCTGGAGAATGAAACCGATCTTCTGGCTGCGCTCTTGCGCCGAGACCGTTCTCAGATCGTGACCGTCCAGCAACACGGTGCCGCTACTCGGGTCAAATAGGCGGGCCATCAGCGAGGCGATGGTGGTTTTGCCGCCTCCGGTGGGACCCACGAAGGCATAGGTTCCTCCCACCTCCAACCTAAAACTGACCTCTTCCAGGACCTTCCTCTCGGGAATATAGGCAAAATCCACCCCACGAAACTCTAATCGGGACGCTTCGGGCTCAGGATTCTGCTTCGGCAAGATAGGCAAGCGGTCCGAGATGGACAGGATCTCGGAGATCCGATCATAGCCTGACATGGCTGCTTGAAACGTCGCCCATAGAGCTGCCAGTTGCCTGAGAGGATCGTAGAATCGATTCAGATAAACAAAATAGCCGATCAAGAGTCCAAGGGTGAACTCCCCTCTGGAGACCAAGATCAGACCGTAACCCAGGACTACCAACTGGCCTAGTTGAGCACAGAACCCGTAGAATGGGGTGACCACGCCGTTGACCAGTCCTGCCCTAATGGCCCTCCCAAAATTTTCACCATTCACCTTCTCAAACTGAGCCCGATAATGGTCCCTCCGGTTGAAAGCGACCACCACCTTGAAATTCTCCAGGCTTTCGGCCACTTGACCGCTGAGTTTTCCGAAAGCCTCCATACTCTCTCGGTTGCGCACCCGGACGAACGAGCCCAGGAGCCAGGTGCTAGCGAGCATCGCCAGGGCCGGCACCAGGGCCGCCGCGCCGAGCTTCGGATTCAAGATCAGCAGAAAGAAAGCCGCTCCAATCATGGTGACCAGACTGCCTACGAAACGAGTCAACGACTGGGAGAAGAATTGCGACAACTTCTCGGTGTCGTTAGCCAAACGGGAGATCAGATCGCCCGTCTGGTGCTGTTGAAAAAAAGACATGGGGAGTTCTTGAATCTTGTGGAACAACTTTTCCCGAAGTCGAAAGACCACCCGTTGACCCACTCCGCCCATACCTAGGGTCTGCAGATACTGGGTGAACAAAGAGACGAAGGCCAAACCCAAGAGGATTCCCCCGTAACGAAGAACCCCCGGAAAATCTCCCGAAGACAAAGGGTGGTCAATAGCGTAAGCCAGGACTACCGGCGCCGTGAGATTCAGTAATGAAGTCAGCAAGACGGCCAAACTGGCCCAGGTGAGAGCGGTTCTCTCTTCTCGGAGAAGCTCAAGCATGCACACTCTCCTGAGACCCATGGATCTGCCGATACTCAGATGAGATCTCCAGCAACTCCTGATGGGTCCCGACGGCCAAGACTTCACCTTGCATGAGCAAGATGATCTGCTCATAATCCACCACCGAAGCGATCCTTTGAGTCACCGTCAGCAAGGTGAGATCCGGGTAATTCGTTCGAAGATTGGCCAGAATCCGCTCCTCGGTGTCGGAGTCCAGGCGAGCGGTGAAGTCATCCAAAAAGAGGACATCAGGCTCCTTAGCGAGGGCCCTGGCCAACATCACCCTCTGCTTCTGTCCCCCGGAGAGGGTGGCTCCTCGCTCGGAAACATGGGTCTCCAACCCTCGAGGTAAAGAATCGACAAAGTCCTTGAGTTCTGCCGTCTCCACCGCTTTTCGAAACCCGGAGTCGGTGGTCTCAGGATAAAAGGAGACATTGTCCCGAAGGCTGCCTTGAAACAAGATGGACTCCTGAAAGACAGCCGAAACCTGGTGACCGAGTTGTCCAGGCTCATATTCTCCATCAAACAGAATCTGACCCGAGGTGGGTTCTAGTAGTCCACTGAGGAGGTTGATGAGCTGAGATTTCCCGGCAGCTGTAGGCCCTACCACGGCGGTACGAGTGCCTGGTTCAAGTCGGAAGCTCACTTCCTTGAGCACCGACTTTTCCCCAAAATCCAAGCTCACCCTGTCCACCACCACCGCTCCCGTCAAGGCAGCATTCACTATCTCCACTGAGGGAGGGTCGGGAGCTTCCAGGAGCTTGACCACCCGACCGTAAGAGGCCTGAGCCTGAGCGACCAGATTCCCCATGAATCCGAGGACCAAAACCGGAAAAATCAGCAGAGCAAGGTAGCTGTTGAAGGCCGCTAGAGTTCCGAGATCCATCTCCTCGTTCAGCACCAAATGTCCCCCGAAAACCAAAATTATTAGGGTGCCAAGACTGGACAAGAAAGTCACCGCAGGAATCATGGCAGCAAAATTTCTTAGGATGGTCAGCCCCAAATCTCGCGCCTTGCTATTGATCTCTTCAAATCGTTGTTTCTCAACTTCAGCGAAATTGAGAACTCGAACCAGAGCGGCTCCAGCGATGTTCTCTCCGATCACCGCATTGAGACGGTCAATGACCTCTCGGCCCTGCTTAAAGAGCACCCGAACCCTCACCAGCACTACGGAAAATATCACTCCGATCACCGGAAGGATCAGCAAAACCGCCAGCCCCAAGCGCCAATTCAGGGAGAGCAAGAAGATGCTGGCCCCGCATAAAACCACCAATGAGGAGACGATCCCGGCGATCACCTGAGAGACGAAAAACTTGATGGCGTCCACATCTGAGGTCAGATGGGTCAGCAGACGCGAGGGATCGCGCTCGAGGACAAAACCATAACTTTGATGGGAAAGTCGCTCGGCCAGACGCTGTCGCAAATCTCGTGCCACCCTCTCAGAGGTGAACACCTCCACCACGCTCTGCGACACAGCAGCTATAGCGACCACCAAGACGGCCAAAAAAAACTGAACCAAAAGCTGCGATGAGATGGGAACTTGTTGACTGAAACTCGAGATCGCCTCTCCGATCAACTTCGGCAACAGCAGGCTGGCGCTGTTGGTGAGTACACTGAAGACCATGATCACCGCGATCAAGCTGCGATAAGGTTTCAGAAGCTTCAGCATTTGGTGACTGTCAACATGTCTTGGGACCCGACGAACGGCTTCCAGGGGCTCGCGTCACTCTGGTCCTTGACCCGGCTCCTGGGGCTCTAAGTTGTCCAGGTCAAGGGCGACGTCCTGGGATTCCACCATGTTTTCGCCCTCGGCGTCTTGAAGCTGTTCGCCCGGTGCCGTAGGAAGCCCTCGGATGG
>JBJHCR010000006.1:30579-50043 GCA_050486105.1 Vulcanimicrobiota bacterium
TCCACTCCCAGAGCCTCTTCAGGAAGATCCGGCAGGAAGTCCGGAGACCCCTCGGGTCCCAACGGTAAGCCTTCGGCCTCTAGCTGTTCTCGGATCTCCGGAGGGAACGGGACTTCGGTGGGATACTCCGAGGCGGTGGCTTGCCACCAACTCCAGCGTGCTGCCAGGTACTCGGCTTTGGCTCGGGCCAACCCAAAATGGGCTCGTGAGCGAGCAGCTTGGGCATCGAGGAGTTCTACGTTGGTGGATATTCCGTTCTGATATCGCAGGATCCCCACCCGGAGAGCTTCTTCAGCTTCCTTCACATTCTCGTGAGCTACCTGAATGCGTCTCCAACGGTCCCGCAATTGGTAGTAATTTTCTTCCACCTGCAGCATAGCCTCGCGCTCGGCCTGCTCCAAGTCGGCCGCGATCTGCTCGACAGCTTCTCGGGCTTGATTGGCTTGAGCGTGGGCCAAACCGCCATCGTAGAGCGGGATATTCAAGACCAGAAAAGTGGTATTTTGAGTGCCCGGAGCAAAACCGGTGGCGTTTCGGGAGATGGTCTGATTCTGCAGCTCGAGGGTAGGCCTCAGGCTGGTCCTCGCCACCTCAACTTGAGCCTTAGCCTGCTCCATAGCCCAGCGTACACTGCGCAGGTCAGGTCGTGAGGCCAGGGCCCGCTCCTTTGCTCCGGGAAGATCGATATCGCCTGGCTCTGCCAAGGCCAATGGTTGAAGTTCGAGAGTTCGGTCCAAGGGCTGGTCCAGCAGGCTCATCAATCGGAATTTGCTCACCGATTCGGCCGTGCGAGCCTCAATGAGTTCCTGACGAGCTTGAGCCGCAGCCGCCGAATTCCGAAAGACGTCGAACTGGGCCGCGACACCCTGCTCAAAGAGCAACTCCGAGGTTCTCAAATTGGCTAACTGTAGTTCCAGATTATCCTGGGCGATCTCGACCGCCTCTTGAGCCAGCAGGGCATCGATGTAGCTTTGAGCCGTGAGTAAGACCAAGCGGTTCAATTCGCCCCGGTACTCCTCTTGAAGACTGCGTCGAGACAGTTTGGTGGCCAGGGTGTTCCATTTCAAGCGCCCAAAGGTGAAGATGGCCTGACGCAAGGTTAGGGCGAACTGATAGTTATCTGCGGGATTGATGATAATGTTCGAGCCGGGCAGACTGACAGGCGGCTCAACCCTGGAGTATTGGGCCGAAAAATCGGCTCTGGGATTGACCAGAGTGTAGGCCTCGTCGATGCGATACTCAGCTTGGCGCAATCGGGACCGAGCTCGGTCTAGGTTCGGGCTGACCTGCAAAACTGCGGTCATCGCTTGACGCAAATCCAAACTGAGGGGCTCGAGCTCTGACGTTTCTTCGATCCCCATCATCTGATCTTCAGGCCGGGGAGTCCGGGGGGGAGCCAACTGTGTGGGGTCAGCCACTGGCTGCCTGGTCTGGGGAACTTCTAAGGACTCGCCCCCTTGAGCCTGAGACCAAACCGGCTCGGACAAGTTGAACAGGAGCAGCAAGCAGAGACAGCTCACGACACTGAAGCGAAAATCCTTCATGCCTTGATTCCTCTCAGATAAAGGTCCACGAAGGAATCGATGAAGTCTTCTGCCGGAGTCTCCGTGAGGTGGAGAGCAAAAAGAGTGGCCAGCAGTGAGCGCGCCGCCACTTCTGCAGGGAAGGCTCGCAACTCTCCGGTCATCTGCCTGGCTTGTAGGTAGTCGGCCAAAGATTTTATGCAGCTCTGCCGTCTTCGTTCGATCTGTTGGGCCACGGTCTTCGAGGTTCGGTGCTCACGAAAGAATATCCAAATGATTTCAATGTTCTGCCTGAGGTCCTGACAAATGGCACGGACCACCATGGGGATGACTTCGTTGGCCGGCTGGTCGTGCAGATCCTCGAGTTGAGGCAGAACCAGAGCCCGGTAGTCGATCACCTGACTCAGCAGATCGTCCTTGCCCTTAAAGTAGTGATAAAGGAGCCCCGTAGAGATCCCAGCAGCCTCAGCCAACTGCTTGATGGTGGTGCCTTCCACTCCCCGGTCCCCGAAAAGCCGTAAGGCGACCTCGAGAAGTTGGGTGCGTCGATCTCCACCACACTCCTCTAGGGAGGCCTTCATATTACTATGGCCTGATTGAACGCTCATTCAAATTGGAGACTAATGCACGAGATTCGGCCTGTCAATCATGTCCTTTTGCACTAGGTGCGAAACCGGTACTTCACAACCGGTTGGGGAAGGAACCAAAACCTCGGACCTCGCAAGGTCCGGGAATAAGATTTTTGTGGACCGTCCAGGAGGTTTCAGTGAGCGCTTGGGTACGAGTGGAAGAGATCGGACAATTTGAGGGCCAGTCGGTAGAACTGCGAGGATGGCTGTCTCGCATCCGGTCTTCCGGCAAACTGCACTTCATGCAAATCCGAGACGGAAGTGGCACCATCCAGGCTGTGGTAGCCAAAGCTGCCATTGACCCCGAGCTATTCAAGAGCCTGAAACGTTTAGGCCAAGAGAGCGCTCTCATCGTCCGCGGCCAGGTGACCGCCGATGAACGGTCGAAAATCGGCTTCGAGCTTCAAGTCGAACAAGTTGAGGTGGTCAGCGAAGCCGAAGGATATCCCATCACCCCTAAAGAGCACGGCACCGATTTTCTCATGGAGCATCGCCACCTCTGGCTCAGATCCCGACGGCAGCACGCAATCCTGAGGATCCGGGCAACGATCATGAAGGCCATGTGCGACTGGTTGGACGACAACGGATTCCTGAGAGTGGACACCCCAATTTTGACCCCAGCGGCCTGCGAAGGCACCACCACCCTGTTCGAAACCGAGTACTTCGAGGAGAAGGCCTTTCTCACTCAGAGTGGCCAACTCTACAACGAAGCCACCGCCGCAGCCTTCGGCAAGGTTTACACTTTCGGCCCCACCTTCCGAGCCGAGAAGTCGAAGACCCGTCGCCATCTGATGGAGTTCTGGATGTGTGAACCAGAAATGGCCTACTGTGACTTCTCTACTAACATGGAGATTCAAGAGCAATTCCTCTCATACGTCGTGCAGACGGTGCTCGAGAAGAGGGCTTTGGAACTCGAAATCATCGAGCGTGACCCCGAACCTCTGCGCCAGGTTCAAGCGCCATTTCCCCGCATAACTTATGATGAAGCAGTCGAACGCCTGCGTGCCAAGGGAGTGGAATTCGAAGACGGCAACGACTTTGGGGGCACCGACGAAACAGTGCTCTCCGAGGACTTCGATCGGCCGTTCTTCGTGACCCACTATCCCACCGCCATCAAGGCCTTCTACATGCAGCCCGATCCCACCAACCCGAACCGAGTTTTAGGTTCGGATCTGCTGGCCCCAGAAGGCTACGGGGAGATCATCGGTGGGGGAGAGCGAATCTGGGATCTCAAACTTCTTGAGGAACGAGTGGCCGAACACCAACTGCCCTTGGAGTCCTATCAGTGGTATCTGGATCTGCGACGTTACGGATCGGTTCCCCACAGTGGCTTCGGAATCGGACTGGAGCGGACGGTGAGTTGGATTTGCGGTTTGGGTCACGTTCGAGAAACCGTGCCCTTTCCTCGAATGTTGACCCGGATGTACCCTTGAGTTAGGAGCTAGAGGAGAGCACCTGTGGCAGGACATTCCAAGTGGAACAACATTCGGATCAAAAAAGGGCGCATGGATGCCTTGAGGGGGAAACTCTTCACCAAACTCTCCAAGGAGATTCTGGTGGCCGGAAAAGATGGGGCTGACCCCGAGAGCAATTTTCGCCTCAAAGTGGCCATTCAGCGAGCCAAAAAAGAGAATCTTCCCGCTGCCAACATCGACCGCCTCTTGAAAAAGCTAGCCGGAGCCGATGGGGGTAACAGCATGGAAGAGGTGAGCTATGAAGGCTACGGTCCTGGGGGAGTGGCCATCTTGGTGGAAGCAGCCACCGACAATCGAAACCGGACGGCGGCCGAAGTGCGCTTGATCTTCAACAAGAATAACGGCAGCATCGGTGAGGCAGGCTGTGTGGCCTGGCTTTTTGATCGAAGAGGGCAATTGTCCATCTCGAGAGAGCAAATCGACGAGGAAACCCTGCTGCTGGCGGCCATGGAAGCGGGAGCTCTAGACCTCAATTCCGATGAGAACGATGAAGCATTCGCTGTTCTCACCGAGCCCACCGAACTGCATCAGGTGCGGCTGGGCCTCGAGGAGCAGGGACTGAAAGTCGAAGATGCTCAGTTGGTGCAGATCCCCAAGAATAGGGTGGAAACTTCTGCCGAGGATGCTGTTTGGTGCTTGAGGCTCACCGACGCCCTGGAAGATCAAGACGATGTTCAACAGGTGTTCTGCAACATTGAACTCACCGACGAATTGATGGCCGCCATCGAAGACAAGGTTTAGCAGAAAATGTCCGAACCCGCTCGCACTCGCCTTTTGGGTCTCGACCCGGGGATCGGGACCACCGGCTACGGGGTGATCGAGACCTGGGAGGACCAGGTACTACACCTGGAGCATGGGGTGCTCGAAACCAAGCCGGGCGGAGTCCGCCAAGAGCGTCTTCACGACTTGTACCAACAGTTTTGCCTGTTGCTGGATCGGGTCAAGCCCAACTTTGCCGGTGTTGAACACCTATACGCTGGACGCAATGCCACCACCGCTATCCAAGTGGCCGAAGCCCGGGGAATTTTGCTGTTGGGACTGGCCGAGCGGAACATCCCGTCGCGCTCCTACGCCCCAGCAACCATCAAGGTCAGCCTAGCCGACTATGGGAAAGCCACTAAGCAGCAAGTGCGAGAGATCGTGATGGTGCAGCTCGGGCTGGAAAAGCCCCCTCAACCCGACGACGCTTCCGATGGGCTAGCCTGCGCTCTGACTCTGCTCTACGACTCCTTGGAGACCGCCTGGTGATCGACCACCTCCAAGGCGAACTCATCGCTCGAGCCCCCGATCACCTAGTTGTTCGTAGCCAAGGACTCGGATTTCGAGTGGAGATCCCGACAGGAACTTTTGCCAGCGTACTCCTGGGTGAGTTGGTCACTCTTCCTACGGTCCTGCTGCTGCGTCAAGACGCTATAGCCCTGTTTGGTTTTTCCACGGCCACCGAGCGAGAGTTCTTTCACCTCCTCACCGGGATCACCGGTATCGGACCGAAGATAGCTCTTGGAATCCTGGGGCATAGCCCACCGGCTGCCTTGGCTGAAGCTATTCTAAATGAGGACATCACTGGACTGACTCAAGTCAAAGGTATAGGAAAAAAAGGAGCTCGCAGAATCGTGGTGGAGCTCTCGGAAAAAATCCGCAAGATGCGGTCTGAGGGAACCGTGGTGAGCTCGGCTTCGAACACCGACCTGCCGCTTTTTGAAGCTCAAGCCCTAGAGGAAGCCAGAGAAGTGCTGTTATCCTTAGGCTGTCGAGAAGAAGAGGCTGAGCTGGCCCTCAGGGAGGCTCAAGACGGAGTCGATTTGAGTACTGCCGAAGCCGCCGAACAGCTGATTATGAAAGCCCTCAAGCTATTGGGTTCTTAACCTCGATTGGTGGATTCAAAAATCTTGTCAGCGCTCTTGGGGACAAAGCCGTCGAACCCGTCGAACCTTTGGGCGAACTCCACGTAGCAGGTGGTCACTTCATAAGGTTGACCTTCTCGGGGTGTCACCACTATTCGATCCGCCAGAGTGGAACCTTGGACCAGCTTGACCTCCGGGGTTCCTTTGATACGACCACCCGCCAAGTTCATGCGAAATCCGGCTTGCTCCAGAAAACTCATCAAAGCATCGAGGTCTTCCAACCCCTCCAAAGCGTTCACTGAAACGGTGAAGTGGTTGGCACACAGCCCGTTCACCGACAACCAACCTGCATACTCGCTCTCGGACAACAAGCCCTTATAGTCGGCCTCGCTTGGAAGCTCCCAAAGGGGACCAGCGAACAAACAGCTTGGCTCTCGCAAGACCTTGGGGTCAACTTGATTCACCAGCCCATCGATCATCTCTTGAGCCTCAGGTGAAAGTCGTCGAGTCTCAAGCTCTGAAAGAAAAACTCGGGGAAAGGCCCGATCCGAATGCAGATAGCCGAAAGCGTTCAGAAACTTGTCTTCGAAGCGATACGGCTCGAAGCGTTTATATCCGAATGCCAACAGATGGGATTCTAGATCGGCCAAGGCCATGGGAGAACAGTCAAAGGTTCTAAAAGCTACGTGGTCGTTGATCCAAACCTCGCCGCACTCTTCCAGCAGTGCTCGGATTTTGAGCGCTGAGGGAGCGATCTCCACATAGTGTTGCCATAGTTGGTCGAAAAATGTTGCAGTGGTCATCTTGAAAAAGTTGAGCCTAAGGCACAGAAATCCTCTTAGGCTAGAAACCACTCCTGTTCGGCGTCAAGAATTGAAGACCCGCTCTCCACAGAAGATGCTTGAGAGTCGCCATAATACTGACTCACAGCCTGGGTTGCAAGGTCGGTGAGGCGATCACGATTCTGAAAATACCTAACCAGACCGCGAGCCTGGGCTTGATGAGTATCGCCGGGCAGATCCTCGTGATTAAGCTCCAGATCGAAACACAAGTCACGAAGATCATCCCGTCCAAAACGTGTTTGCAAGAAATCGTCTAGCCCCACTGTGTCTACTTTTCCATCGGCTCCAATCAAGTTTGGAGGGTCGAGCTTTGGCGCTTTTTGAGTCGGCTCTGGTAGTGGTGAAACCAGAGGAGCAGCGGCTGCTCGCTCTCGAGCAAAGGCAACAGCTCCCTCGGCTAAATTCTGGTAGCCGCCACGCCTCTTGAAATGCCCGATCAGGGTGCGAGCCAGCGAAGTGCGGGTGTGCGTACCGTCATTGAGTGTCTCAGGATCGACTCCCATAGACTTACTCAGCTCTTGAAGCTCTTGGTAGCTGAAGCAGTTGTCCAACTGTCTTCGAAAGGTCCCCTGCCCCGATTCCGTCAAGTCAGACGCAGTCTTCGTAAAGAGATGCAACTTTGAGGGACGCTGAAACGAGGGTACCCCTTGAGGGTTTTCAGAGGTGAAAGTCAAGGCCGTCTCGTGCAGGACCGTCTCCCCGAATTCTCGGCGACACTTTTCCGCCAAAGCTAAAGCTTTGGTAGAAAGATCTTTACCCCTGAGATTCTCGTGATCGACACCCATCTCATAACATAGGGCAGCAAAGTCCGATAGCTCAAAGGTCTCCCGAATGCCCTGGATCACCGTACTAGGGACGAACAAACCTTCTATACGGTAATCCTCGAAGGTTCGTGGAAATCCCGCCTGGTGAAACTTGTTGGTCTTAGTTGACGACTCGGTTGAGGCCACACCTACTAAACCCTCGGAAGACTGACTCAAAGTCAGGCGAACTCCATCCAGACAGCCAGTCCTTGGGAAGTCCGGAGATTTGAGTGTTCCCTGGACCGGGAAATCTGGGCCCAAAGTCCTCGGCTCAATGCCAGATCCCACAACTTCCAGCTCTGCCTTGGATTCTGTCGCGATCCTTGAGTAGAGGTTCTCCCTAAAGGACTCTGTCGCGTTCCTTGAATAGAGACTATTCCTAAAGTTTATGCCTGAGATACCCATGATGTGAATCCTCCTGTGAGGATCATCATCCCATGACCGGATTGCCCAAGTGTTGCCAAGAGAGACGGTGTCAGTCCGAGCTGTGCACCTAAAGCTCCAGGAAATCGGGAAGGGCAATAGAACATCTCAAAATGCTCAAGCTCTACGGTCTATCGATCAGCAACTACTACAACATCGCCAAGCTCGCCTTATTGGAGAAGGGCCTGGACTTTGAAGAGGTGCCTGCCCGTCCAGGGAGTCCAGAGTTCCTGACCTTGAACCCTACCGGCAAGATCCCGGCACTGGGCACCGAACACGGGATTTTGTGCGAGAGCCAGGCGATCCTGGTCTACTTGGAGAGGCTGAAACCCGAACCGGCCCTCTATCCAGCCGACCCCTTCCAAGCCGGCCTTGCGCAGCAACTGCACAACTTCGTCGATCTGTACCTCGATGGGTCGGTCAGGCCTCTCATTGGGGCCGCCTACTTCGGAGCCCAGGCCACAGAAGAAACTCTCGACACAGCCAGGGCCGCCCTGGAAGAAGGACTTGAGGCCTTCAGCAAGTGCGCAAAGTTCGAACCCTACCTAGCCGGGTCGGACCTGACTCACGCCGACCTTGCCGCCGTCAACACTTTTGGATTGGTGATCGACATGGCCAAGCGTCTGGAGTTACCGAATCCCTTGGAAAAGCTCCCTGCTCTCGGAGATTATCTTAAGATGATGCATGAGCGTCCCACCGTGCTCAAGATCGAATCGGACCGAAAAGCGGCCATGGCTTCCCTGCTGGCCCAAAGCGGATCAGCCCAATAGCGGGTTGGCTGCAAACCAGGATGCTCCCCAGCGGCGCCGACCTTCAGTCCAAAGCACCGCCACTCCCGCCGGGACCAGGCGGTCCCGCTGTTCAGCGATCCAGTCGGGCAAGGCTTCAGGGCAGACCGGCGCCGTCAGCAAGCCGTCTTGCTCCCAAGCCCCGCTTCGAGAACGCGCCGTCAGAGCCTTAAGACTCAAGGACGTTCGAGCCGAGCAGGCCAGCAAGTAGACCCCGGCTTCTTCGGCGTAGATCAGTCCGGTGCATCGGGGTTCCTCCAGTTCGCTTGCTTCGAGGCCCAGCTCTTCCTTGGCTTCACAGAACACGGTCTCCAGGGCACATCTGGGAGGTTGTACACTGCCCGACGGAGCCACGTGCCACTTGTTGGGAACGGTGGCCACCCGGGCGCTGCGTCGCTCGATGACAAAACCATCAGCACACTCTAAAGCACAAGACACCGCCAGCGCCTCGGCCTTGAGCTTCCACTCAGGATGAGCCTTGCAGCCCACCACCTGGGAGTAGTCTCCTCGGTCGACTTGCAATTCCAGGGTCTTACCGAGAGAGAAGCTTCGAACTCTATAGATGGGGTCCGCCGTGACCCGTTGCCCCAGCTTCCGAAGTCGCTGGCAAGCTTGATCCGCCAACATCTGGCGTTCGGGACCAAGCTGGAAGTGCTGTCCGGTTTCTCTTAGGGTTACCTTCCCCAGAGGGGTCTCACCCAGCGCTAGTATGCGAGCTGAGGAGGTTCCAAGAATGACTGGAGTCAACATAGAAGCCGCCAGGTTAGGCAGAAAGAGTAGAACTCCTTGATCCAAATGTTCGCCCGAGGATATTGCGATTCCCTGAGCACAGAATCCTCGGCAAAACCAACTCTGTCACTGAGCTGGGATGATCACCGCATCGCTAGGAAACGAAAGTCCCATACCTGTATAGGTATCCAAAAAGGTCAATCCCCCTTCTGGGCTGATGCTCAAAGCATCGATCTGGTAGGGCTCGGCGGCGATCACGGCATAGATGAACTGGCCGGTATGCTCGACGACCAGACCACGAGCAATTGGGGCTATGGCAACCGACTCCCCGAAAGGGGTCAAACTTCCGTCGTCCTCGGTGGTCAGAGGAACCAGCACCCCGCCACCTCCATCTCCGGCCACATATAAGATGGGAAGGGTGGGGTGAAGGGCCATAGTTCGAGGAGTAAAGTTCGGTATCGTCCTCTTGCTCACTTGAGTGAGGGAGCCATTGGCGGTAAAGGCAAAAGTACTGACTGAATCGCTACCAAGGTTGGCAACGTATAGGAAATTGCCATCTCGGCTCAAAAGGGTAAAGTGCGGAATGTCCCCAGGGTCAGTCGGAACATTGGGGTTCAGAGGATCAACAAAACTGAGCTCTCCGGTATCGAGATCGATCTGCTGAACGTTTATGCTGTCAGCATTGCGGTTTGCCGTGTACATTCTGTCGCCGGAAGCGTTGAAGGTCGGGGCGATCGATCGACCTCCGGAACTCATGCCTGGCAACAGCGGAGAATTCGGATTGACGGCCAAGGCTCCATCGCTACCGACGAGAAGGCCGGCCACGTTTCCCGTAGCGTCGTTGACGTAGGCAAACCTTTGCGAAGGATGGATGGCCATTTTTTGCAAAGAGCCTGTAAGCTCAGCAAATTCCTCACCGATCCTTGAGAGCAACCCTGTCTGAGCATCCACTTCGTAGGAGACCAGGGTTCCGGTGATCACGTTCACGGTGTATAAGAATCGTTCGTCTGGCGTTTTGGCTATGCCAAGGGGGCGTCCTGCGTTTGGCTCGATGACCACCTGTGAAAGGGTCCCGTCGAGGGCCACGGCAATAACGCTCACAGACCCCCCGCCCAAGTTAGGGGTGGGGTTGGCGACATAGATGTAAGCCAGGTTCTCGGTGGTCACCTCGGTGAAGGTGATGGTCACCGTGGCCTGGTCGGTGCCGGTTGAGTCGCTCAACCGATAGACGAAGCTGTCGTTCCCGGTGGCAGTAAGATTCGAGGTGTAACTGAAGCTCCCGTCAGGCTCGAGTTCGAGCGATCCCTGGGTGGGAGCAGTGACTAAGCTTACCGTCCCTCCGTCGCTGGTGTCGTTGCTGAGAACCCCAGAGGCGGCCCCGACCGCCAGAGTAGTCCCCGGGACATTTGTGTAGGCATCATCTCTGGCCACCGGTCCGGGAGTGATGATCGATCCAGCCTCTAAGAACAAAGTGAGCGAGGTGGTTTGGCCAGGAAGCACGACCAAATCCGTTGCGGACTCACTCAGAACTTGGTCGTCCGAATCAAAACCTCTGAGTACCAATCGGTAAGTACCGGACGGGACGGCGGTGAACACCAATTCGGCGACATGGGCCTCTTGGGCAACCAGCACCTCACTGGTAAAAGCAGGTGAGCCATTCTGGAAGAGAGTCGCTTCGACCCTTTCGATAAACCCGAAGGAAGCATCTTGCAGCGCAAATTCTTGCGGGTTGTTCCCAATCAGGTTGACAGTGAGTCTCACATCGTGCAAATCACCTGCATCGCTTCGAGAAGTGTCTCCACCAGCGCCAAGACCGCTCTCGCATCCTGCCAGCAGACCTAGGGTAAAAAGAACGACAAGGGTGGAGACAAATCTAGTTGAAATATACCGCTTCATCGGTGTTTTTTCTTTGTTCGGAAAACTTTCCCTTGCGGCTCGACAAGGTTCCCAATTTGAATCCCGGATGGCAATGGAACCGAGAGTTTCCTCCGAAGGCCTAGTCGGAGAGGGGAGGAGGGTCGACTACCTAGCAGAATTGAACAAAATGCCACCTCCCCAGAGAATTCTTTCACCCCAGCGTCTGAACCGGGAAACCGATGAGGGTGAACTCAGCCTTCGCCCCCGCACCCTTGACGAGTATGTGGGTCAGGAAGAAGTGGTTCGAAACTTGCGGGTTTTTCTCCAGGCCGCCAGAGACCGGGGGGAGGCGGTAGACCACGTTCTTCTCAGCGGTCCCCCAGGACTGGGAAAGACGACCCTGGCCAATCTGGTGGCCCACGAAATGGGGACACAACTGGTTGCCACCTCGGGACCGGCCATCGAGCGCCCCATAGATCTACTGGTACTCCTGAATAGTCTCGGCCCGAGAGACATCCTCTTCATTGATGAAATCCATCGCATGTCTCGCACCGTCGAAGAAATCTTGTATCCGGCCATGGAGGACCTGGCATTCGATCGCATCATCAGCAAAGGAGTGCGAAAGCGCGCCGTTCGCCATCGAATCGAGCCCTTCACCCTGGTGGGCGCCACCACTAGGTCGGGCTCTTTATCGGCTCCCTTGCGCAGCCGCTTCGGGATCCTTTTTCACCTGGACTTCTACCCCCCCGAAGAGCTTCAGCAGATCCTCTTGGCCTCAGCCAAGCGCCTGGGTCTCTCGGTCACTCCCGAAGGGGCTTTGGAGATCGCCGGTCGCTGCCGAGGCACGCCCAGGATAGCGAACCGACTCTTGCGGAGGGTGCGGGACTTTGCCCAGGTCGATGGAATCAAAGTCATCGACCAACTTCAAACCCGAGAAGCTCTCGATCGTATGGGTATCGACCGGGGTGGCTTGGACCGCCTGGATCAAAGGATCCTAAAGAGCTTGACCCAAGCCTTCGAAGGTCGAGCGGTGGGTCTGCAAACCCTGGCCGCCTCAGTCGGGGAGGATCCTTTCAATCTGGAAGAGATGTATGAACCCTTTCTCCTCAACCACGGCTACATCCGCAAAACGCCGAGAGGCCGGGTCGCCACTCGAAGAGCCTTTTCCCATCTGGGGCTCCCGTTTCCTGGCCTCGAGGTGGGTTAGCCCAAGAGTACATCACCAATCCTCGGGCAGAACACCCATTCGAGCCAGGAGTTCCTCTGTGGCTTTCCGTCGGAAATCCCGGATTTCCCCAAAACTTGAAGCGGTGGTGAACAAAGCAAAGATCACCGGTTCCTTCTCTGGCCGCTCCAGCCAGCCCACGAACCAGCCTTCGAACGGACCAGAGAAATCTCCCGATTCACGAGGGCCGGCCCCCGTTTTTCCGTAGAGCACAAATCCATTATGCTCTCGCAGTTTGGCCGCCTGACGCAGTCGCTCAAGTTGAAACGGAGACAACTCGTACTGACCGATCAGCAGGCGGCGCAGAAAGCCTACCTGCTCCTCGCAAGATATGGAAAGCGTTCCATCTAGCCAGAAGTCATCTGAACCTTCGGAAACCACTTCACTGCCGTAACCAAAGTGATGGAGAAAACCTCTATAGAGTTCGCTCCCTATCGACAACGCCAGGTCTTGAAAGACCCAGACCGAAGAGCGTTGGAATGCCGTCCCGAGGTCTTGATCCTCTGCCCATTCTGCAGGCCAATACTCCTGCCGGGGTCTTCGTTGCGGGTCCCATTCGATTCGATGCTCGAGTCCCTCCATCTTGCCGCTCTCTAGCCCGATGAGCAGGTTCGGAATTTTAAAGGTGGAGTAGGGGGCGTGACGCTCGGAGACCTTGCCGGCTTGAAGAGCAAAAAGCATTCCTAGATGCATGTCTTCCGCGTAGAAAACCGTCTCACGGCCTTCCAACAAGGAATCTCCACCTCCTTGTTTGAGCTCCTTAGGCTTCAAATCTAGGGGCGGCCCAGCGAGGGAGGAATCGGCAAGCAAAAAAAGAGTCAGAAAGATACCAAAACTTCTCAGGAGCAGGATAGATTGAGATTTCAAAGCTCTCACCTCTCTAGGATTTCCAAAGCTTTTCTCGAAGCCCCCAAGCAAACCTCTGTGACAGCAATGCTAGAGGGAATACCCCAATTCTTGTCCAAGATGTCCTCAAAAGTGAAAGGCATTAGGCCGTCTAAGACTTCCTTGGAAACTTCACCTCGACTCGAAGGCAATTCTCTCCTTAGCGAGAAGCGACACGCATGACAGATCGTAGACAGGGCGACAGAAGACAGGGTGACCGTAGGGCTTCCAACGCAAGTTCCACTGCGACTTCGGTCTTCACCGTGGGAACATCGTATCTGATCATCCCCAAGGATCTCACGAAAGACTTTCATCCTTGCCGGGCTAACGTCGTTGAACTCCATGAGGATGGAGCCTGGCTTGAACTCGAGAAACCTGAATTCAAGTTTCCCGAGCAAAAAGATTTGCTGCTGATCCAATTCGACGAGCGCTGGGTTCACACTCATCATTGTGAAGCTATCCGGCGCCAGAACAATCGCATGCTGATCGACGCTCCTTCGGTGACCGAGCGAGAGCGTTCCCAATTGGCTCCCAGCACCGGGCGATTCGATTACCGAATCCGTGTCAACCTCCCAGTCCGCATTAAAGATGCAAAACAGATATCCAACGACGATGTCGCTCCACGCCTAGGACGCTTATTAGATCTCAGCCGAGGCGGCATGGGCCTACTCATGCCCGCCAGCCAAGAATTTAAGCGTGACCAGCGATTGGTCATCAGAGTAGTTGGCTGGGATTATCCCGTCAGCATTCATGCAGTGGTGCAGAGAGTCAGCGACGCCGAAGAGCGGGGAAAGAAAAAGTTGGCCCTGATCTTCCCCGAGGACCTCACAATCAAGCAGCGGGAATCCATCTCGAGCTTCATCATCCAGGTGCAGCGGCGGGATGCCCTCTTGCGTGCCGTGCCCACCAATCCTGAAGATGTCTGAGTTCTCTAAGCGCCCAAGCCTGATTTCACAAATTCCGTCCCAGAATACCAAATCGCTTCTGCATTCTAGGTGATCACCGTGGGCAGCTTGTCCCAGAGTCCGTAGATGAGACCAATGATCACGGCCCACACTGCAACCTTGATCAGATTCTGTCGTTTTTGCCAAGCCTTGAGATCCTCGTCGGACTTCGCCAAGATCGCTGCGCGCTCTTCGGTCAGCTTTGCATTCTCGTGACATTGGTTGCTGCAGAAGATTCCTTCGGCATAGCTCTGAGTGCAATCCTGACATAGAGGCTTGAGACAACTCACACAGCGATGACTCGCTACGCGACCTGGATGATTGAGACATTCGCTCGGCATGTACGCGTGTTCGACTTCCTACAATCTTTGCCTCTTAATAGGATTCTCGTTCAGGCCCTGTGGATGGCCTCAATCTCGAACACCTGGTCGGGTAAGCCCAGAGCCGGCTTCTGAAAGACCACCACGGCGATCGGAAAGTCGATCTCTGCGATCTTCTGATACCGCCGGTCTTCAGGCAACTTTGCCTGCACCGCCCAAAAAGCATCCACCGCAGTCATCTCTGTCAAACTCCAAGGGAGCTTAAGATTGAAGCCGGATTCCCGTTCAAGGTGGCTGGCAAAAACTTCAGTCAAGGCCTCCAAAGAAAGACTCTCGTAGACGAATAACAGATCTTCAGGCTGACACGGAAGCTTGCCCTCGCAAAGCTTCTCTAGGCGCTTAATCAAGCCTTTTCGAAAATTCTTGCCTGCGTTTTTTCGAAGATCTTCCCAGGTCTTGACCAGCACCTGTGACTCTTCCGGCACCCCTTTGTAGCGAGCCTGAAGGGCGACCTCCCGCAGGCTAGGCCCACCTCGGGAGTTGCGCCAATCGGTCTCGTCGGCATAGTAAGATTCGAAGGACTCAACAAAGTTCTCCGGAGTGATGGGAACCCATTCGTAGGCCGGAATCAGACCCGATTCTTGACGAAATAGTTGCACCAACTTTTCCACCCCCGCTTTGGGAACTCGGATCCTCTTGGCCCAAGGCGGTCCCTCCAGATTCTCACCAAGCGACATGTTGGAAACGGTCAATCCCCCTCTCTCCCCATAGCGGGCAAAAAGATCTACACAGACTCCGGTCATTGGATGATCGTAAATCACTGCGGTCACCCCTTGTCGGTCGACCAAACAACTGAGATACATATACGGCATCTCGGGAATACTGTAGTCGGCAAACCAACGAAAACCGTGCCCTTCGAGCTCTTTTCTCCTAGCCTGCACCCGCCCTTTCCTATTCCAGCCTGAGCTGGGCTCCTTGGCTTTCAGATGGATCCGAACTGCCAAGTCTTGAGCTGACCAAAGACAGTGGAGAACTCGAAAGATATAAAGACCCACCCAGCCTCCGAGAGTGGCGAGTAACAGGAGAGCAAAAAATGACGAACTGACCATGGCCAAAGCTTCGAAAGCTTAGGGATTTGGTCCTATGGGGGGAGCTGTCAAGATTCGGCAACATCTCGTCTCAAGCTTCTGAGGTATTCTAGGGGGGACTCAACCATGCTTATCCTATTGACCATCCTGATCATTGCCCAACAAACGTCTGAAGAAATAATGCAAACCGCAACGGTCCGTCATACTGAACACTACAGCTACTTTCATCGAGGTAGAACAGAGGATGCTCGCCCGGAAACTCGGGGTGGCTTCGCCCTAGTGGGTGGCGGAGCCGATGTTGATCAGGCCTTTCATTGGATGGCTGATCGGGGAGGGAAAGGAGACTTTCTGGTCCTTCGAGGCAGCGGAGGTGATGGATATCAGGAATATCTCGACCAACTGCTCTCACCAAACTCCGTACAAACTCTGGTACTCAAGACCCCCGAAGCGGCCCACGACCCGTTCGTTCTCGAACGCATCGCCCAAGCTGAGGCAATTTTCCTGGCCGGAGGTGACCAGTGGAATTACGTGGACAAGTGGAGGGACACGCCTCTGCTCGACTCACTCAACGCGGCCCTACTCCAGGGGGTTCCCCTAGGGGGCACCTCCGCTGGTCTTGCTGTCTTGGGAGAACACATTTTCACCGCTGAAAAATCAACGGTGACCAGCGCAGAGGCGCTCCGAGATCCTTACCACCCCGCCATCACTCTAGAGTCTCATTTTCTCGATGCTCCTCCACTGAGAGGGCTAATCACCGACAGCCACTTCTCCGAGCGAGAACGCATGGGACGCCTAGTGACCTTTATGGCTCGCCTGCATGGTGACAAAGAACTCGAAAGTGTCCGGGGAGTGGGAGTGGACGAATCGACCGCCGTACTTTTGGAAAGTGACGGCAGCAGCCAAGTCGTTGGGAAAGGATCCGCACACTTTGTCTCTTCCAACACCAGTCCTGAGACGTGCCGACCCAGTGAACCATTGACTTTCACCGGCATGACGGTTCATAGCGTTTCTCACGGAGAATCCTTCGACTTGTCCACCTGGAGTAGTGAGCAGGTCCAGCCCAAAACCCTCTCCGTTCGAAACGGCGTTCTCCTAGAAGAAGAGGCCATAGCTCCATAAGACAGGCCCCATTAAGACCTGGGGCGGCAATTGGGAGGCTGCGGGTTTAATCTGCGTCGCGAGACTCGTTCATCACCCCCATCGTGGGGCCACCCGCTTCCGCGCCCCCCCCCGGTCCCTGTGAAATCGTTCGAAAGCCGCAGACGTCCCCGCAGGGCCATCCGCCTGAGGGGTACTCGCCGAAGCTGGGCGATGTCCTTCGTTTCGGGCACCTTCGGTGAGCCCTTCGCTTGCGGACCGCCGAATGTCAACAGACCCCAATCGACTACTCAATGCCTAAACCAAGGAGGATGAGTCCAGAGTATGGTTCTGTGGGATTGCCAAGAAAGATGGGCCCTCAGGCAACTGATGAGCAATAGGATTTCGCTAGTGTCTGTCCATGGCGATTTCAAGAACAGATTTTATGAAAAAATACCAAGTTGTCTTTCGGGCAGAAATTCTAGAGCGACCCATAGCGCCTCAGAGCCTTGTCTCTCAACGTCTGGGGTACTACTCCCATAAAGACGTCATCGATCTCAATGGAGACAGTCGTGTCAACAGAGGGCTCAGAGTCGATGAGGATCATCTTCTGGATCAAGTGAGCCTGAGACAGCTGAGAAACCGGGCCTGTCGAGAAGAACAACCCATACTGAGCTCAGAGATAGTGGGTAACCTGTTGGCTACTCCAACCGGATCGACTTCCAATTGGCGGGACTCCCGTTCTCTGAACGACTTGGCTAGAGCCAACGCTCCAACCGAGCCGGACGCCCAAGCCGGAATCGACCTCGACAGTGGGGAATTCTTGATCTACGTACCCCGACGATGCTGCTCGTAGCTCTCGATTGGTCGTTCACAGCCAGCCCTTTCGCTTGACTAAAAAAAGCATGAGCGCAGCCACAAGAATCATCAAGCCCAGCGCAAAGGGATACCCGTAGGTCCAATTGAGTTCCGGCATATTCCATAAAGAGCGCTCTGAATTGAAATTCATCCCATAGACTCCGGCGATGAAGGACAAGGGCATGAAGATTGTGGCCACCAAAGTCAAAGACTTCATGACTTCATTCATTCGGTTGCTCAAAGATGAAAGATAAGAGTCCAAGAGGAGACTCGATTGCTCTCTATAGCTCTCGACCTGATCCAAGAGTTGGAGACAATGATCGAAGCAGTCGTGGAAATAGACTCGGTTACTCTCTTCGATGAAACTGCTTGAAAATCGAGTGAGGTTACTCATGACATCCTGCATGGGGCGCAGACTTCGACGAAGATCCATCAGTTGCTTCTTCAATCCTCGTAGCGACGCCAGAGTCTGCTGAGTCGGATGGGTCAAACATTCCTCCTCGAGCAACTCCAAGCGTTCAGCAAGGCGGTCTATGTGAGGGAAATAGGAGTCGATAACTGCGTCCACAAGAGCATACAACAAATAGTCGGCCGCTCGCTGACGCAACTGTCCTCCATTCTCGGATAGACGATGGCGAATAGGCTCAAAGATATCCGTAACCAAACCTTCCTGAAAGGTCAACAGCAGCTGCCCCTTGAGAAGAAATGTTACCTGCTCAAGCTTGAGTTCAGGCCCCTGAACGACGTAGAGGACCAGAACGAGGTGGTCGTTGTACAACTGAACTTTGGGCCGCTGGTGATAGGCCACATCCTCGAGGGCCAATTGATGAATGTCCAGGATTGCGGAAAGCTTGCGAAAGGTTTCTGCGTCTCTCAGGCCCTCAATATCTATCCAGGTGACCCCGTCTGATGCCACCATCCCGGAAATCAATTCAGCGTTCTCTTCGCAATGATATCTCTCGAGTGAAAACTGAACAATGGTTAGCTTTGACGGACCAACTTGGTCCCCTAGCAAAAGCTCACCAGGTCTGGTCCCTACAGGCTGTGTGCGCCTCCTGCGACTTCGCCGACTCACGTTATCTCTTCGCTCAATCGTTAATCGGTCCAGAAATTACGGTTCAGCTTCAAAAGCGATTTACTCAAGAGCTTGGTGGCCGCTGGGTCAGTAGACTGGAATTTTACCCTTTGAAGATACATGCCGTCCGGCCCGATATCGCACGATTGAACCACAGCGTTACAGCTGAACTCAGGGGCCCCATCCGCACCTGCCACGGTCAAGCCCCAAACATCCCCCACTTCACCCGGACGATTCAAGCGAACCAGGCCTCCACCCAAACTGAGGTTCAAGAGTTCCCCAACGGCTTGAATTCCCGGCGAGGTGGCCGCAGTTGTCAGCTTACATGGAGACCTCACAGATTTTCGGCGCTCGACGAGGTCCACCGAGGAAGCACCCCGTTCTTGAAAGAAATAGGCGACCCAGGATTTGGCCATCCTCTCTTTCGTCTCTACAAATTTCAAACCCGCCAACATCTCTAGGGAACGCGTATTCTTACGCTTCCAAACAACTTCACACTCCACCGCCGAAATGCTAAAGCCCGGTAAGGGGTGTGGAAAACTGACCTTTATGCGTTCACCAACTTTGACGTCTCCCGGTTTACTCAAGCGCAAACCGCCCATGGAGTAGTCGAGAACGAAGGTGATGGATTTCTTCTCGCCTTGGAGAAGGTCGACCTTGTGGCGACATCCGAAGCGCAACGAGCGACGTCTTTCCTCGAAGCTCCAATCAGCGTCGACTCCTCGAACCATGGATCGCAAGCCTCTGGTGGCATCACTAGCAAACTTTTTGAGCATTGGGCGGGTTTCAACATCCATCATCATCAGGCCTGTTCGCCCTATCTAGGAGGCTGCTGAATTAATCTCCGCGTCGCGAGACTCGTTCATCACCCACTTCGTGGGGCCACCCGCTACGCAGGTTCCCGGTCCATGCGAAATCGTCCGAAAGCCGAAGGCTTTCCCGTAGGGCCATGTTGGAAATATTTCCGTATATTACTCAAAATCACCCGAAAGCCGTAGGCGTTCCCGAAGGGCCATCCGCCTGACGGGTACCCGCCGAAGGTGGGTGATGTCCTTCGTCTCGGGCACCTTCGGTGAACG
>JBJHCR010000007.1:0-44586 GCA_050486105.1 Vulcanimicrobiota bacterium
AGTATTCGTCTGTTGCCTTCCTGGTTTCACCCAGCCGTTTCAGGATCTCAGCCGAAGAATCCCGGTGGTGACCATCAATTGCGACCCTGGAAAGCACCCATTTGGGGTAGTTCACGACGACCGTCAGGGCATGACTCGAGTGGTCGAGTATCTTGTTGGCCTGGGCCACAATGATATTGGGTACTTGGGTGCCGTCACCGGTGGCTATGCTGAACGGGTTCGGTCTGAGGCCTTTCAGGAATTGTCTGCCAACTTAGAATTTCGTGCGACCTTGCGTCAATCGACAGATGTCAAGATCGAGTCCGGAGAGCGAGCCATGGCTCGATGGATCGGCGAATCGCAAAGCAATTTCCCCTCGGCTCTCATTTGCTTTAATGATGCTGTTGCTCTGGGGGCCCTAAAAGCCTGCCGCGCTCTTGGGGTCAAAGTGCCCGGAGAGCTTTCCGTGGTAGGGTTCGATGATATAGAGATGGCCTCTTTTGTGCAACCCATGCTTACGACCTTCGCACAGCCTCGTTACGACATGGGACGAGCCGCCGCTGACCTGATGTTAGGCCTTCTCAATGGAGAGTGCGGATTGTCGGGGCAGACCTTCTTGGGTCAACTCAAGCTTCGGGAGAGCACGTCAAGGGCTCGAAGTTGAGAGTTGGGGAGTGGTGCTTGGTGGTCCAGGGAAATCGTTGACAGCAGGCTCCAGAAAAGTCATCATGAGGTACGGGGGTTCTACCGATTTATGGGAAAAAGTTCGATTCCCTTGAAGAGTAAGCACGGAGGATTGCTTCTGTTGCTTGTGCTCACACTGATGGCCGCGGCTGCCTGCTTGGTGGTCTTGATCCGGGGTTTTATCCAGGGTGAGATCCCTATTGTTGGTGTGGGTGCCACCGGTCTTGCCATCTGTGCAGCTGTTCTTCGAGTGCTGACCCATCAAGAGAAGAAGAGGCGCAAAGTCGAAAAATCGAGGCGTTGACGCGGCTCAACGGACCTCAGAACAAGGCTTCATGTGCGAGTGGCATCTCAAGAGCTAGGGATGCTACCCTTGAGGCTGATTGAAGAGGTTCCAGCCCTTTTCCATTCCAGCCTGCCCGAGTTCGGCAGCCCACCTCACCGGCGAACTCATTTCCCAAGCGATGTCTCGTCCGAAAGAAACCCCATCCTCCATTAGGTGGGCGGAAAAAGGAATGAACGGATTGGATTTCTTCTGACACTCCAGCTCTTCTCTTTCTCGTTTGGCGGCGAGGTAATCTTCTTTACTGGCTAGCAAGGGGGTGCGATCTCCCGAACCTGTGGTGAGATTACTCAATGGACCGACAACCGTTCCTAGGTACAAGCCTCCCAAGAGAAAACCCGCTCCGATACCCAGACTTCCCACGACTTCTCCAGCCACAGCTCCGCCCATGAAGCGGCCTACTTGGCCAGCGATGTGACTCGCCTTGCCGCCAAGTTGAGCCACACGTTGAACAAAATTGGCTTCATCGGACTTGTCCGCGGAAAAATCGACCTTGTCTTTGAGAGCTGTGCACCCGCAGTCTTCCGAAGAGGCGGTGCGATCGATGTGGTTCATGGACCGGTTTCCTGGAGTACCTAGGGAGTGATTGAGCTTGAGCTGACTTTGTGTAATATTCATGAATCGTACTTTAGGTCCTCGACCTCAAAGTATTCTGAATTTCTTGATTTCCGGACTTGTCCTAAGTGAGCCCGGAGTCGCTAGGCTTCATTCTTGAAAGTTGTCAACTGTTGACTCAGAAGGTCAAGGACGGGCTTGAAGGTTCTCAAAATTTCGCTCCCATCTCCGTAGACCGACAAATTGGCTCCTTGCAAAATTCCCGAAAGCGCTCGAGCGAGCTCAGGTATCTGTTCTTGGGGCAAGATCCTTTTGCGTAGCTCCTGCCGGCTTTGAGCTTCTAGGAGGTCGGTGGTCACCAAAACCTGCCTTAGTTCCTTTTGCAACTCACGCAGCTTGAGTTCTTCGGCCAAGATTTTCATCTGCTTGCTCATCTGCTCCATTAGGAGCGGGGTTTCGAGATCGGTTTTCTTGGCTTCAAGTTCGGTCTCCAGGCATTCAAAGTCGTGCTCGGTTCGCAGTTTCTCTTCGCCTAACTCTCTTTCCAACTGGAGCCTTTCTCGCTCGGTAGCGTATTGTAATCGCTGTTGTTCGCTTGCCACCCTACTGCGCTCCCGTTCGTTCTCCAGATTCTCTTGCCAGGTTCTGCGTTCCGACTGGGAGCGCGCCAAGGTGATCTCCTCGTGAACTTTGAGATCCGAGAGTTGGCTGGTCGAAAGCACCTGATTGCGCACTTCTGCTTCCAACTGTCGTCTGAGTTCGCCGTCAACGATATAGACTTGGGCCACCTGGACCACCGGGATTTCAATACCCCAGTCTGCTTCAATATTTCCTCTGCCAATAGTCCGCTCAAGCATGCTGCTTAGGACGTCGGTGAGAGTCGTTTTCCTTTGCTCTATGCACTCTGCCATGGTCATGTGAGCCACCGTGGCCCTCAGTTCTCCGAGGCAAAGGTGACTGAGCATGGCCTGGATTTGGGGATGTCCATCCTGGGCGGAAAAGTCGAAGAGTTGAGCTGCCGCTTCGGGCCGGATCACTCTGTAGATGACCAGTCCCTTGAACCGCAAGGGTATGCCATCTTTGGTTTCTTGTGTCATCTCAAATTTCGCTTCTTGTTGAGACGAGGAGATCAAGAGATAACTGCTCCCTGGCCAAATGAAGGCGCTCGCTCCCAAGCCTCGATTGACCGTTCGCCCATTTTTTCCCAACACCAGATATTCGTTCAATAGAGCTTTGACAAACATCGATTGACCTCCGTAGTTCTGTAGTCCATCTCTAGCCTAACTATTCTTGGTCCGGAGTTCAGGGAAAAGGTCACATATCGGGGCCAGCGATATGGGCAGTGACCATCGGGCTTGGTCAAAGGAGCACTCTGCTTAGACTTTCTGGGTCTCGAAGTTGAATCCGTCCCCGATGAAGGCTCACCGCTCCAGACAGGGCGATCTGTTTAAGGGATTTGGTGATGCTCTCTCGGGTGGTGCCGAGCTCTCGAGCCAGGGCTTCATGCGTGCAGCGCAGGGTTGAACCCTCTTGTTCGAAGCGTCTGAGGAGATGGAGAGCCAAACGGATTTTCACCGGCTTATAGGTCGACTCGACTCTGGTTTCAGACAGCGTTCTCACCCGCTGATTCTGCTGACGCAAGAGCTTCAAGGCCAACTCTGTGTCTCGATGCAATCTCTGGCGGAAGTGATCTGCTGGAATCAGTTCGACCTGGCAGTCTGAGCCGGCGACCAGAGTGGCGGAATGGCGCTCCCCTTCCAAGGCCGACATCTCACCTAGGTACTCTTTTGCTTTGGCGGACCTCAAGACTAAATCATGGCCATCCTCGCTTTGTCCCACGATATTGACGGTGCCCGTCAGAATTCTCAGAACAAAACGGCTGGGGTCGCCTTGGTGCCAAATGATCGAGCCTTTAGGATAGGACCTAATGGTCATCGTCGGTGAGGCTTTGGGAGAGCGACCACAGGGGTTTTAGGACCAGCAGAGGTATGGTTCGATCCGTTCGGCTTTGGTAGGTGAGGTAGCCCGAATAATATTGGCAGAAGACCGGCCATAGTCGTTCCCGCAAGACCGGGTCTCCCACTTCGGCCCGAATTTCCCAATGGTGTTGTCCCACCTCCACCCAGCCTTGGGGGTTGGCCAGCAGGTTCCGAGCCCATTGGGGAGGTTTGGCCTGCCCACCGTAGGAGGCCACCACCACCAAATTAGGGCCATCCGGCAAAAAGAGCAAAGGGGTGGTGAATTTTCGTCCTGACTTGCGCCCAATGGTGGTAAGCAACAGCTGAGGGGCGCCGGTGATCAAGCCACCCACGAAGCCTCGAGTGAGACGATATAACAAGGTGTGAAAAGAGGTGGTCAGGCGAATAAAGTTGCGATTATGGCGTTTGCCTCTGGTTCCGACTTCAAGTTCCATGGGGATGCTCTTGGCTCACTTCCCTTTTTCGGTGTGGACCAGGTTGAGATTCATTCGGTCCTTGGTCAAGAATGAATTTTGCTTTTCTTGGAGACTCATCTCGAAGTTAGAGGTCCAGACCAGGGAGTCGGTGGGACAGGCTTCGGTGCAGAGCCCACAGTAGCAACAGCGGGCCAAATCGATGGAATAGATGGCCGGGTATTCCCAGTTCTCTTCGTTCTCCGGCGATTCCAGGTGGATGCAGGAGTCCGGGCAGGCGTCCACACAAACCCCGCAGCCCACGCACATCTCGGCCGAGCAACCATAACAGCGACGCCCTTCTTGTCGAGCCATATCCAAGGTGAAACCGAGGTCGAGTTCATCGAAAGTCTGCACTCGAACTTCGCCTGGAATCTTGGGCATGGGTACCTGCAGATTCATTTTGCGGAAAGGCTTCTCTTTGCGCTGTTTCTCCCAAGGCCGGGTGTCTACGAAGGCCGCTTCAGGAGGGTCGGTGACCATCCCGAGTCCGCTTCTGCGAGCGACCGGAGGATGGGCTAGTTCGGGGGCGCTGCCGTCTTCAAAAGGAGTGACGGCCAAGTACTGTCCGTCTTGTGACTCGTACGGGTAGAGAAATGGGAGGTTTTCAGGCAGTACCCCGTGCTTCTTGCCGATCCCCAGACAGACCCGATCAGCCATACCGATAGCCTCGATGATGGTTGACACTTGGACCACGTCGCCACAAGCCCAAATGCCTGGAATGGTGGTCTCACCCTTTTCGTCTACTCTAATGGTTCCATTGCGGTTCACTTTCAGATCGTCGGGTAGCCACGGAATTTCCACCATCCGTCCCAAAGCGGTGATGATCAAGCCGCACTCCATGAGAGTCTCGCTTCCCTCGATGGGGATGGGCCGACGGCGACCCGAGCGATCCTTGTCTCCGAGTCGGTTTCGGATCACTTCCAGGCCCTTCAACTGTCCATCCTCGATGACAATGCGGTTGGGGGAGGTCAGCCATTCTAAGTGGATGCCTTCCTCTTCCCCGTCTTCGATCTCTTCCTCTTCAGAGGGCATCTCTCGCCGGGTTCGCCGGTAGATCATGGTGACTTCGGCTCCCAGGCGTCTGCAGGTTCGAGCGCAGTCGAACCCGGTGTTTCCCCCTCCGACTACGACGACCTTATTGGGAACCTCGGTCAAACGAACCCGGAGTTGCTCTTCCAAGAAGTCTTCCCCATAGGTGACCCAGGGCTTTTCCTCGTTTTCCAATCCCAGATGGTAAGGCTTCCAAGCTCCGGCGGCAACGATCACCTCATCGTGGCGTTCCCGCAACTCGTCCAAACTGAGATCCAGGCCAATCTCGGTGGACAGCACCAGAGTTATTCCGTCCAGGGAATGAATGCGTTCCATCTCTCGGTTCACGATCTTGCGAGGAAGTCGGTATTTGGGTATGCCCAGGGTCAAGAACCCTCCAGGAATGTCTCTGGCCTCATAAATGGTACAAGCAAAACCCCAGGCTCTCAGCAGCATGGCGCATTGGTAGCCAGCCGGGCCGCCCCCCACGATACCGATAGTTTTCCCGGTCAGCGGCTGGCTGCAGCAGTACTGCTCGTAGGAAAAGCGGTCTTCCACCGGGAGAGTGTCTTCCCAGTCCGAGTAAACTCTCTTGAGTTTCCTTATGGCGATGGGTTCGGGTCCGGTGAAACCTCGTGAGCAACTCTTCTCGCAAGGGGCGGGGCAAACCCGTCCCAAAGTGGCCACGAAGGGGTAGGTCTTGCGTAGCATTTCCAGCCCGGCTTGCCAATTGCCCTCACCGGCCAAGGTCACATAGCCTCGGGCGTCGGTGTGAGCAGGACAGCCCGTGGTGCAAGGAGCCCACCGGGTGCCGTGGTACCATTGACTCTTATTCTTGATGGAGTCCGGGGAGTGAAAGTCTACCATACGCAAGGTCCCCCGGGAGTTCGGGGCTATCACATCATGGACCAAGGGGTAGTTGACGGTGACCGGCTCTTTCTTGAAGTGCTGCCAGGTAACCGACATCCCTCCCAACAGGGCTTTCATATCGTCGAGAATTGTGGGCATCGCTTTCCCTTCGTGCCCCCCATTTGCAGCTACGACGAAAAGTCTCCTTTTTCCCGTCTGACACGAATCAACGATCGGGCTCGATAAATATCAGGCCTGATACCTCGGGGGCAGGGACGTAAAAGCTCTTGGCTATTGTAGGGGCCGGTGAGAGGTTCAACCCGCTAGGCTGGCGGTCTGCACCGGGCATCGGCCGCGCGCTTCGACCTGACCCAGGAGCACCCGAGCCAGGGCCATCAGACTGGCAGGTGTGTAATTGTAGGTGAGCAGGGCGGCGTCGACTCCGTCAGGGATACTTTCGAAGAGGTAGGGGCTGGAAAACGAAACCACTATGGGCCGAACTCCGTCGCGAACCAGGTTCTCGAGAAGCGAGCGCTGTCCATCTGGGAGGCGATCTCTACTATAGAGGCAGACGACCACTCGATCGTAAGTGGAAGCCTTCTGACTGAGGTCACGCCAAGAATCCCCACTGGCGTGAAGGTGGTAACGGTCTTCTTCTATCTGAGGCAACTCGCATTGGGCAACTTCTTGCATCACTTCTCGCAGGGAGACCGCCTTGGACACTTCACCGAGGGGAGTTTGAGGAAGGAGGTCGGGGATCAAGATCAGGGTCTTACCTTGCAGCGGCAAGAGATCCGCAGCGGAGGATTTATAAACCGTGGTGCTGGCTTGGCTGATCTCGCTGATGGCGGCTGCGTGCTCAGCCAGTTGGTACTCGACCTTGAAGTCCGGAAGTCGGCATCGTTTTTTCTTGAGTTCGAAAATTCTGTGAAGACTTTGGAGTACTCTTTCTTCGCTCAGGCGGCCATCACGCATGGCTTGGGCTAGGGCTTCTACAGTTTCCACGTGATGCTCGAACGGTCCGCAGGCAAGAACGATGTCCGCCCCGGCCTCCACCGAAAGTACGGCCGCTTCTCCAACACCGTAGCGGTGGGCTATGGCGTGCATGGCCATGCTGTCGGTGAAGATCACTCCTTCGAATCCGTACTCTTCTCGGAGCAATCCGGTCAGAATGGGTGGCGACAGGGTGGCCGGGCGTCCGGGCGTTGGGTCTAGAGCTGGGAAAGTGACGTGAGCTGTCATGATTGCCTCTACTCCGGCCTCGATGGCGGCTTTGAAGGGAGCAAGTTCCACTTTGTCCAGTTCAGCTCGAGGGCGAGCCACAGTAGGCAAATCCAGATGGGAGTCCCGGTCGGTGTCCCCGTGGCCTGGGAAATGTTTGCAGCAGGCCGCCACCCCCCGAGACTGTAGTCCGTCCACCGCCGCCAGACCGTGGGCGGTTACCGCTACAGGGTCGCTTCCGAAGCTGCGAACTCCAATAATGGGATTGGCCGGGTTCGAATTGACGTCAAGGCAGGGAGCAAAATCTACAGCGATTCCTAAGCTGGCAAGTTCAGTGCCCATGATTTGATGGGCTTTGCGAGTCAACTCCGGGTCCTCGGTCGCACCCAGAGCCATGGCGCCAGGAGAGAGGTTCATCTCCGGAAAGCGGAATCGATCCACGATGCCGCCTTCTTGGTCCACGGTGATCAGCGGCGGACCGACGGAGGACGCTTCATTGAGCTGTTGGTTCAGGTGCACCACCTGAGCCCTATCGACCACGTTCTTGGCGAATAGGATAACTCCATTGAAAGGGTACTTCTTGAGGTGTTCTCGAGTGCGATCGCCCAGGCTCTGATCGGGGATGTCGATCATGACCAGTTGGGCGGCTCGCTCTTCCAGCGAAAGGTCGGCAGGGTTAGGAATTTCAGCGGGTGATTGAATTTTGCTCATACTGGAGCAGCCTTCAAGGCAAGTCGGGAATTTCCTAGCTCATTTCGTTGCGATTGATGAATCGCAGCACTGTAAGGGACGAAAGCCGAACCTTGTCTCCAACTTTTATGGTTCGAACCGTACCGGGAAGCAGGGATAGGCCGTTGAGAAAGGT
Organism: Vulcanimicrobiota bacterium; assembly: GCA_050486105.1. GTDB lineage: Bacteria > Vulcanimicrobiota > Xenobia > Xenobiales > JADMJV01 > JAEXNA01. Next base: position 7,960 of record JBJHCR010000007.1, read on the forward strand.
GGGATTGGTTTCCGAGCGGTGCTGAACGGAAAAACGACCCTCGCTGTAAGAAATTCCCAGGTGCAGTCGTGACACCTCAAGATCGGAAAGGCGAATATCGCAGACTTTTCCTCGTCCCACTGTGATGCGCTGTCGGACGAGGGGAAAAATACGGTCCTGATCGCTGGTTACCCCCGATTCAGCAAAGAGGCCGTGCTGTCCGAGAACATTGACCACTTCGCGCTCCAGAAAGCGCAGTACGTTGTTTCCGAGGGTGATGGTGTCTCCAGTCATCAGCACAATGCGGTCTCCGGACTTCAGTGGTTGACGGTTGACGTGGAGATCCCCGGTGGGGCACTCATTCAGCAGGGCGAAACGGCCTTCGTCTGTGTTGATGGTGAAGGCGCTGTTAGGAATGCCTGGGCCGTCCAGCATCAACTCATTTGCTCGGATCCCGGGTCCCCCAGCGAAAAGATGTCGGTTCCGGCCGAGTTCTTGTCGAGTAAGGGACACCTGGCAGCCCCTGGACGGGCCTTCAACAAATTCAAAGAGATAGTCTACTGCTGGTCGTTTGCCCCAGGTGAGGACTTCCTCGGGCTCGCTCTTTGAAGTCTTGCTAGGGGGCGGCGCCTTTTGGGTCGGGGGCGGGGCCTCTGAGCGACGTCCAGGGATCAAGGTGGCTTCAGCCCAGATTGGGACTTCCTCTTTCGGCATTTCGATGTCGGGCGGCGGACTCGGCTCTGTAATTGGAGCAGGAGTGGGACGCCTAGTGAACCCAGGGGTGGGCGGCAAAGGATCTCGACCCCCTCTCAGGCTCTGCGGACCTTGGGGAGAGGTTGGCGCCGGGGTGAACTCGGATTGAGGCAAGGAGATCGGTGGTCGGGTCATGGCTGCAGGCAAAGGCTCGCCGATCTTCTGCACTCTCAAGGTCGTACTACCCACCCTGATCTCGTCAGCAACCTTCAGCAAAATCGAGCTGCTGCTGTCCACTCTCAGACGCTGGCGAGCTCCTTCAGAAATGCGATCTACCTCCAGCGTCTCTCGACTGTTGTCCGACGCCAGCAGACCGTACGAACCCTCTCGTCCCTGCCAAGCAAACATGGCGATCTCAGCTGGAATGGAAGAATCGTTGAGCAACACCCCTTGGCCCTCCCGGGGATCTGAATCTCCCTGCCGCTGACCGAGGACCATCACCATATCTTTGAGAGGAAAGCGCTTACCCTGATCGGGACCGCTGATGACCACCAACTCATAGGTGGCCTCCTGCTGGCTGCTGGGGGCCGAAGTCTCCACTCTGGCTTGGAGACTCTTTTCGGCTTGGCGTTGCCGGTTGATGTCGTCTTCATATGAGACGGTAGGTCGAGGTCTCGGGGTGGGGGGCTGGGGCTCCCGTTCCTCTGGAGGACGCCATCCAAAGGTGGGAATGTTTCGGTCTTTGGGTCGCTCAGGGATGGGGTCATGTCGCCGAGGACTAAAGCCAGCTTCGTTCAGGGCCTCGTTGAGCCGAGCGCTTCGAGCGCTCTGCATGGGTTCCCGACTGGGATGCTCGTCGGGGGAAGCCATCATCTCTCGCTGCCGCTTTTTCTTTTCGCGCTCAGCCCGCTCACGTCGCCGCTCTTCTTCGTTCTCTCGTTCCACCTTGCTTAGGGCCTGCAGAATAGGCTCGGTCATGGAAGATCGGCCTCGACCTTCGAAGCTTCCTCCAACAGTCTCCTTGCTGGGACCGGCTGGAGAGGGTTCAAGCTCAAGGACCAAGAGACCCATTTGGACCTTGTCACCGGGACAAAGCATAACCTTTTTTACTGGTTTCCCGTTCACTAAGGTGGGATTGGTGCCGCTCTTGTGGGTGAGCTGAAATCCCCCCTTGCGCTCTTTCCAGGATAAGCTGACGTGCACCCGGGAAACGGTGGGCTCACGGAAGAGAATCTCTCCAATTCCCGGCCGCTGCCCCTTTTGGGCACGTCCGAGTCGGAGTTCTTTTCCGTCTAGGCGAATGACTCGGTCCTTTTCGCGTTGACCGTCGATAACTCGAAACTGTAATCCTGAACTCCAGCTCATCGTGGACAGGTTCTTCGAAATCGAGGAACTTGCCCCTTCATAAAAGCCTCCAGGACAGGGTCACTATGACTTGAGTTTTCCTCAGACAGTGGTGGGGATCTTCCCTCTTATGATCTCACGGACCGAAGCAATGGACTCTTGATCCAAGGCCGAGATGAACGGATACGGATAGCGTTCAGCGATCTCTAGGCGTTCTTCTTCGCTTAGGAGGTCTGCCTTATTGAGGAGAACCAGTATGGGGATGTTGTCGAGGGCCAAGTCGCTCAGAATATCTTCTACCGACAATATTTGTTCTGGGAATTCAGGATTCGAAGCGTCCACTATGTGAAGCAGTAAGTCCGCTTCCTCGAGTTCCTCCAAGGTTGCTCGAAAAGCTCGGGCCAAGTCTTCGGGCAATTCCCGAATGAAACCCACAGTGTCGGTGAGGATGGCCATCTCGTCCGGACCGAGATAAAGGCGGCGCGAGGTAGGGTCCAAGGTGGCGAAAAGTCGATCTTCGGCTAGGATGTCACTGCCGGTCAGAGTGTTCAGCAAAGTAGATTTTCCAGCATTGGTGTAGCCCACCAGAGAGACGATGGGCAGTCCCGAGCGTTGCCGATGCTCCCTGCGGACTCGTCTCTGCTTAGACAGTTCCTCAAGCTCTCGTTCGAGCTTGGTGATTCGGTCGCGCAGTCTCCGTTTCAGGACGTCAACTTTGGTTTCACCCGGGCCCTTGGCCCCGATCCCTCCGGCCAGGCGACTCAAAAAGTCGTCCTTCATGACGAGCCTCGGGAGCGTGTATTTCAACATCGCCAGTTCAACTTGAAGCTTGCCACCTCGACTTCTGGCTCGCTCAGAAAAGATACCCAGTATCAACTGGGTTCGGTCCCAGACTTCGAGCTCGCCAAAGTCTGAGATCGCTCGAACCTGAGAGCCACTGAGTTCTCCGTCAAAGATCATCAAGTCGATGCCCTTTTGCATGCACAAGATATACAGTTCTTTCATTTTTCCGCTTCCGACTACGAAGCGGGCATCGATCTTTCGGCGTCTCTGCTTGATTTCGTCGACCACCTCAATAAAGGCTGAGTTGGCCAACTCCTTGAGTTCGGTCATAGAAGAATCAAGTTCTTCCAGTCGTCCCGTGGTGACTCCCACTAGGAGCGCCCGCCGCTGACCTTTGCCGACCTTACGGCCACCTGAACGGCGCAGAGATTGCTGGTATTCGGCTTCGAGAGCCTTGATGAACTCAGAGAAGTTCTTGCTGAAGCGATGAAAAGAGATCGGCTCATCTACGAGCCAAGGGGGGTCACGGTCTAGTTCCGGCTGCAGGTGGGCGATCTGAATTGTCCCAGGCAGCCCATCGGAGGTGGTTTCCAAAACAGCGACCAAGTCGAATCTCAGGAGGGCCAAGTCCGTGAGGTCGTCGTTGGTGATGGGCTCTCCAGCTAAGTGAGTGTGAACGTACCTCAGGCCGCGGAAGCGGCTCTCACCAGCACGAAATCGTCCAAAGTCGGAGATCTCCAGGCTCTTTGCGTCGCCGACAATGAGATCTCGGATCTTGCCCGAGCGATCTAGCAGCAAGCCGATCTGTCGATTCAATTCTCGGGATATCTCGGTCATCCGACGGGCCAGTTCTGCCGAGACCACCTCTTCGGGGCGGACTCGTCGTTGAACCAGCCTTTCTAAAGCCTTAAGTTGACTGGGCTTCAGCCCTTTGAGGTTGCCTTGAACTTTGGAAATAACGGTTTCTCCTGTAGCCTGCGGCGCAACTTTCGTTGCGGCTTTTGCATGGTTTCCCTGCGCAGCGCAGAATTCTTTCTCGCAGCAAGAGATTTCTAGGCAGGCCGGAAAACCCGTTTGGGCGAATTACTGAGGACCTGGGGGTGGGTCGCTCGTGAGCAGTAGCGTCAGATTCAACTAGGCTAATAAGGAACCCACTCTTGGTCCAAGGACACAACGACGAGTTTGAGGAGCCGAAAGGTCATCTTTTGGTTGTCGATGATGAGGAGATCAATCGAGATCTCCTGGGTCGTCGACTTGAGCGACGGGGTTACCTCGTCAGCACCGCAGAAGATGGTGCCGACGCGCTCCGGCAGCTGGAACGTCAGCATTTTGACATGGTGCTCCTCGATATCATGCTTCCTCAATTGGATGGCATTGAAGTGCTCAAGAAGATTAGAGAGGACTTTGCCGCCAGCGAGCTCCCCGTAATCATGGTTAGCGCAAAAGATGACAGCGAGGGGATCGTTGAAGCGCTTCAACTGGGGGCGAACGATTACATTACCAAGCCAGTGGATTTTCCGGTGGCGCTCGCCAGAATTCAAACTCATCTCAGTCACCGACAAGTCAAATTGGCCCTGAAAGAGAGTGAAGAGCGGTATGCCTTAGCTTTGGCCGGAGCTAACGACGGCTTGTGGGATTGGGACTTGCGAACGGACCATATGTACTATTCTGCCCGCTGGAAAGACATGTTGGGCATCGGGGAGCAAGAGAAAGTGCTGCCGACTCCCGAGGAGTGGTTCGGCAGGGTTCATCCCGATGATCTTCGGCTGGTCAAGGATAAGCTTGAGCGACACCTCAAGGATGGGACCAGCCACTTTGAAAGTGAGCATCGAATTCTTCATCAAGATGGCTCCTACCGATGGGCCTTGGCTCGGGGTATGGCGGTGCGCGACCATCTCGGCAATGTCTACCGAATGGCGGGTTCCCAGACCGATATCACCAATCGTAAGGTGTACGACCCCTTGACTGGGTTACCCAACCGAATCTTGTTTATCGATCGATTGGCTCACGCCATTCGGCGCTTCAAGAGGTATAAGGGTTACGAATTTGCCGTCTTGCTGTTGGACCTGGATCGATTCAAGATCGTCAATGATTCGCTCGGTCACCATATCGGTGATCAACTCCTCATCGGCCTGTCTAAGCGATTGCATACCTGTGTTCGCGATGGCGACACAGTCGCACGATTTGGAGGAGACGAGTTCACCATTCTTCTCGACGACATTAAGGACGTTAGCGACGCGACCCGAGTGGCTGAACGCATCCAAGAATCCCTGCAGAGTCCGTTTCTTCTTGACGGTCACGAAGTGTTCTCCTCAGTGTCCATAGGGATCGCTCTTTCAGCCACCGGCTACGAAGTGCCCAACGACGTCGTTCGAGACTCCGACACGGCCATGAATCGGGCCAAAGCCCTAGGCAAAGCCCGACACGAAATGTTCGATCGCGCCATGCATACTCAAAGCTCACGCCGCCTACAACTGGAGACCGATCTCCGACGTGCGGTAGAGCGCCAGGAATTTGAAGTCTATTACCAAGCCATTGTAGATCTCGCCAGTGAAAAAATTAGTGGTTTTGAGGCCCTGGTGCGTTGGAAGCATCCGGAGAAAGGACAAATTCCCCCGGATGAGTTCGTTTCTGTGGCCGAAGAAACGGGTTTGATTCTGCCCATAGACAAATTTGTTCTCAAGCAGGCTTGTCATCAGACCAAGGCTTGGCAGCAACTCTATGGACCTCTGACTATCTCGGTGAATCTTTCGGCCAAGCAATTCGCCTTCCATGATATCTTGCACGAGATAGATCGGGTTCTTGAGGAGACGGGTCTCGAACCCAGCGATCTGAAATTGGAGATTACTGAGAGCGCTCTCATGGACAACCAAGAGACCGCTGCAGAGATCTTTCACCAATTGAAGAAGCGTAGGGTCAAACTTGGTCTCGATGATTTTGGCACGGGATATTCCTCGCTTTCCTACCTCCACAGGTTTCCTTTGGACACGCTCAAGATAGACCGCTCCTTCGTCAGTCGAATGGACTCCCTGGGAGAGCACGAAGCCATTGTTAGAACCATTGTGAATTTGGCTCAGAACTTGAGCTTTCAGACGGTGGCCGAAGGGATCGAAACCAGCGCCCAGCTCCACACTCTTCAGGCTTTGGACTGCCTCTACGGTCAGGGCTACTATTTTTCCAAGCCAATCACCGCAGAGGCGGCTGAAGAATTGCTTCGAGAGAACCGCAAGGAATCGATGGCCCAATCTTAGGAATCTTGGTTTGGATCGACTTCTTCCACAGAATTTGCGGAGAGATGGGGTTGACTATTATCGTCGGGCCCGTATTCTTGTCGCCTCTTACCTAGCGGTAGCCACCTTCAATTTGCTTACGCTGATCATTTTCGTGGGTCCACTTGAGGAGCGCATGCTTGCAGTGGCCTTGGCCGGGGCCTGGGGTGTGGGCTTGCTAGTTATCCCGGTCTTGAGGCAAACGGGTTCGGTGAGCATGGCCGGGAACGTGTTCTTGCTCCAGATTTGGTTTCTGCTTCACGCCATCGCTTATTTTCTCGATGGCGGCTACGGGCCGTCTTTGGCCTTGGTTCTCTATCTTCCGGTTCTAGCCATCGCGATTTGCAATAAGAATTCAGGCCTGGCTTGGACCGTGCTGGTTGGAGCTGAAGTGATCGTGTTGAGCGCCTGGACCCTGTCGGTATTTCCCCAAGGGCCATGGGTGGGACAAAAAGGCACCCTGGTGATCTTTACTTTAACCTTTCTGTGTCTCCTTGTTCATCTAACCACTACGGCGTTTTTCTACGAGGAGTTTAAGGATCGGACTCTGGAGCGGCTCAGTCGGACCAACGAGCAATTGTCCAGGGCTCGAGACCGAGCCTTGGAGGCTAATCGGGCGAAAGGCGTCTTCGTAGCCAATATGAGCCACGAGCTTCGCACTCCGCTGAACGCGGTCATTGGCTACGCTGACATGCTGGCAGAGGACGTCGACGCTATCTCCTCGGCGGAATTGACCGCCGATCTCTTGCGAATAAAGTCTTCGGGCAAGCATTTGCTCAGGTTGATCAATGAGCTCTTAGAGTTTTCGAGAATGGAAGCAGGTCACATCCCTTTAGAGCGAGATGCATTTCCCCTAGCTCTGCTAGTTAAAGAGTTGGTTTCAACCATGGAGAACGAGGCCAAGAAGAACGGCAACATTCTCGAGGTGGTAAAGGCCAGTGGGGTTGGGGACGAGTCTGATGAGGAGCTTTTCTGTAGTGACCCCACGAAGTTGCGGCAGTGTCTCTATAATTTGGTGGCGAACGCTTGCAAGTTCACTAAGGATGGAAGGGTGGCAATACGCTTCGAACTTATCAAGGCTGTCAGTGCCCAAGGGAGCGACTTGGCCATCTTCGAGGTAGTCGACAGTGGAATAGGGATGACCGCCGAGCAACTCGAGCGGGTCTTCGAGCCATTCGTTCAGGCTGAAGAGTCCATCGCTCGACAGTTTGGAGGGACCGGGTTGGGTCTGTCCTTGTCGCGGCGTTTGGCCACCGCTTTAGGTGGCAGTTTGGAAGCCTTCAGCCAGGTTGGTGAGGGAAGTCGCTTCGTGTTGACCATCCCTGACCTGAGTGAAAAAGTTGAGCAGACCACCGAGGAGCTTTCCTCCAAGGGTCAGGTTGAGTTGCCCTACAGGGTTCAGGAGCGCCTGCTTAGTGGTGCTGGGCGTGGTTCCAGTCAAGAATGAATCGTCTTGAAGTGCCGAGTACCTGCCGGAGGTGGGTGTCGCAAGGCGCTCCGAGCGACTAGGTTTCTATCATACTTGAATGAGAAGCAACGCAGCGAGAGGTGTGCTTCGAGGCGATTCATTGAGTGGAACGGCGTCTAACATCACTTAGGGGGTAAGCCCGCTGGTGTCCGCGAAGGGGAATGCCCGGTCCGCCACGGAACCGTTTTGATCGAGAGATGGGGGAAGGTCTGGCGGACCGCCCAAGTATCAGTAAACTTTCAAAGGAGAAACAATGGCTACTCAAACAAAACACGTATTGCCCGAACTGTCCTACGCCAAAGACGCTCTAGAGCCTCACATCGATGCGCGGACCATGGAGATCCACCACGGAAAGCATCACCAAGGATACGTCAACAACCTGAACGCTGCCTTGGAGGGACATGAGGATTTGGCTGCCAAATCTCTAGAGGATCTGCTTCGAGAGCTCGACAGCGTTCCCGAATCCATCCGCACTGCGGTGCGCAACAACGGTGGCGGACACGCCAATCACTCCTTGTTTTTTGCGCACTTAAGTCCCAATGGCGGGGGGCAGCCTTCGGGTGCCCTCGCTGAGTCCATCAATAAGGCATTTGGAAGCTTCGATGCCTTTAAGGAAAAGTTCGCCCAGGCCGCTGCCACCCGATTCGGCAGTGGTTGGGCTTGGCTGTGCCTGAAGCCGGGAGGAGAGCTGCACGTCGAGTCGACCCCAAACCAAGATAGCCCCTATATGGAAGGACACACTCCCATTATGGGTCTCGATGTTTGGGAGCACGCCTATTACCTGCACTACCAGAATCGCCGTCCCGACTACGTTTCGGCTTTCTGGAACGTGGTAGACTGGGACGCGGTCGGCAAGAACTACGAGAAGGCTAACGGCTAGGACGTCTGATTCTCTCCCTCATTCAAAGGCAGGACCTGTAAGAAGCACTTTCGCTTTCCTGCAGGTTTCTGCCTTACTGTTTTCACAGTTCTTCCTTCTACCAGGGGGAACTCCCACATGTTGATGGAAATTCAATTTTCGCCTCGTTGTAGGGGCGTCCGTTCCTTTCTTAGGGTTCGGGCTGTCCCTGGGGTAGATGGAACGTGATATTCAGGTTTCGGAGAACAGTGAAAAGGAGTTACCGATCGCACAGGATATCGGCCACGGTCGACCGACCAAGAGAGCTTGAAACGTTCTCCGGCTACTCCTTCTCGGTGTGGTGAGAATTTGTCAGACCCGCAGAAAACCGGAAGTAAGCACTCGAGCAAAGCTGCCGAGGTGATGGCGGCCTATAAGAAGTCTCAGTTGCACGTTAAGAAGCTGAAGGCTCGAGTGGCAAAACTTGAAGAGACCTACAAGGCTCAGCGCAAGCAGATCATTGTTCTGAAGCGCCGTTCTGCCGAGGGCTCTGCTCTACCTGAGAACTTGGAGGTATTGCAGGCGGAACTCGAGGCTGCCAAGGTGGCCCAGGCCGAACTCGAGGAGGCTCGGCTTCTTGACGTTCAGAGAATGCAGAGCCTGGAAGAGGCCCTCGATGAAGCCCTCGAGGCAGCCGGAGGAACCGGAGAGGTCGAACAGCTCACCCTGGAGCTCGACGAAGCCCAGACTCGCATCGAAGAGTTGCAGGACCTCCTGCTCCAAGAGCAAGAAAGAGCCTCGGAGCTGGCTTCTGCAGCCGAGAATGAGCTGGAGAAAGAAGAGCTTAGGAGTCAGATTCAGGAGCTCGAAGAGCGCCTCGAAACGTCCACCGAGCTGATAGCCGATCTCGAGAATCTTCTTGAAGAGCAGGAAGCCAAGGTTCAGGAACTCGACCGTCAGCTTCTTGAGAAAGACGAGAATCTCGCTCTGGCAGTGTCTGAAGCGACCATGGCGCTCGAGCTGGAGTTGACCGCTAAAGAAGCTCAAATCGAGCAACTTCAAGAGGGCATGGCTCAATCTCTTCAGCGCTTGGAGGAGATGGAAGCCGAGGCGTCCGCCGTCGACCTCGAGGCTCTGCAGGAAGAGCGAACGAAGATTGAACTGCTAGAGGTCCAAATCCTCGAGTTGTCGGCCAATCTCGAAGAGGTGACCGCCCAAAGCCATAAGGCTCAGCAAGAATTGGCCGATAAGAGCCTTGAATTGTTGGCTGCCGAATCGGTGTTGGCTCAAACCAAGGACGAATTGTCTCGAGTTCAGGAGTCGCAGCAGGCTTCCCTGGAGCGTCAGGAAGAGCTCGATGAGTTGGCGGTCTATCTCGAAGATGCTCAAACCGCTCTGCAGCTCAAGGCGGATGAAGTCGAAACTCTTCGTTTGCAGGTCTCGGAACAGGATGAGTTGGTCGAACAACTGCGGGTGGCTCTCCATGGTCTCGAGGAGCAGCTTAAGGAGAAGAATCGAGAAACCGAAGAGTTAGAAGAGGCCTTGACTCTGTCCGAGGAACGCTTCTCGTCTATCGCGGAATCCGAGGGAGATATCGCGGCACTCAAGGCCGATCTCCAAAAGCAAACCAAGAGGGTTGAGAGCCTCGAGGCCGACCGAGCCAAACTCGTCGAGGCCTTGAACACTGTTAAAGAGCGACATCAGCAAATGCGCGACGCTTTGACCGCGCACAAGAACAAGGCTCTTGAGCTTAAGGAACACCTCATGGGTGCCGTGGCCAAGTCGGAGGCTCAGGAGAAACTGGCTGCTCGCTGGAGAGAGACCAGTCAGCAGCTGGAGAGTCGGGTAACCGAACTCGAGGAGGCCCTCGAGCAGGAGAAGTCGCGCCAGTCGGAGCTCGAGGAAGCCTTAGACGAAGTCAGTGCCGAAAGTTTGCAAAGTGCCAGGGAACTCGAGAATCTGCAAGCTCGGTTCGAAGAACAAGGCCACAAGATCGAGGAGATTTCCGAAGAGTTAGCCTTGACTCAAGATGCTAGAGATTCAGCGGTCACTGAGTACGAGGAAGGATTGCTGTTGCTGGAGGAGCGAGAGGCTGAAATCGCCGCTCAAACCCAGCAGGCCCAAAGGCTTGCCGCACAGCAGGTTAAGACCCAAAAGACACTCGAGGCTCTGAAGGCTCGTTACGATCAGGTTCGAGACGCCCTCAAAGATCACAAGGAAAAGGCCTTGGCTCTCAAGGAGCAGCTGGTTTCGACGCTGGAGCGAAGCCAAAAAGCCGAACGTCGAGCTGATGGGCTGGAAAAGCAGAAGGTCGCTTTTGAAACTCAAATTGCATCTCTGCGAAGCTCCCTGGAGGATGCAAACCAGCGGATACAGAGCAGTGAACAGCAGCTCGAACACCGGCAGGAAGACCTGAAGGCCCTCTTAGAGGAGAAAGAGGCGCTGGCTCAAGAGCTGAGCCATCGAGAGGAAGAGATCCAGGAGCTTTCCGACGAGTTGTCAGCGGTGCATCTTGAGCACAGCCAGGTGGATTCGGAGCTTTCTTTGCTTCGGTCCCAATATGAGACGTTGCAGTCGGATTACGAAAAACTCACGGATCGCTCGGAAGCTCTCGAGTCGGAGTTGCTCCAAGCCCGAGAGCGGGAGGAGGCTCTCGGTGTGGAGTTGGGCGAACTTGTCGAACTCAACGAAGGGAAAGAACTCGAATACTCAGCGCTTCTTGAGGGACTGGAGCTGGCTGAACAGAGGAATCTGGAACTCACCCAAGAGCTGGAAAAGAGTCAGCTCGAGAAGCAGGCCGCTCTCGACGAAACGGCTCAGGCTAGGGAGAGAGCCCAGGGGCTGGAGCGCTCCAATCGAGAGAGCCGTGCTCGAGTGGATGCCTTGGAAACCGCATTCAGAGAGGCCAAACAGCGCCTAACCAGCACTGCCGAGAAGTACACTTCGTTGCGCAGCACCTTGGTTTCGCGCCAGAAGATGCTCGAAGAACAGCGCCTGGAGTTGCATGAAGTGCATCGCTCCTTGGCCGAGCGCGATGAGGACCTCGCCGAGGCTCGACTGCAATTGCTGGGACTGCAGGAGCATCTCGACCAGTTACAATCGCGGAACGTCGAGCTCGAGCAGGGCCTGATCGTAGAGCGTGAAGTTCGAGAGACTGTGGAGCTAGAGCTTCAAGGCCTGAGGATCGAACGTGATGATTTCGAGTCGGCAATGTCTGAGCTGACCAACATGCTCGAAGAGCGCGAACTGGAGTTGTCCCATTTGGGGGACACCGTGACCGTTCTCGAGGATGAGCTGGAAGAGCTGAGGCCACTTCGAGATAAACTTCATGACCTTGAAGTGCGGGCGTCACGGGCCGAAGCGGAGCTCGAGGACCTGCTGGGACATTACAACCAGCAAGGCGGGCAGTTGAGTCATTCTCAAGAGCGGGTAGCCACTCTTGAGGGAGCCGTGTCTACTGCTGCCGGAAAGCTCAAGTCTGCGCGCCTGCGGATCGAGCAATTGGAAGCAGAGCTGAAGAAGGCCTTGGCGGGCAAGGCCAAAGTTCAGGAGGATTTGAAGACTCGCACCGAACAACTGCAGGACCTCGAAGGTCGCCTGGCGCGCTCTGCACAAGGTGTAGAGCAGAAAGGTGAACTGGTAGAGGAACTCCAGTCGCGACTGGCGGAAAGCCGATTGCAGTGCCAAGAGTTGCAAGGCCAACTGGCGGCCCGGGAGCAAGAGGTCGAGGACCTAGCTTCAGAGTTGATGAGGCTGGGAGAGCTCGAGAACACCCTGGTTGGCAAAGAGGCCGAGTTGGCGGCTTTGAGGCAACAGATCGAAGGCCTCAGAGGTTCGCTGTCTCAGCGGGAAAGCTCCCTCAATGAGTTGCTCAAGCAGGCCCAGGATGATCTGGAGCGTTTTCGTCGGAAGGCCGAAGACGAAGAGCGAAAAGCAGTAGCTTCCGAGACTCTGCTGCTGCGGCGGGATGAGGAGTTGGCCGACCTCAGACATCGACTTCAAGACAGCCAAGCTGAACTTGAGCAGTCGGCCTCTATGGTAGAAACCTTAGAGTCTGAACTGACCCTCCTGCAAGAAACTGTCGACCAGCTTGAGGGTGAGCGTCTCGAAGTGGCTAGTCTCGGTGAGGTTGAGCGGCGCGAACTCAAGGAGGCCCGAGAGAACCTGAGTCGCTATAAAGGAGCGGTGGAAGAGGCTCGGGGCAAGCTCAAGAAAGCTGGTGAGCGATATGACAACCTGAAGTCCTCCTTCTTGGAACAGCAAACTGAATTGGCCGAAGCCCGCCATCAACTCGAAGAAACTCTGGAGCATTCCCAGATACTCACTACCGAGTTGGTGGAAAAGAATCTCCGCCTCTCTGAGCTTGAGGCTAGGGTCGAAGAGGAGAACTCCAAGCGAGTCAAAGTTGAATTGGAGTTGGTGAAAGCTCGACAAGAGCGATCGCTCGGCGAAGACGAACTTGGATCATATCAAGCGACAGTCCTGACTTTAGAAGAGAAGTTGACCGCTCAGGCGCAGATTGGCGAGCAACTTCAAGACCTAGTAAAGCAGCAACAGCTCGAGCTGCAATCCTTCGAGGCTGAGATCGAGCGTCTGGCTGAATTTGAACTCTTGGCTTCCGAGGGCGAGATCGCTCTGGAGGCAGCTCGAGAAACCGAGAGTCGTCTCCGGGCCGAGCTGGCTGCAGAGCGCGGTCGGGTTGGACGCCTCGAGGAACAACTGAATGAAGCGGTAGACTTCAGTCAGACCACCCAATTGAAGGTGGACAACCTGCAGCAAGAGTTGTCCGCTCGTTTGGGGCGCTTAAAGAAGCTGGAAACCAATCTGGGTAACGCCGTGGCCAAGTTGAAAGTGGCCAAACGACAGATCTTGCAATCCGAGAACCAGATTGAAACGGTCACCGCCCGCAATCGAGAATTGGCCGAAGAAGTCGAGAATCAAGGTCGCCGCTTGGGTCGCTTGATCGCGGAGCGTCAGGAGGCCAATTCTAAAGCGGAAGTCATCGAGAAGGAGCGGCACCTGCTGCAAGTTCGAGTGGAGGAGGCAGCCAGGAGGAATGCGGACCTCCAAGCGATGCTCGAAGAGCGCGATGCCGAACTCGAGAAGGTCGCCAAAGAGTTGGGACGCCTAGGCGACGTTGAACTCGAATCGAAGTTCGAATTCGACAAGTTTCAGGAGCGCCTAAGAGAAGTTCAAGAAAAATTGAGTTCCACTCTGGCCGAGAACGAGCACTTGGAGAAGGCCCTCGAAGTCGCCCAGCACACCGCTGAGACCTCGACTCTTCAGGCCGACAATCTCAAAGAAGAGCTCTCCCTCAGAGTCGGCAAACTCTTGAAACTCGAGGCCGCTTTAGGGGAGGCTTCGGGGAAGATACAAAAAGCTCGGGTTCACATCGCCAATCTCGAGCAGCAGCTTTCGGGTCAAACTCACCGCAGCAGTGAATTGGAAAGCGAGCTTCGAGGAGTCCAGGCATCAGTGAGAAAGCTGGAGAATCGGCTCAGTGAACTCTCCCTTGAGAACCACCGACTTGCTGATCAGCGATTCAAACTGGAAACCGAACTCAGCGATCTCCGAAGGCGTTCTACCGAAACCGAGTCGCTCCTAGGAAACAAGGAATCCTCGGTTGGCGATCTGCAAAGTCGACTGGCTTCGAGAGATGCTGAGATAGCAGAGCTGAAGGCTCAGCTCAACAGTCGTGGAGCCGAGCTCGAAGAAGTGCAGCTGGAACTCGGCTCCCTGACCGACCTTGAGACCGAGGTCGCCAGACTTCAAGACGAGCTGGAGCGCCTAATTTCCGAACGCGAGGCCCTGGCCGCACGGCTCAAAGATGAGCAAGATAGAAGCCAGTCTCTGGAAGACAAACTTGGCGAGACCGAGGAAGCGCGCTTGGCTCTGGCCATGCAGCGCGACAACCTGAAGGAGCAACTCGGCGTCAAGGTCCAACGTTTGACCAAGCTTGAGGCCACACTGGGCGCCGCTGGTGCGAAGCTCAAAAGCGCCAAAGAGCGCATGCATCTGCTTGAGGAGCGGATTCTCAAGGATCAAGAGGAGAAGGCGCGCCTAGAAGAACTGTTGGAGCAACTTCGGACGGAGCTGCACGAACGGACCATGTCCGAGCGTCAAGTTCAAGACGCTCTTTCTCAGAGTCAGGGAAGCATCACTCGCCTGGAAGACAAATTGGAGCGTCGAAATCTGCGCATCGAAGAGCTCGAGTCGGAGATGCGCGGCACCTTCATGGAGGCTCAAAAGAGCGAATCCATTCGACTTCAGATGGCTGAGTTCGAGGCTCGAGTGCTCTCGCTTGAAGAGCGTTTGGAGCAGACCAGCAGAGAGCTTCGAAGCGCTCAGGAGGAAGCTCAGGATTGGCGTCGGCGGGCTCACGAATTTGAAGAGGAGTTGACCGCGGCCCACGATGCTGCCGAAACAGCCGAACTGCAGGTGACGAATCTTCGGGAACAGCTTGAAACCAGACTGGAAAAGATCGCTAAGTTGGAATCCAATCTGGGCGCTGCTGCCGCCAAGTTGCAGAGCGCAAAGTATCGAATCGCGGACCTGGAGTCGTCTCGAGATCATCTGGTAGAGCGCTGTCGAGAACTAGAAGATGAGCTGACCACCCGAGGCGGACTGATGGCGCGCCTCAAGCAAGAAGTGGCCCGTTTGGCTTCCAGTCAGACCAAACTCATGGAGGCTCGATCCGAGAACCAGAAGTTTAAGGGCAGAATTGAAGAGCTTGAGATGCAGTTGGCTGAACGCCAGCGCCAACTTGACAGGGTGGTGGCTGAAGAGGCCAACCTCAGAACCCAGTTGGCCCATCAAGTGGGAGGACTCGAGGGTGAGGAGGAGCTTCAACTAGAACTCGCCCGGGCTCGGGGTGAGGTTGCCCGACTTGAGGCCGAGATGAAGGCAAAAGCCGAGGAGCAAGCTCAGCTTTCCTCGGAGCTCAAGAGTCGCGAGGTTCTGCTGGTCGAACTGGAGAGCCTGCTTGAGCGCAAGGAGGAAGAGAATCAGGAACTGACTATTCGCTTGGCCGAGCAACAGGAGAGCGGTCAAGACCTGAAGGCGTTGAGGCAGCGTCTCGAGAGCGCTCTGGCTGAGAAAAGCGAGTTGACCAAACGTCTCGCTGACCAGGAAAAGCAGCTTCATGACCTGACTAGTAAACTGGCCGAAGAGACAGGCAGGACGGCCAAGGATGATGTCCGCCTGGCCCATCTACAACAGGAACTCTCAGTGCGGCTGCAGCGCATCAACAAGCTCGAGAAGACCTTGGGCGAGGCGGCTTCTAAGCTCCACTTAGCCAAGAAGCGGATCGTGGAACTCGAAGAGGAGCTGCGTTCTAGCCGAGACCGCGTAGATCAGTCCACCGAGCAGAGCGACTCGCTCGGTGATGAACTGCAGAAGTTGAGAGTTCAGCTCAGCGAATCGGTGACCGAACTGTCGACCAGGGATTTTCGGATTCGCGAACTAGAAGATGCTTTAAACGGCAGTGAGCGGAAGATTTCGGATCTCCAGGAAACCCTTGATGATCGTGAGGCCCGCCTATCCGAGCTTGAGCGCCGACAACCTGATGGAGGTCGAGTTGAAGAACAACCAGGTAAGGTTCGCGAGTTGGAGCGCGAACTTAAGGCCAGTTCTCAAGCCCGACAACTGTTGACGACCCAGTTGGAACAACTCAAGGCACGATGGGAGACCGAGGGTCAGCAAGCAGGCAAGCTGCAGGAAACCGCCCGAACGTATGAGCTCAAGTCGGAGACTCTGGAGCGACAACTTGAAGAGTCCCGAGCAGAGGTGGCCGAGCTCCAGGAAAAGCTGGGCACGGCTTCGGCTACAATTGGAGCCGCCAAGAAACGCCTAGAAGCCCTTCAGACAGCTCGGAAAGACAGCCTGCTGAAGATTCGCGAACTCCAAGACCAGCTCTTCGAGCGTCAGTCGCAGTTGGAGCGGGCTGAGTCGGAGCTTGAAGCCTCAAAGGGCAACAGCAAGAGAGAGAGGGAGCAACTAGAAGCCCTGACTGTCTCTCTGCGCGAAGCAAAGAGTCAAATTGCCAAGTTCCAGGCGCTTGAAGCCTCCCAAGGGCGCACGACCAATCAGCTCAGTGAAGAGCTTTCCGAAAAAGAAGAGCGCCTGGAAGAATTCCGCCAAATGCTCGAGGCCGAAGGTGAGCGGCGTCTAGAGCTTGAGGTTGAGCTGGAAGAGCTTCGCCGACAGTTGACAGAGTTGGGCGTTGTCCAGGATGAGCGAGCGAGAGCCCAAGTGGAGATCGGCCGCTTGGAGGAAGCGAACTCTTCGCTGCAAGCTGAAGTGGATGAGTTGGAAGCAGAGCTTTCCAAGCTCCATCAGTCAACCGAGATGTCGGGCCTGCAGCAGCAGAGCCTGCATGACGAATTGCTGGCTCGGCAGCAGCAGGTTGAGAATCTGCAGAGCGAGGTCGCCTCTCTATCGGGTAAATTGGAGGATGCCGAAGGCAGAGCTGAAGCCCTTGAGCTTGAGCTTGAAGGCAGCCTCGAACAGGCCGCTTACCTGGAGAAGGAGCTGGAGAACCTCTCGGAAGCCTACGAAGACCGCAGCGTCGAAGAGAACTTGGCTCAGGAGCTCAAAGAGGCTCGCGATCGAATCAAGAGTTTGGAAGAGTCGCTCGAGGACGCTCGTCAAGAAGCCAAAGACGTGGGCGACTTGGTCTTGGAGCGTGAAGCCGACCTCGACGATCTACGTCAAGAGTTGGAGCGAACTCAAGACCTGGAGGAGCGCCTCACCCTGGCATTGGCCGAGGCCGAGGAAAGGGAGGCCGGTTTTCGAGAGAGCCTGAACAATCGTCAAGGAGAACTCGAAGATCTCGAGAGTGGCCTAGCCAGTGCACTAGACCGGGCGGAAACCGCCGAACTGAAAGCTGCCAATCTTGAAGAGGAATTGTCCCGCCGCATCGGCCGGGTGACAAAGCTCGAGGCTGAGCTCGAATCCAAGCAACAAGACATTCAGAGTGTCCGCAACGAGTTGGAAGCCTTGAAAACCGGTCAGTCTCAAGTCTTGTCTACCGCCGAAGAAGAGAGAGAGCATCTTAGGGAAAGCCTGCGCAAGCTTGAGCGAGACAAAGATCTCGAGCGAAGTCTGGTCGAGCGTCGATTCCTAGCTGAGTTGGATCGACTTGAAAGCGAGATTAGGCTTCGAGAAGCTAGACTCCAAGAGTTCGAAGCCGAGTTGAAGCTTTCAAACGAGAGTCTTTTAGCGGCTCGCGCTGAGCTTGCGCAAAAGGAAGCGCAAGCACCCGCACCAGAATCGAACTCCCACCAAGTTGAGGAACTCGAAGCTCAGTTGCTGGACTTGCAAGAGCAGATGGAAGAACTCATGGCCGAAACCGGAGAGCTTTCAGCCGCTCAGACGGTTGCGTTGAGCAAGGCGGCCAGATATGAAAGGGTGCTTCAGGAGAAAGAGCAGCACATCGAGCATCTCAATGGGGAGGTTTCTCGTCTCAAGAACCTCGGAACCCGCAGTTCCGGGTCCGATGGTGAGGCATCCTCCAACGGGCTTGACAGCGAAAGAGAGCGCGAGTTGGAAGCTGCGATCGTCCGCTTGCAAGCTCAGGTAGAGGAAGCTCAGGTTGCCCAGCGTGATGCACAAACAGCCTACAGGGAAAGTCAGGTCAAGGTGGCTGACCTGGCTCACCAACTCGAGGACCTTCGAGCTGCTTTGGACGACAAGGACTCGGAATTTCAAGTCATTGCTGATGCTCTCCTTGAGGCCGAGGAAGCTCGGGCCCAAATCGAGCGCGAATTGCGTCAGAAGAAGTCAGGAGATTCCGGTCCAGGTTCCGCCGAACTCAGGCAAGCGAATGAACAGCTTCAAGCAGAGCTGGTGAAACTGAGGAGCCGCATAGGAGAACTGGAGAGCACCCAAGTTTCCGAGCAGAAGATTGAAACGGCGATCCACCAAAGGGATAAGAGAATCGAGGAACTCGAATCCGAGCTTGAGCGCCTGCAGGAGCAAGAGTCTGCCAGAAGTTCTCGAGCCGGTACCCTGGAAGATGGGCCGGCAGCAGCAGAGCGTGTGGCAGAGCTCGAGGCTGAACTGGCTCTCGCTCAAAGAAAACTTGTTCGACTGGAGCAAACTATCGTTCGGCAAAGGGAAATGCGCAAATAGGGCCCTGAAAGTTGGCGAAGGTTTCAGGGGTGGAAAGCTAGGAGGCTTGACCTAGCAAAGAGGGAAAGAGCGACTATGGTCCTTTGGGATACATTTTTCGAAGCTGGTAGAGGCCAGTTGAATAAGGGGTCTTTCGCTAAGGCGGAGGAGCTCTTTAAGAGTGCATTGGGAGAAGCTGAATCCTTCGAACAAGATGATCCCAGACGCTTGCGGACACTCCTGGCGCTAGTTGAGGTTCACCAAAAGTGTCGTCGTCCCGAGGCTGGACGTCCTTACCTGGAAGAAGCTCTCAGCAAGCTCGGATTAGCCAGCCTTGACCTCGCTCTGAAGGTAGAGATCCGTCAAGCGGAACTGGCTCAACTTGAGGTCGAGGAGGCCGGGGTCCCTGAACTCTGCGAAACGTGGAAGGGCCTGCTTCAGCTTCACCGGCAAGGTGGTGCTGCTCACCTCAAGGAGCGAGAAAAGGCCCTTGAGATACTCACCGGTCTGTATCTAAAACTCACCGATTTTGAGGCGGCTCAGGTCCTCCTGGAAGAGCGATTAGAGCTCGTGAGGCAAGAGTATGGTGCGGAGAGTCTTGAGGCCGCAGAAGTCTTGCAGAGTTTCGCTGAGACCCTAGTGCGATCTGGAGATGAACTCACTGCCGAGCGACATCTTCGAGAAGCGCTCACTATCAGAGAGCGTGGAGAGCAGGACACGGTTGAGGTCCTCGGGTTGCTTTCAAAAGTCTTGGAAAGCCAAAAGCGTTACCAGGAAGCCCTAAAGTATGTGGCTCGGGCAGCCGAGCAACCAGGTCCTCGGCAGTCGCGCTTTCGATTGATGATGATTGAGGCCAAGCTTCGTCTAGGTGAGGCTGAAGATGCCTTAGGCCTCCTCAATTCCCTGGATAAAGCCGAACTGCCCGAAGAATCCCAGAGTGCCTATGAATTGTCGCTGCTGCGGGGTTATGGTCAACTCAATCAGCATGCTGCTCGCCTGGCGCAAGCTAAGAGAATGGTCCGAATGACATCCCTAGGTCCCAGGGCTCGGGTGGAGGCGCATCTCGTTATCGGCGAGGCTGAAGCTGAGAAGCGAACTGAGGAGGCCAATTTCCATCTCGAGGAAGTCCTAGCCGATTTGGGCGTCGGTATGCACGACGACGGAGCCCTACTGGCCAGAATAGCCGATTTGGCACGCGGTCTAGGTCAGCGTGAGGCCGCTTCCGAATGCTATGAACTTGCTATCTCGGCTTTTAAGGAACATCTGGTTGCCGACTCTCCCGACTCCGTAGATCTTCTATTTCAGATAGGGACTCTGTACGAACACCGTCGCTCTTTGACAGATGCGGTCACCTATTGGGAGCGGTCCCTGGAGAGCTTGAAACGCTTTACCGGCCAACTTGGTACCGCCTCGGATGAACGACAGTTCCGTAACCGGGTGGTGATCTGCCTGGCTCAGGCTTACTTACGCCAGCGGAGGTGGGACCGAGCCGAACAAGCTTGGCGTTCGCTATTGCGTTCGGCTCCACCGCAGTCCCGGGAAAGTACCCAAGCGCGGATCGGATTGGGGTTGATCTCTCTCGAGCAGGGACAGGTCACCAGGATTCGAGAGTTTCTTGATGTCGAACCATCCATACCGAACTCGGAAGCCGACCTCGGTCGAGAGTTGTATGACCTGCTGTTTTCTCTCAACGTACTTTCCGAAACCGAGTTAGGCCAGCCGGAATTGGCCTTGAGGATGGTCCAAGAGAGGGTCGTCTTGAGGGGGGATCTGAGCCGTCTGTCGGTGACGGAACTTTGGACGGCTGTGCGCGTTGGAATCGAAGGCCCACGCTCGCCGGAGTTGGTGAAATACGCTCAATCTCTGGCTCAACGACAGCCCATCGAGCCGGAAGAACAGATCTCCATGGCGAGATTTTACGCCGTCATGGCCGGAGAATACAGTTCTCTGTTGGGAGGGCTTCCACCCAAAGATGCGATCGAGCAAGCTATTCATTGGGCGGTAGAGGCCAATGGACACCTGGACCTCTTCGTTGCCGAGATGTTCGAACAGAAGGCCAAGATTTCGGTGGCAAGCTCAGCCTGGGATGCCGCTGAAGAGGCCACTCGACGGAGTTTGGAATTGCGCCGAGTTCTCCAAGGAGAGCGGTCTGTAACTCTGCTCAATCCTCTCCAGAGGCTGGGGGAATTGCTGTTAGGTCGGGGGGAGATGGCCGAAGGAATAACCTGCCTGACCAAGGCTCTGGCTTTGGGAGACGCTCATCTTTCTGCTGATCATAGCTCTATCCGAGAACTCCTAAGGTCTCTGGTGGAAGCTTATCGCCGCAGTTCGGAAATCGAGGAAGCGCGAGGCTGCCTTGAACGTCTCTTGTCTCTTTATGACAGATTTGAAGAGCTTCCCCCAGAGGAGCGTCTCGATGACCTAATGAGGGGGATTCGCCTCCTGTTGGGTGGGCCGGAGAGCGTGCGAGGGACTCTTCTAAGCTACCTGGAAGAGGCCCTAACCTTGGCAGAGCGACGTGGGGAGAACGCCGCGCCGAGTTTTGCCTTTTGTCTAGGTCAAAGGGCTCGTCTCTTGGCCGAAGAGGACCCTGGAGAGGCCCTTCGATTGCTCGAGCGCCAAAGAACCTTGCTCGAAAATCGAGAAGAGAGAGTTGAATTCGAAGCGGATCGATGGCTGTTGGCTAGGCTGCAGGTCTTCAGAGGGTTTCCCAACGCCGCTCTCCTAACTTTGGCCGGATGTACCGGAGACAATTCTTCAAGGCCGAGTTTTGAACCGACTTTGATCGCTGCGGGTTGCTATTTGCTGTTGGGAGAATTGGAGCAAGCAACGGCAAAGCTGGCTCTTTGTGAAGAATTGCTCGAACGCTTTTCTGAGAAGCAAATGCATCACGCCTTTGAGGTCGCAGCCCATTGGCTCGATTTGCAGTCCCTATCCCCAGAACGGGTCACAGAAGAAAAAGGGAACATTTGCTACGGGATTCTAGACCAGGTGGCCGAGAAGATTCCTCCCGAAGAGGTACGCGGCTTGCACAAAGTACGCTTGCGTTGGTCATGGGAATTGTCCAGGCTCAGGTTCGAGGTTCGTCGTTTGGCGGAAGGTGCGGCCCTAGAGCGGCTTTCGGACCAGATCGCTCAAGTTCGATTGAAGGCTCCCATGACATCTCTGGCGTTGTTCGATGCTCTGGTTCTGCTCGGTCTGCACGAAGAGAGCATGGATTTATACGACGCTTGCTTGTCTCATCTTCGACAAGCGGTACAGATTCTGGACGAGTTCGGAGATATCCAGAGCATTCAGAGCGGATACCTAAGCCTGGTTTTGGGGCGGGTCTCGGAAAAGCGGGGCTTCACGGAAAGTGCTCTCAGGTCTTATCGTGACGCTCAACAGGTCCTCGAGAATCACTTTCCTTCGGAACATCGAGAACTCTTGCCTGTCTACCTAGGTCTTGGCCGGTTGGCTCAAGGGGAAGATGACATTGAGACGGCCCAAAGCGCGCTGGGGAACGCTCTGCGCATTCTCGAAAAGCCTGGACAGAATACCGATCGGCAGGCGTATTGCGCCGTTCTCAGAGACATCGCTCGTCTCGAGTTTCAGCAAGGCCGCCATCCCGAAGCTCTGGAAACATGGCGTCGCGTCCAACAAGCCTTCGCGGAGGAAGGACAAGCTGTACCCTCGTCCTGGCTGAGCGAACTGACCGAGGTTTATTGCAGGAATGAAGAGATAGACGATGCCCTGGATCTATTTCTCGAGGCCCTCGAAAAGAGGGTTGGTCCGGCTTCTAAGACTCTCCTCGAACTTTACGATAGTTGGCTCAAGAGGGTTGCCGAATTCCCCTCAGACGATGCTAAAGCCCTACAGATTGCCGGTCGTCTCGGGAAGGTCAGGTCTCATCTGTTTGACGAGGACGAGGCCGGGGCCGAGATGCTTCTCCTCTGGTCCGAGATTTTGCTGCAAACAGGGCGTCTGGTGGTCAGTGGTCTCCTGAAGGACAACAACTCTGCGGTGCAAGGTGTGGAGCGGGCCCTGGAAATCCGAGAAAGGCTTGATGGAGAAGAAGCGGTGTCGGTTGGTGAGGCCTTGCAAGTTCGAGCCGAGCTAGCCCTGGCAGAACAAGAAACCGATGTGGCCGAGCGCTGTCTCACTAGGGCTCTCAATATCGTTGAATCTCGTCGAGGTGCAGACACCTGGGATGCTGCCGCGATCATGATCGGATTAGCCGCAGTGTATTTCCAGAAGCAGCGCTTTTCATCTATGGAGGCGGTCATCCAGCGCGGCTATGAACTCTGCGAAACGTTGCTTCGCGACGATGATCTCCGCTGGGTCCGAGTGCTCTATCTCAGGGGACGTTTCTATTTTGAAACCGGTCGCTTTAAGGAGGCGAACGAGTCCTTGTTGAGAGCCTTGTCTCTGGTGCAACGCAAAGACCGCAAGCCGGACTTGGAACTCCTCATAGACGCCGGGCGGTCCTGTCTGCACTCCGAGCAGCGAGAGTTAGCTTTGAGCTTGCTGCAACAAGCGGTAGCCAGGTTTCCCACCGAGCCAGAAGAGTTGACCGAACAGGCTGAGGATGTGTTCTTACCCCTCGGGGAACTCTGTCTTTCTGAGGGAATGCTGACGGAGGCTGAGGAGTATCTACAGAGGGCTCTTTTAGTCCAAGAGAAACGATGGGGTGTTGGCGATGCTCGCCTGAGTAGACTGTATCGGCTTTTAGCTGCGGTTTCCGTGGCCGAAAAGAATCTTGAACTCGCCGAAGAGCGATTCGAGATCGCTCTTGCCTTGCAAGATGAGAGCCTCTTTCAGCCCAACAACCTTTTTGACACCTTCGTTTCCATGGTGGAGGCTCTCATCGAAGGTGGAGATATCGAGCGAGCAGCCGAACTACTCGAGGAACAACTGGGGCGGATCTCTCAAGAGCAGCATCCCAGTTTGCTGGCCAGGTTGGCAGGTCTGCTGGCTGATATTCATTTCCGATCAGGGCGAGTCGCTCAAGCTGAAGAAGCACGCAGATTGGAACTGGAAGCCTATAGGACGGTTTCTCAAAGCTCGCCAGAGATGCGTTTCGAACAACTTGAATCCTTTGTTGGCGCTCTTCACTCCCTGGCTGAGTTGCTTCTGCTGGATCGGCGTTTTACCGAGGCAGAAGAACTGACCAAAGAACGCCTCAAACTGATCGAGACGTCCATGCCCGACGACACCAGGGTCACGGAAGTGCTTTTCGACCTAGCTGAGATCTACCGACAGCAAGAGTTGTATCGGGAAGCCTACGAACTCCACCAGAGAGTGCTTTCCACTCGCGCCGGCAATCTTGGTCGCACTCACCCGTTAGTTTCCCAGAGTGTCAGGGCCTTGGGCCTTGTCTACTTTGGACAGGGGAAAACTGAAGAGGCTATGGGATATTTGGACCGAGCCCTAGAGCAGCAAGTGACCGAATTGGGGCCAGACCATCCCGACCTAGCGGAAACCCTATTCGCGCTGGGAGCCACCTCCTTGGCTTCGGGAGACTTTGCTCTTGCCGAAGAGCGTTACCGCAGGGCCTTGGACATACTTCGGGACACCTACGGAGAGGGAGACATTCGGACCGCCCGAGCCTGGGCCAAGCTGGCTGAGCTTTTCGAAACTAAACAGCAATGGTCCGATGCTCGACCCCTTTTAGGGCGTGCGGTGGAATCGGTGGAGGCACTCCTTGGGCCAAGTCACCTCGAGGTCGCCGACCTCTTGGAGAAGACCGCCGCAGTCTATCTGGCAAGCGGAGCCTGGGGTGAAGTTCTTGAACCTCTCGAGCGGGCCATAGCTATTCGCACCGAGAAGTTGGGGCCCGACAGTCCGGCGCTCGGTCGACTTCTCAAACTCGATGGACAGTTTCGCACTATCATGGGTGACCTCTCTATGGCACGCCGACAGTTCGCTCGAGCTGATCAGGTTATCGCCGACTACTATGGAGCCGAATCCAGTCAACGCCAACCGTATCGACTGGCTTACGTGTCTGCTCTAAGGCAATTGGAGGAATGGGAAGAGGCGACTTCCCAAATTCGGGAATTGCTTTCTCAATTGAGTGACTCAAGAAAAGCCGAAGAAGAAGTGTTCCTCTCTGGAGTCCATCTTGAAGCTGGGCAGTTGGAGATGGCCCGTGGGGATCTCAAAGAGGCTGAGAGCCACCTGAAGAAAGCCCTAGATATCCGCAGCCGACTCTGTTCTCCAAAGGGGATTGAAGTGGCTGAAGCCTTGGAGCAATTGGCTCAACTCCACCGCCTCGATGGTCGCAGTATTACTGCCTCGGCTTTGGCTGAGCGAGCCTTAGAAATGTTTCCAGATCAGTATAATGTCAAGGACGGGCAGGTTGAACTGCGTTTAGGTAGGGCTCGGGTCCTCCTCCTATTGGCCAAGCTGGACTTCGACCAGGAGAATCACTCGTCGGCTCAGTTGCAGGCCCAGGAAGTGCTCGGCATTCAGCGAGAGGTTTTCGGAGACGCGCACCCAGAGTTGGCAACGGTTATCTACCTCCTTGGTGAGATCGCCCTTGGAGACAAACGCCTAGAACGAGCGGAGAATTTTTTTGAACAGGCTTTGCAACGTTGGGAGGAGTTTTACGGTACCGCTCACGCCAAGGTCTTTCAGGTTGTCTCGAGCTTGGCCAAACTCTACCAACAGCAAGGTCGTTTGACTTTGGCTCAGCAGTATCATCAGCGAAACCTGGAGGCCTTGGAAAAACGGTATGGACCAAACCATCCGGCCTTGGCGGAAACTCTGATTGGACTAGGACGCCTCTTTCGGTCTCAAGGGGTGAGCATGGAAGCTGAGCGCTATCTCAAGCAAGCCGCAGAGATCCAGACGAGCGTCTATGGGGAGAGAGACCCCAAAGTGGCCAATGTTCTTCATCTCTTGGCTTTGGTTTATCAAGACCAGAGAAACTATTTGGCTGCCGAAGCTCTGTTGAAGAAAGCCTTGCAGATACGAGAGTCGGTCAATGAGCCGGAAACTTCAGAACTCTCTGAGTCTCACCTGGCCTTGGCTCGATTGTATCGAAGTAGCGGTAAGGGCCTTGAAGCTGAGCCTTTGCTGAAGAAGGTCTTAGAGTGGAGGACTAGGCGCTACGGGGAAGACCATCCCGAGGTCGCGGCGATCTTGAGAGAGATGGCCGAACTCTATGGGGAACAAAAGGAATATTTGAAGGCTCAGGTTTTGGTCAATAAAGCGATTTTGGTCTTCGAAGAATCCCTGGGGAATGACAGCGTCGAATTGGTTGGTCCATTGCGGCAATTGATCCGTTTTCTCGAGGCTTCTGGGGACGACGATGAAGCTATGGTTCATCGCCAACGGGTAGAGAAGTTGATTCGACCCGTGGATGGGTAAGCCGGTATCGAACTTGCTTGAGCATCCCTTGAAGTAGACGAACTTCCCAATCCTCCATAGGGCTCCGAAAAACCAAATCTTGCAGTTTTGCCATCTCCTCTTCCAGGGTGGAACAGTGTCTGGGATAGTCGGCCAGACTCAAAGTTTCTTCGGTCCTGCGCAAAAGCTCTTTCAAGTCTCGCCCCTGGGCGGGACGTTCGTTAGGGTTGTCGGTGGCAACGGTCTCTGAGGGATGAGAAAGCTTTCGACCAACGAATTCATAGAGGGCGACGGTAACCGCATGGGCTAGATTGAGGCTTCCCTCGCGGGCCACCACCGGAATCTCAGCCGAGCGAGCACATAGGTCCAGATGGTGATTGGCTAGCCCGCTGGTTTCGTTCCCAAAGACTAATCCAACGCTTTTTAGGTCAGGATATTCCGGGAGAACCTGAAGGCAGAGTTCAGACAAAGTGTGGTGACGATGTCGACGCTTGCCCTCCCGCCGTGTCAAGGCCACAGCCAACTGCAGATCTTTCGTGGCCTCCGCGAGATTCTGAAACACAGTCAAGCGGTCGAGCAAGGGACTTCCGTAGCAGGCCCACATCCGACTGCTTTCGTCCACTTGGCATTGAGGGGCCACCAAGCGGAGTTCCTCGATTCCGAAAGCGGTGGCTGATCGGGCCACCGCTCCCAGGTTTGCCGGGCCTGAGGTTTCAACCAGAATGATGACCGGGGTCAGGTTCAGAGGCTCAACTTTCGAATTCTTGCTCAGATTTCGGAAGGATCTCTTCCACACTGTGCTTGAGTTGCTCTTTCAGCTTTTGGTAAGCCTGTTGCTGAATTTCGAGTTCCTTCATCAGAGACTGGGCCTCGTCCACCCGGTCTTTGAGAGCAAAACGATCGAGTACATCGTTTTCAAACATGGCGATCACTCGTAGCCCAATATCCATGAGGCAGCGATCTCGTTGCTCTTCGAGTTGACGGATCTGAGAGACCACTTTTTGGGCCTCGACTGTCTCCTTGGCTCGACTCTTGATGAAGTCGAGTCCCTTTTTCGCTTTTCCACCAAAAAAATCCACGCTTGAGGCTCCTTTCATGTAGGGTGCCGGATGACAAGACCGGCAGTTTTATGAACTCGTGTATTCTCCCAGGGTTCTTGGCCAGAAGAGTCTAACACCCTTCCGCCGATGATCAGACTGACTTCAGCTGCCTCCTTGACAGGGATTCTCCAGAATATGGAGGATACAGCTTGCTTTGCTGAGCGATTGGCTAAGGTCTTGGCTCAGGGTGGATTTTTGGGCTTAAACGGAGACCTTGGGGCCGGAAAGACAACCGTTGCTCGAGCTCTCACCAAGAGTCTGGGTTGCTCGCGCCTAGCCAACAGCCCAACCTACGCTATCTTCCAAGTTTATCAAGGCCCCAATTTCCCAGTGTTGCACGGGGACTTCTATCGTCTCGGCTCTCTGGCTGAAGTCTACGATTTGGGATTTGAGGACCTTTTGGCCGAGCACTCTTCAGGTTTGGTCCTCATCGAATGGGCTGAAAAGTTTCCTCAAGTTCTGCCCCCTGAGCGGTTAGACCTCACCCTCGTCCAGGGAGAGGATGAATTCCACCGGAATGTGACTCTGTCCGGGCAAGGTGATCTCTGGACCAGGGCTTGCGAGATCTTCGGGCAAGGGCGAGCATGAAGTCGGCATACCTCGGTCTTGACTGCAGTGGAGAGACCTACAGTGCAGGCTTGTATGCACCGCCCAGGGTCGCTCTGGAAGTCAACGGGCAAGAGCCTAGGTCCGCCCTAAGAGACTTGCCTAGGACGGTGTCTTTTCTGCTGCGGAGTCGGGGCTACCAAGTCTCCGATTTGGCTGGAATTGGGGCCACCCAAGGACCGGGATCTTTCACCGGGGTGCGTTTGGGCGCAACTCTAGCTAAAACCATTGGGATGGTCGCGGCAGTTCCGGTCTTCGGATGGGACACCTTGGCCCTCATAGCCGACAGAGTTCTCACCAGGAGCGGGGTGGCAGCTGTGGCTTTGGATGCGCGCCGAGGCGAGGTTTACAGCGCGGTCTTCGAGCGGCACAAACCTCAGGCTACCCTGGAATGCAAACTCCCCACCGCGACTCGAAGCCCTCGAGAGTTCGCCGAATTTCTGAGTCAACTGGAGGAACTCAATTGGGCCCTAGGCAGTGGCTTTCTGGCCTATCCTGAGCTGATGGAGAGCACATCCTCGGTTTGCACTGCTCTAAGTGAGGGGCCCCTGTCTATCCCCAGTGGTTTGCATTTGGCTCGCTTGACCGAACAGCGCTTGCGTGAGAATTCAGACCAGTCGGGCCTCGACCAATATCATCTGGACTACCATCGAGGGGCTGACGTGCAGGTCGACCAAGGAAGAAGACCTTGAAGGGGAAGCTCCTGCTGCGCTCGGCTTGCAGCCACGCCGATGCCACAGCTCTCCGGGCTCTTGAACAAGAGGCCTTCCAGCATACCTGGTCTACGGAGACCTTTCTGAAAGAGTTTCAGAAGAAGGATCGACTCTATGTGGTGGGGGAGGTGCCTTCAAGCCTGATCGTCTGTTCGGCGGCCTTAAACTGGGTTGCCGACGAATGTCATTTGAACTCCATGGTGGTTGCCCCAGACTTTCGAGGTCAGGGACTCTCATCTGAGACCTTGGGGGGCTTGCTGGTTTTCGCCATCTCTCTCGGTTTGAATTGGATGACGCTGGAGGTGAAATGGCACAACCCACCCGCTTTAGGACTATACCGTAAGTTTGGGTTCGTCACCTTAGGCCGTCGGAAAGGGTACTATTCCGACGGCCAAGACGCGCGAATCATGTGGGCGGGTCCGCTGAGAAGTCCGGTGTTTGCAGAGCGTTGTACCTCTTACCGGGAGTTGGGCGCAAACCTTCGAGAGACCTGGAAACGACAGGTGGGTGGAGAACCCACTACCGGCTGTGGAGATATGGTGAGCAAATGAGGGAGAGCACTGAATTTCAACTGCGGGAAGAGCATGTGCTTTTGGCTCTGGAGACTTCTTGCGATGACACTTCTATCGCTGTGCTGAAAGGCGGGCAGCCCTTGGCGCTCAGGGTGTCCAGCCAGACCCAACTCCACCGGCCCTTTGGAGGCGTAGTTCCAGAGTTGGCCAGTCGCCAACATCTGGAGGTCATCCATCCCTTATTAAGGGAGGTGCTGGCCGAAGCGGGTTTGGACTTTCCTGGCCTTCACGCTCTGGCGGTGACCAAAGGACCCGGACTTGCCGGTTCCCTTCTCGTTGGGGTGGCGGTGGCCAAGATGATCAGCAGTTTAAGGCGAATCCCGGTATACGGGGTCAACCATTTAGAGGGCCATCTTTATAGTGCTCGCCTGGAGCATGACCTTCCCTGCCCCTTTCTTTGCCTGATCTGTTCAGGGGGGCACACCCAGTTGGTATATGTGCCCGAGGAAGGTCGGCATCAGGTGCTCGGGCAGACCCGAGACGATGCCGCCGGGGAGGCCTTCGACAAGGTGGCAAAAATGGTCGGATTGTCTTATCCCGGTGGTCCGGTGATCGACAAGCTAGCTCAACAGGGAGACCCGACCAGCATGGTTTTTCCTCGTCCTATGAAGGACAGGGGCTATGAATTCAGCTTCTCGGGACTGAAGACTGCAGTTCGCAGGCAGTGGCAAGACATGGGAGAGGATCGCGAGCAGCTTCCGAATCTGGCTGCAAGCTTTCAAGAGGCGGTGGTCGACGTCTTGCTGACTAAGCTCTTTCGAGCCGCTCGGGATCTGAATGTCGAGCGGGTTGCCGTAGTGGGTGGGGTGGCCTGCAATTCGGAACTGCGCCGACAACTGCTGGCCAGAGCGGAAAAACGGGGCTTGAGAGCAGTCTACCCGCAACCCATTTACTGCACCGACAACGCTGCTATGATCGGTCGAGCAGCTTGGGATCTCAAGCACATACTGGTCCCGGAACTCGATTCTGATCTCGATGTCGACATCGGGATCTCCATGCTGGGAGAAGATTCTTAAGCGGTCGTTCGCTTCAGGGCTACTCCCAGTTCGTAGGGGCCCAGGGGATGATCTATACGCAAAGGGGGATGCTCCGGCCATCTCCAGAGGCTAGGGGGAAACAGTTGTCGCATCTCGTCTAGTCCGCAGTGGTAGGGAGGGCCGTCCTCAGTGTGGGTCTGGAAGAAGGCGGCCAAGAGAAGTCCTTCGGGGGATACCCATTCCAACAAACGCTGGGCGTAGACGTCTCGCTCGGAAGGATCCAGCGCGCAAAGGCAAGTTTGCTCGTACACCAGATCGAAGGTCCTTTGGGGCTGCCATGTTAGGACATCGCCCTGCAGCAACTCGGCACGAAGGTCCTTATTTTCGAGGCGCTCCTGACATCTCCGCAGGGCTTCAGGGGCTAGATCCAGTGCGGTGACCTGATGCCCGACGGCAGCTAGGGCCACCACTTCGTGTCCAGTTCCACATCCGGGAACCAACACTTGGAGGTTGGCTGGGAGGCGAT
The DNA here is from genome assembly GCA_050486105.1 of Vulcanimicrobiota bacterium. Lineage (GTDB taxonomy): Bacteria > Vulcanimicrobiota > Xenobia > Xenobiales > JADMJV01 > JAEXNA01. Next base: position 38,267 of record JBJHCR010000007.1, read on the forward strand.
CGAGATGATGCCATAAGAACGGACTGACCGTACCTCGGTCCCAGGGGGTGTCGTTAGCTAAATATCGTGTGTTCCAGGTTAGTGTCATGTCTTGGCTTCCAACCACAGGGAGAAACTTGAGTTCCCCCCAAGAACCCAAAAGAGACACCAGGAGAGCTATCTCTCAGCGAAACTCTCCCAAACGGCATGAGGGAGATCGGGGGAAGGCACCGACCCTCTTATCGGGAACCCGTGCCCATGACAAATCCAAGGTACCTGGACCTCGATAAGGCCGATGACGACATCGCTTGGCTGCTGCTGTGTTTTAGGGAAATGCTGGAAGAAACCGGGAACTCTGAAGTGGCAAGCTTTCTACCCTGGCTGAATGAACACACCGAAGAGGCTTGTTTGCCGGAATCGAATCGGGCTGTGCAGGCCCTTTCCATTTCGTTTGCACTTCTCAACCAGGTTGAAGAGAATGCCGCAGCTCAAATCCGTCGCCAGGTGGAAGACCAGGAAGGGGTCGAAATTGAGCGAGGGCTGTGGGGGCAGGTTCTCAAGCAGCTATTCGATGACGGAGAAGACCGCTCGAGCTTAGCTGAGAGGCTGCGGTACCTCCGCGTAGAGCCGGTGCTCACGGCTCACCCCACAGAAGCCAAACGTGCTACGGTTTTGGAGCACTACCGTCATCTGTATCTCTTGTTGGTGAAAAAAGAGAATCGCATATGGACCAGTTTTGAGCGTCAGGCCATTCGAACGGAGATCAAGGCGACCTTAGAACGCCTGTGGCGTACCGGTGATATCTTCCTAGAGAAGCCTGATGTCCCCTCAGAATTGCGCAATGTGGTCTATTATCTCAGGAGAGTGTTTCCAGCGGCGCTTCCCCTCTTGGATCGAAGGCTCAGGCAGAGTTGGGCTGCCCTGGGAGGCGAACCAAGGCTCTTGGCTGAGTCGGACTCCTTGCCCCAGGTTTCTTTTTCCACCTGGGTGGGTGGCGACCGAGATGGACATCCCTTGGTCTCGGCCCGAGTGACCCGAGAGGCCTTGGCGGAGTTGAGGAACAACGCCTTGGACTTAGTGCGAGAAAATTTGACCTCCTTGACCCGAAAATTGAGTCTTTCCGAGCACATCCAAGAGGCCACCCCCGAGCTCTTGCAGGCTATCGAGACTTCCGTGGAGCTTTGTCGAACACTAGGAGCAGAGGCTCGAGCTCGCAACCCAGACGAGCCTTGGCGACAGTGGGTCAATCTCATGCTTTGCCGATTGCCGGGTGAAGAGCGGCATGATTTTTCCTATAGATGTGCGCAAGAGTTGAAGAGCGATTTGGCCTTGCTGAGCCAATCCCTTAAGCAAGTCGGGGCTGAGCTCTTGGTGAAGAAAGATGTGGAACCGGTACAGCGGGTCATTGAAACCTTTGGCTTTCACCTGGCGTCCTTGGATGTCCGCCAGAACAGTGCATTCCACGATCGCGCGGTGGACCAACTGCTCAGAGCTTCAGGGAGCCAGGATTGTCAGTTTTCCGTGTGGTCAGAGGAGCGCCGCATAGAATTCCTTAGGGCAGAGCTGATTTCGCCTCGCCCTTTTGCTCGCCCGGATTTCGAGATAGGACCTGAGGCCGACGCGGTCCTGTCATGTTTTCGCGTCTTGAGGGCTGAATGGGAGGCGCACGGTGACGCCGGCTTGGGGGCCCTCATCGTTAGCATGACCCGAAGTCTTTCGGATCTTCTCACGGTCTATCTCTTCGCTCGGGAGGTAGGTTTTCTGGTAGAGTCCGAAAGAGGGCCGTACTGTCCGATGCCTGTGGTTCCCCTATTCGAAACGGTGGAAGACCTGGAGCGCAGCCCCGAAGTCCTCAGAGAATTTTTCCGCCATGAGCTGACCAAGGCCGGACTCTCGGTTCGACAGGGGGTGCAGCAGGTGATGGTCGGCTACAGTGATAGCAATAAGGATGGAGGCCTGATAGCTAGCCTTTGGGGACTTTACCGAGCCCAGGCTCGAATGACTGAGGTGGCTGGTGAGCAAGGAGTCAGGCTGCGGTTTTTTCACGGCAGGGGAGGCACCATAAGCCGGGGGGCTGGGCCTACAGGGCGATTCGTGCGGGCTCTGCCGGCAGGTACCCTGGGGGGCGACTTGCGCCTGACAGAGCAAGGCGAGACCATCTCTCAGAAGTACGCCAACCGAATCAGTGCGGTCTACAACCTGGAGTTGCTGCTCGCCGGCACAGCGGTGGCGACCCTCGGCAGAGGGGATCCGGAGGCCTGCCCTTCTGCTCGACTTGAGCCCATCTTGGATCGGTTGTCCGAATGGAGCCGAGTGAGCTACTCGAGCCTTATCAATGAGGCCGGATTCTTGACCTTTTTTGCTCAGGCCACACCCATCGACGTGATTGAGCAAACCCGAATCGGATCGCGGCCATCTCGGAGAACCGGACAGCGAACGTTGAACGATCTTCGGGCTATTCCGTGGGTCTTCAGTTGGAGCCAAGCTCGGTTCTTTCTCTCAGGCTGGTACGGTGTAGGAAGTGCCTTGGAACTGCTCTTTGAGCAGGAGCCCGAGAGCTACGCGTTGGTGAAAGAACAGTTCTTATGCTGGCCACCCATACATTACATCCTCAGCAACGCTGCCACCAGCATCATGACGGCAGATCCCGAGAGCATGAGCCTTTACGCTGACTTGGTGGAGGACGAAGAGGTCCGCACTCGGATTTTCCATGCCATACTCAGCGAATACCAGTTGACCAGACGACATTTGGAGGCCCTATATGGGGGAGGGCTCGAGGAGTGTCGGCCTCATCCGGCCCGCCCACTCGCAAAGCGCCAAATGCCCTTGAGGCTTCTCCATCAGAGACAGGTGGAGCTCTTGCGGAAGTGGAGGGCTACTCCCGAGTCTGGAGAGCTGCTGACCAAGCTCCTGCTGGTGGTCAACGCTATTGCCGCCGGTCTGAGAACTACGGGGTAGTCCTTCCTGGGAGGTCTTGGGGCCCAGGGATAGAATTTTCTACGGATGGGGCAGATCTGGATTTCTCAACTCAATCGGGTTCGTCTACTTCTCTTCTTGCTGGCTCTGCCCATATACTGGGAACTTTTCTCGCTGATTTGGGACAGCTACGCCAGGCTAGACGAGAATCCGCTGGTGTTTGTGGTCCCAGCCTTGATGCTGGCACCCCTGGTTGGCTTGATGAGGTGTCTGGACTACTCCGAGCCAGACGCCAATGAGGCTCTCGGTCGTGCCGATCTTGCGACTTTTGCCCTCTGCCCTGTAGTTTTGATGTTGGCCCGCTCACTCCCCGAGGATTCGCTAGTGGCCTATATGGAGATTGCGGCTCTGGGGCTTGGTGCGCTGGTGGTACTCTCTTCTAAGGTGTTCTTTTTGGCGTTATGCTGGGTCATCATCTTCCAAGAGACAGACAAAAGCAGCGGCATTGTCGATCGATTTGTCGGCCGAGTTAAGGCCGTCACAGTCAGTTACCCAAGGGATTCGCTCGTCCTCCTCCTGGTCTCCCCGTTGTCTCCGCTCTTACTCGTAGCCGTCCTGAGTTACGTCATAATGAACTTGTTTGCCGTCCGCACATCCTGACTAGTACAACGTCCGCAAAGTTCATCCCTAGTCTTGTCGGCCATGCATCCTCTTTCGCGGCGTCGAAGCTCACTTAAATACGCCTGGTATTAGGCGTTCGCTTCTCCTTGCGACAGAGGCGCCTGACCACAATTGGTAGGGACGAACTTCACGGACGTTGCACTAGGGCGTAGGGGAGCCAGCTCTTCCCGGCAACATCTCCGTTTCGCGTTTAGACCCCCAGAACGGAGACCGATTTCTGTCGGGTCCAACGAGCTCGAAACCTTTGCGGGATCAGGCTTTTAGCTCTCTTCGTTCTCCCTCTTTCCCCAGGCTAGATCTGGCTTGGGGAAAGGAACAGCCAGCAAATGTTTTGAGCAAACCGTGAACTTTTTCGGGTCCAACTCCGTCTACTGACTGTTAGGAGACGCGAAGCATGGTTTTCACTCAAATTAAGAATGTTTTTGTAAGTTTGCTGCTTTGCCTTCTGGTTTGCAGTCCGGTGCTGGCTGCCTCCGCTGATTGCCAGCGATGTTCGGGCAAGGGGGTCTGCAGCGTTTGCTGGGGTTCAGGAAAAGACACTGGGGGTGACGCCTGCTATATTTGCAGTGGCAAAGGCCGTTGTTACTTCTGCTCGGGAACCGGGCGTTGGTAACAGCTATTCGGATTCCGGGAGAAACTCCGCTCGGCCGGTGGCGACATCGTAGACCGTACCGATGATCTTCAACTCTCCCTTAGCCTCTTTGTCCGCCAGCAACGGGCTCAGGCGTCGGAGTTCAGCGATGGTTGTTTCCACATTGCAACGGGTCACGGCGTTCACCAATTCTGAGTTGCTTGAGGAGCGCTCACCGAGCTTTGCCTTCTCGGCCATTTCAATGGCCGGCTCGACTCGAGCTAGAAGCTCTGTGAGATTGCCCAGTTCCACCTTGTCGATGGCTCCCTTTATGGCACCGCAATTGGAGTGTCCGACCACCACGATGACCTTGGCTCCAGCCGCCAGACAGGCAAACTCCATGCTCCCGGCAATGTCTGAGTTCACCACGTTGCCGGCGATGCGAGCAGAGAAGATCTCCCCGATCCCCTTATCGAATACGAATTCAACGGGGGCGCGGGAGTCGATGCAACTCAAAACGATGGCCGAAGGGTGCTGTCCGGAGGAGGTGGTGCGCTGCTCGAGCAGCAGGTCTCTTCCACGGCGCCGGCCGGATACGAAACGCTCGTTCCCTTCGATGAAAGAATCTACGATCTGCTGAGGGGTCAGGGCGTCGCGTTCGGCGCGGGAGCGCACCGGTGGGAAGGACTCAGATTCGCTTGCCTGGGCTAGAGTTGGTAGGGAGAGAAGGAGGGCGCCAAACAGAGCGAGCACTATAGGACTTTTGAGAGCTTTTTTCATGGCCTAAGGTTGGCCGACAACGGACAGAATCCTTTTCGGGTGATGACAAGCTTAAGAACCGGATCTCAGCCCATCTGAGGCCGGGACAGCAGCCACTCTTCGCCGTTGATAGTGGGACCTGAGTTCTTGATGAGGCGAACGCTCTCCACTTCCGGTTTTGAATGTTCCGTCGGTGAGTGATCTCCGGGTACCGCGCGACTACTGCTCACTTTGAGGTCTTCGCTGTCGGGCTCCACCAAGACGTAGTGCCCCCCGAGAGGTGCGTTGGGAGCATTCAGGGCCTCCAAGCGTTCGCCCATGGTGGCCTTGCGATAGACTTGACTTTTCATGGTCGGCTGATCCAGATGGAGCGGAGAGGCCTCTTTGCCTCCCAGATCAACCTCATCCTTGATGGGCTTGGGGTTAAGCTCCTTAGTATCCTTTTTCGTAGTCCCCTCAGGAGGTAGTTGAGGTCTATATTTTTCAAAGTCTTCCAGGGCCTTCTGCCGCTGGAAACCGAGGTCGGTGAGTTTCATGGGAATCCTCCTGAATGAGCAAAAAGAACTAAGTGATCTATGCCCAGAAATAATAACGATTTGGCAAAGACTTTGCCATAAATTTACCAAAAATTTACAATCTGGGTGGAGACTCAAGGCCAAAAAGGATTTCTCGGGGCAGTCCTCCTGCAGATCTTCCTGGAGAAAACGCTGCTTTAACCTTGGTCGACTACCTTCGGGCCATGCTCATCCAGGATTTTCGTCACGCCACTTATGCCATCCCTCGGGTCCCGAACTCAAGCAATTCGACCAATGTGTCCCCGGAACTCCCACTCTGACGGCGAGCGGCTCCATGGTCACCATCTCCTCCGAATGGGAAACCAAATGGAGCGAGATTACGGCCATCAACAGCGGTATACTGAGGCATACCACCACCCTCGATTCTCGCGACGGCTATCGAACCATCCGAGAAACCGCCGAGGGCTAAAGCATAGGGATCTGAACTCCTCGCTCTCGGGCGCAAGTCTTGGCAATTTCATAGCCTGCGTCGGCGTGTCTCATAACCCCGAGGGCCGGGTCGGTGCGCAGGACTCTCTCCAGACGTTCGCGGGCGTTGTCGCTGCCGTCGGCTACCACCACCATTCCTGCGTGTTGGGAGTAGCCCATACCTACTCCGCCTCCGTGGTGCAGAGACACCCAATGCGCCCCTGAGGCGGTGGTGGCCAAAGCGTTCAGCAAAGGCCAGTCGCTGACCGCGTCACTGCCGTCAAGCATCCCTTCGGTCTCCCGATTGGGTGAGGCTACCGACCCGGAATCCAAGTGGTCTCGGCCAATGACAATAGGGGCGCTGACTTCGCCTTGACGAACCAATTCGTTGAAGATAAGGCCTAGACGGTGACGCTCTCCATACCCCAACC
>JBJHCR010000007.1:44596-49459 GCA_050486105.1 Vulcanimicrobiota bacterium
CCCCAACCAGCAGATGCGAGCCGGTAGGCCTTGGAAGGCGACCTGCTTCTGGGCTTTCTCGATCCAGCGATGGAGGGCGGTGTCTTCGGGGACGGCTTCCAGCACTGCCTGGTCGGTTCGATGAATGTCGGCGGGGTCTCCAGAGAGGGCCACCCAGCGAAAGGGACCTCGACCTTCACAAAAGAGGGGTCGGATGAAGGCCGGTACGAAGCCAGGAAAATCGAAAGCGTTCTTAACTCCGGCCCGTTCGGCTTCGGCTCGGATATTGTTGCCATAGTCGAAGACCACCGAACCCTTCTGCTGAAAGTCCAACATAGCTTGAACCTGGCGACCGGCAGCCTGCACCGCCAACTTCTCATACCTTGACGGGTCATCCTGGCGCAGTTGCAAGGCTTCAGCCAGACTCATCCCATCGGGTACATATCCATTGAGCATGTCGTGGGCTGAGGTTTGATCGGTGACGACGTCGGGGACCAACCCCCGGCGGCAGATCTCTGGAAACAGGGTAGCTGCGTTCCCGATCAGGCCAATGGAGAGCGGCTCACCCTTGCTGCGGGCCGCTTCGGCCCAACTCAAGGCCTCGTCTAAACTTTCCGTCAAGCGGTCGCAATAACGGTGCTGCACTCGGCGGCGGGCTCGTTCAGGGTCCACTTCGACGCAAAGGGCGACCCCGTCGTTCATGGTTACCGCCAAGGGCTGAGCACCACCCATTCCCCCCAAACCACCGGTCAACACTAAACGGTTCTTCAAGCTGCCCCCAAAGTGTTGACGGGAGAGTTCCGCCAGGGTTTCGTAGGTCCCCTGCAGGATGCCCTGAGTGCCGATATAGATCCAAGACCCGGCTGTCATTTGCCCGTACATCATCAGCCCGGCTTTCTCCAGTTGGCGAAAGTGACCCCAGTTGGCCCATTGGGGTACCAGATTGGAGTTGGCGATCAGCACTCGTGGAGCCATGGCGTGAGTCGTGATCACTCCCACCGGCTTGCCCGATTGCACCAGCAGGGTTTCGTCATCGGCCAACTCGCGCAGGGTTCGGACTAGGGCTTGAAAGCAGTCCCAATTGCGGGCAGCCTTGCCGGTTCCCCCGTAGACCACCAGATTTTCCGGATCTTCGGCGACTTCTGGGTCCAGATTGTTCATCAGCATGCGCAGAGCGGCCTCCTGAGGCCAGGATCGACAGGTGAGTTCAGAGCCTCGGGCGGCTCGGATGGGGGTGGTCAGGTTCACAGCAGCAACTCCAATTCCGAGGTGTTCTGGAAAAACTTTTGTGATCGCGACGGGCTGGACCTGCTAGAAGCGCTTGGCCCAGACCAGAGATTGGGCTATCCCGACGGCCAGAAAGCTGCTCACTAGAGCACTGCCACCGAAAGAGACGAAGAGCAGTGGGGAGCCGGTCACTGGGGCTAAGCCGACCGTCATGGCGGTGTTCAAGACGGTGTGAAGGCCAAAATGTACGGCTAGGCCAAGGAGAGCCAGTCTTCGAAAGGGATGTGTTGCTTGGTAGCCGTGCCAGAAGAGCCGACCGACTAGCACCGCAGATAGCGCCAAGATCAACGAGCAGCCCAAGAATCCGTACTCTTCTGCAAGCACACTGAAGAGAAAGTCGGAATGCGCCTCAGGCAAGAAATCCAGGGGGCCTTGAAGACCCAGAAAGGCGCCTTTGCCCGACAGTCCGCCCGAGCCAATAGCGATTTTCGATTGTTCTAGATTCCAACCCGCCCCGGTGGGGTCAGCGTCAGGAGTCAAGAACGTTTTCAATCGCTGCATCTGGTACGGATCGAGAAATCGGGGTAGAGCAAGCACCGCTAGGGCGCTCAAGGCTAGTAGGGGCCACCACGGGGCTCCGCTTAGAAACAGCACCGACAGGCCAGTAGTGGTAAGTATGATAGCGGTACCCAAGTCGGGCTGGGCAAAGATCAAGGCTGCAAAAAAAACCAAGAGGGCCAAGTTTGGAAGATACATTCTCAAGGTCGATTGCCCCCAGCGCAAGCTTATCAGCAAGGCGACGCTCAGTAGGGTAGCGACTTTTGCTGGTTCTGAAGGTTGAAAACTGCCTAGAGGGCCAAGTTCTAACCACCGACGGGCGCCATTGACTTCGAGTCCGAAGACTAGCACTAGAAGCAAGGCGCCGGCGCAACAGGCCGTTGCCCAAGGCAAGACAGCGGTCAGACGGGCTAACTTTAATCGGGAGCAAGCCAAGGCCAGGACCAAGCCCAGGAGTCCAGCCACGCCTTGGCGCCAGACCAGGGAGTGGGGATAGTTCAGGCCTCGACTTAAGCTCCAGAGTCCCACTAGGCCAATCAACCACAGGCCTATGGCCGGCAGCCAGAGCAAAACATCTATAGAGCGCTTGTTTGACACCTCGAAGGCAACTACGGTTTTCCTGATCGATCCCCTTCGGTCTCTGCTCCAGTTCAATGTTTTCAGGAGCGGGTGGTCGTTTCTTGGCCTCTGCCTTCTCGGTGCTTCATGGGACAATCACGGCATGAGTGCTTCTCTCTTAGGAACGAGAAGAAATGTGGACTCACCGGGTCTCCAGTGAGCTTGGTTCGGCCAAAAGGGGGACGAAGTTCCCTTAGCCGAGTGGTCGCAGAAGGAGCATGAGCCACGGCACCAAAACACCCAGCATGCGTCAGACCGGAGCCATTCCTTCCCAAACCCTCGTCGACCTCATTGCCACTGGCGGAGTTCAAACTCCAGAACCTATCCCGGATGAGAATATTCAGCCCGCCTCCTTGGACCTGCGTTTGGGGTCCCGGGGCTACCTGGTGAAGGCGGCTTTCTTGCCACGTCAGGGGGAAACCATCGAGGATGCCGTTCAGACCTATCGGGAGGAGACTCTAGACCTCACCGGCGGTGTCTTACTGAAGAAAAACCGAACCTATGTCCTGGAACTGCAAGAGAGCCTCCATCTCCCTGAGCAAGTTCACGCCTATACTAACAACAAGAGCAGCACCGGAAGGATCAACGTCTGGGTTCGAACTTTGGTGGATCGGTTGGCGCGTTTCGACAAAATCCCTCATGGTTATCAGGGAAAACTCTATGTTATGGTGACTCCTCGTTCGTGGTCCATCCGGGTGCGCAGTGGCCTGACCTTGAACCAGGCCAGGTTCTTGGTGGGGGACAACCGCCTCACCGATTTGGAACTCGATATGACCCATCAACGGATCGGCCTGATCTTCGACCATAGAGGCGAAAAGATTCCGTGCCAGTTAGATAAAGGCGTTCTCTTGAGTGCCGACCTCAGTGGCAGTGTGGCCGGCTTTCGAGCTCGCCACAACGAACGTTTTCTGGACCTGACCGGGGGGACGGTTCATCGAGCGGAAGAATACTGGGAGCCGGTCACCGCTGAGCGAGGCGAAGTGACTCTGAGACAGGGAGAGTTCTATATCATGGTGACTAAGGAGTTCTTGCGCTGCCCCCCAGGCTTCGCAGTAGAGATGGTGGCCTACGACATCCAAAGTGGAGAATATCGCTCCCATTATGCCGGCTTTTTCGATCCTGGATTCGGTTATGGTCTAGAAGGGGAAATCAAGGGAACCCCGGCGGTTTTGGAAGTCGACCCCCACGAAGACGTCATCATTCGTCATGGGCAGCCCATTTGCAAAATGGTCTACGAGCACATGGTCAAGCCGCCCGACCGGCTGTATGGGACGGACCTGTCCTCCAATTATCAGAATCAGCGGGGACCCCAACTGGGGAAACAGTTCACCCCCTATCCTATTCACGCCACCAGCTAGAAACCTCAATCCACACCATAGAATTGGCGAGCGTTTGGGAACTGAGAGCATGGGGGAATGGCCGTAGAGGGAATCGAAAGCTCCGAAGCGGGGGTGAAGGGACCCAAGTTGATCCTCCTCAGGAGGTTTCTATGGTTTTCGCCTACAGTCGCACCCGACAGGCCGTTTTGGTCGTCGGCATTGCCATCTTGCTCGGCTTTGGAATGTTTGTCTTCTACTTAGGTTTCGCCTCGATGCAAGATTTTTCTGGAGCTAGGCAAGCTGTCGGTTCGAACCGTAATATGAGACGCCAATTAGGACGAGCCAATGCGTTCTTGGTCTTGGTGATGGTAGGCGGCCTCGGAATCGCCTTCTACGCTGCCAAGCCTGGGCAGATGCTCTTCAAGACGTTCAACTCTAGAGTGGAGCTTCAGGAGGAAGGACTGGTGTTCGTGGGACTTGAGCAGACCAAGTCCTGCTTGTGGTCGGAGATCAAGCTGGTCTCGGAAGATGGCTTCACGGGGCTTGAAATCAAAATCCCGAACGACTACATAGTCATTCCAAGCCACTACGATAATTGGGAAGATCTGGTGAGTCAAGTCAAGAGTAGGGCGCCAGCATCGCCGAGAGGGGTTCCGCCAGGGCATTAGGGTGGCTTCACGGAGGAATCTTCGGGAGATCGGTCTCCAGGATTTCAAGTTCCGACCCTATCTGCGCTCTAAAGCGCTCGCCTCAATTGACCTTCAGAACTTTAAGTCTAGCAACTTTAGAATTTGTGAACCCCATCACTTCGAGCTTCCGCTGGAACCTTTACCATAGAAGAATGGACCCAGCACCTAGCCAAAGACGCTTACCTTCGCTCGAACCCTGTAGGGAGCAGCCGTCGATCTGCTGGACCAGTGAAGCTTCAGAGCACACCGAGCTAACAATCAAAAGGCTGTCGGAAAAGGTTGTTTACCCAGAGAATTCTGAGCCGGATGATATTCAGCGAGCCATCCTGATGGCCAGCCTAGGGGGCTAAGGATCTGGTCCGAAATAACTTCCCGGTTTGGGCCGCCGATGCATCCCCCCTGGCAGCGTTGGTTCTCGCTTAAGTATTCTCGATACTAGTCGCTCGAACCGCCTTGCCAGGGGGGCGCCTCGA
>JBJHCR010000008.1:0-46197 GCA_050486105.1 Vulcanimicrobiota bacterium
CTACTTCTTCTGGCAAGAATTGGGCCTTAGGGGGCACACTTGCGTCCACGTGGACGCCCATTTGGATGTCAGCGATCTGAAAACTCCGGGAGGCGACCCCACCCACCACCCTGAGATCAACTGTGGCAACTACCTCACTCCGGCCCTGAGAGAAGGGATCATGGAGGCTCTGGTTTGGGTGCTCCCCGGACACTTGACCAAAGGCGAAGGCCTGCTTTCTTGGACCCAGGAAGAGTTGCAAAATTGGCTTCACCTGGAACTCGAAGACTATCTGAGTCTAAGAATGGAAGATGGTCGGGTCCACGGGATTCTGTTAGGGAAGCCGTTCACCGTCTGCACTTCAGACAATCTCCCTACCCTAGCAGGGCCCACGGTCCTGGACATTGATGTGGACTACTACCTGGACCAGGAAGACAACATCTGGCAGTCTCCCTTGGAATTGGCTGAACACCTTCGACCTCTGAGTCCCAGCGCTCTGACGGTGGCCTACTCCATTGAAGGGGGATACACTCCGGTTCGACACCGAGCTCTCGGTCCTCTGACCATAATTGCTTTGGCTCACCCTACTCAAGCCAAGAAAGCCTGGCAGAGCTTGCAAGAACAGTCCCCCCTTGAAAGCGGCGCTCCAACCTGGCTCAAAGCTGCCCAAGCTGCGCGGTCGGGAGAAATGAAGCGCGCAATACAGTGGGACCAAGGTTACCGCGAGACCCCCATTGATCTGGCTTCTGGGGCACAACTGAGGGGACAGTTTGACCTGGCCAAGAAGCATCTTGGGCAAGTGAAAGATCTCCAGGAACGTGCCTTCATGCAAGCTTTGATCGCCTTCAAGGAGGGAGCCTTTCTCCAGGCCGCCGAGCTTTGGTCCGAACTCCTGATGACCCAGGAGTTAGACCGACAAACCAAGCTCTACCTACTCACTTTTTGCGGCCGGGCCTACAGCGCTGCCGGCCTTGGAGAGCAGGCTTTGCAACAATTCCAAGAGGGTCTGAAGTTGGACCGAGACGACTCAGAATTGACCTACTTGGCAGCCCGAAGCAGCAGAAATATGGGCCGGATTACTGAAGCCGCCCGCCTCTACCGCCGGGCCATGAAATTGGCACCAAGGCGCCTGGAAACGGCAGAAATCACCCTAGAACTGGCGGAGCTCTATTTGCAGTTGGCCCAACCGGGGCGAGCCGAACGCCACCTAAAGAGTCTGCTCAGGGGAAGAGTGCCAGGATTTATCAAGTTCAAAGCGGAAGCCTTGCTTCTGAGATCGGCGTTGGGGAAGAGCCTTTGAAAGTCCGCAGAGCGAAAAGAGAAGACCTCGCCTTCATCAGAGAACTCACTTTAGAGACCGTCGATCAGGGCGTCTCTGCCCTTCGTGACATCTCAAACGATCAAGTCCAAATCCGCGCCGCCCAGAGTCTGGAAGAGTTGGAGCACATGTTCACTCGCAAGCGCGACCACGCCTTTCTCATAGCTGAAAGTGCTGGAGAGCCCGTCGGTTTCTTGATTTTGGAATACCGAGATGTGGAAGAGACCACCGGTGAACTGCAAACCTTGATTTTTAACATGGCAGTCACCCCTTCCCACCTTGGAAAGAGGGTCGATCGGGTCCTGGTTCGCGAAGCAGCCAAACTCAGCCACCAACGAGGGTATCGCTATATGACGGCCCGGGTCACCGCCAGCAACGAAAGGGCCTTGCTAGCGGCCTTGAAGCAGGGCTTCGATATCGAACGATATCAGCTCACCATGGCCTGCGGGGCCGACGGACCCTTACCCCTGCCCGGACGCTCGAAGGAGCAGAGGGCCCACGACCTGAGCAGAATACTACGCCGAAGGCAGATGAGGACATAACATGAGCACAACAGGTGAGATCCCTCACGGAGGATCGCCGGAAACCCAAGAGATTATCAACGTCTGCTATGGAGGAACCGCCGACGGTTGGCAACGCTTGGAGCAACTGGTGCCGGCCCGCCAACAGGCTGCCGAGAAAGCGCTAGAGAGTTTCCTGGCCCAGGCTGATCAGCAGGGTCCAGACTTCGTCAAAGCCCACGATGCCACTCTTCAAGGGGTGGAGAATGCTTTCGCCCGTTATCAGGAGGTGCTGGAGGCCATTCTCAAGGCAGCCCGGGCCAAGTCTGCAGAGCAGGCCAAAGAAGCCGCAGGCTTCTTGGCTGTCACCTCCTTTGGAATTCGGAGTGCGGTTATCGCCTTTGAAGAGAGCTTTCTCTCCTACGGGGATAGCCGTTTTCCGTTAATCAATCTGCTCAGCAATCTTTTCGATCGTTTTCGTGGAGGCCAGGTCCCTGTCGAAACCTGGCGCTCAACCTGCCAACGCTATGGCCAGTTTTTCGCCAACTCGGTGGAAGAGATCGACAAGAGTGAAGAGGCCGGCAAACCCGGGGTCCCCGAAAGGCGGGCTGCACTTCAGCGGTTGACCGAACTCCTAGGGCAACTCGAACGCATGGAAAGCAGCACCTCCTTGAGTGCTTTCGAAGACCAACTCTTTGCCATTTCCGGGCTCCTGGTTGAGCTCACCGAAGCGGTGGAAACCTACCACAACCACGCTTTCCTCACCGGAGAGAGCTCCTCGCCTCGAATCAATCTGATCTTGAATGTGGCCAAAGGGACCCTGGAGGGCAAATATGACCGCAGCATCCTGAGAGCTCTCACCACCTCCATGTCCGACGAGATTCAAGGACGCTTGAAGGAGCTCGATCGCCTCTCCCAGGAAACCCTCGACTCCCAGGTCTTGTCTGACTGTCTTGGGGACATGATCGATGTCTTGGAGTCTTTGGACGACGCCCTGGAAAGCCTGATCCGAGTGGCCAATGGGGAGAAAGTGGACCCAGCCGAAGTGCAGGAGGCTCTCGATATTTTGCGAGAATCCGGCGACAATCTGGGGGAAGTGAACCGGGCTGTGGCCCAAGTGAACGAAAAGCAATCGAGTCTCACATGTCCGGGCTGCGGAACGACTCAAGAGCCCGGTCGTCGCTCCTGCCTATCTTGCGGTGCCGCCCTGCCTGAACTCAGTGCCAGCGCTGTAGCCAGCTCCTTTGAAATGGAAGAAGGGCGGGGTGAAGCCGCCCTTGGCGAGCCGGTCATGACCACGGTCATGCAAGAGCTGTTTTCCAAGGTGGAAGACTTCGACGCGGCCCGCATGGAAGCTGACGCCTACCTGGACCTGATCGAAGAGTACCACCAAAAGATCGATCTCTCAGAACAGAAACTCTCCACCCTCCAACCCCCGGACATGCCCGAAGACCTGTCGGTGGAAGACCGAGCCCTCTGCCGGGAGTTCATCACCATCGCCGACGACGGCTTGTCTCTGCTAGAAGTGGGCCTAGCCGAGTGTCGCGAGGGCCTCGAGCATCTACAACACTTTGGAGAAACCCGAGAGGCCGCCACCAAGAAGTCGGGGATGCAGCTCTTCTTTGACGGAACTCAAAAATTGTGGCTGGTGAACCGAGCCCAAAAGCGGGTGGAAGAGTTCATCAAAGCCTCGGGCTCCAACATACCCGGTGGGACCGGCAGCACCTCAGGCCCCATGTCCGCCCCCACTTCGCTAGCCTCGCGCTTTCAGGACCATTTGCCTTAGGACTAGAAAAGCTCAGCATCCAGAAGACCAGGCCACCAAGACTGTGTGGAACCTGGCTCCCTAGGAGGCTGCGGCTCAAGGCCCATAGCGCTCTTTTGTAGCAAGCCTTTCCCTTCTTGAACCTCAGCCCATTCCCAGGTCGGGGAGTTCAAGAGGGGTTGCGGCCGAGAAACCTAACCTTGTCTGCCCTCGGTGCAGTCTTTTTGGGGGCTCGCCAACACGTTGGGCTCACTTGAGCTTTCGACATCACCGGCTTCTTCCAACGTCTGCCGTGCTTGGAGGCTCCGTTTGCGCCGTCGAGACTCAACCTCTCGCTTCTGTCCTTCAAAGCTCAGGGCTTGATGGAACTCTGATCCTGTTTCGTGGATGGTTTTGTTGAAGGCTTTGACGGTGCGGACTGAGGTCTTAATAATCTCGGGCAGGCCTTCGGCTCCAAACACCAACAGAGCCAGGATGACCAACAAGATCACTTCGGAGCCACCGATATTGAACATAAGAGGGTTTTCAGCAGGCATGAAATCAATCCTACGAAATTCCCTTGAATGACAACAAGACGTGAATTCCTTAAAGGGGCCGGCAGCGCGGTCGCAGGCCTAGCCGTGGCCGGCTGTGGCTCAAGCAATGAACCCAATCCCATCACCTCCGACAACTCAGGGGGGACAAGACAGCCCAACATTCTGCTGGTTCTGGTCGACGAGATGCGGCAGCCGCCCCTTGGATACGCTCCCGACGAGGGCGAACTTCAGCCGATCAAAGAGATCTTGCGCTTCGAAACGGACCTCACCCCGAGCAATCCTTTCAGCCGATTCTTTCCGGGCTTCTTGAGGCTACGAAAGAACGGAGTGGTGCTGCGCAACCACTACACCGCGGCGGCCGCCTGCGCCCCCAGTCGGACCACCTTCCTCACCGGTCAATACCCTTCGCTTCACGGTGTGACCCAGGTCAACGGAACCTTCAAAGTTCCCGACGATATCAAGTTCTTGGACGCCGACGGTGTCCCGACTTTGGGCGATTGGTTTCGAGCAGGTGGCTACGAGACACACTACTTCGGCAAGTGGCACGTTTCCAACACCTCCGAGCCCCCCTACGATCTCGAACCGTGGGGATTCTCAAGCTACCAGACTTCAGGGCCCGACCCGGACAGTTCGATCCCAGGTTTAGGCGCCTATCGAGATCCCGGATTCACCGATATCATCAGCGGTTTCTTTGCCGACAAAGCTGGCGACCAGAGCGATAAGCCCTGGTTTGCCGTGGCCTCTTTTGCCAACCCGCACGACACGGGCGCTTATCCCGCTCCTTTTTTCTTGCCCGGTCAAGCCGGTGTGACCTCCCCGCTCACCTTCCCTGACACGCCTCAGCCGATTCCGCCCGACGGCGATTTGAGCAACACCGATGATCAGCGGCCTTTAGTGGAGTTGAACCCCGACGGATTTCCTCAAGAGACCTTTGAGCTACCCCCTACTTGGAACGAGGACTTGGGCGCCAAGCCCGACTGTCATCAGGATTCGGCTTGGAAGATGCAGATGGCCTTGGCGGCCGGGTTCGCTCAGTTTCAAACCGTTTTGATGCCCTACCCCACCCAGGACCTCTCTACCGAACTTCAGATGGGATGGGCCAAGGCCACGGGTCAGTTTTATCTCTATCTGCAGCATCTGGTGAACATCGAGATCGACCTCATTATGCAAGCCTTCGATGAAGCGGGACTAGCCGACAACACCATCGTGGTTTTCACCTCCGATCACGGCAGCAACGTCATGGCGCACAACCAGATGGTTCAGAAGTTTTTCACCGCTTACGAAGAAGCGACCAGGGTGCCCTTTGTCATCTCCAGCCCCCTGGTCAACCCGAGCGACACGGTACGGCAGGTCGATCACGTCACCAGCCATATCGACTTAGCGCCCACGCTTTTGGGCCTTGCCGGCTTCACCGACGAGCAGATCAAAGCCTTAAAGACAGGTATCACCGGGCAGACCCAGGTGCGGGATTTCGTGGGCCTCAACTTGGCTCCTTATCTTGAGGGAGACTCTGCCTTGCCTCGGCCCGGCGTGCTCTTCACCACCTCCGACGATGCCACCCTACCGGCTTATCCCATCACCGAAGCCAACGAGCAGAACCACCAGAACTACGACCTATTTCTCGAGCGAGTTGAGGCCCTCATCAACCGGCCGGACCAGCGGGCTCCCCTGTTTCCGGGCTCTTGTGTGGAGCCGAACGCCGTTCATATGTTGAGTACCGGAGATTGGAAGTATTGCCGCTACTGGGACGACCAAGGCAGCGAACCTGAGCAGTTTGAAATGTACCACCTGGCAAGCGACCGCCTCGAAACCAACAATTTGGTGGACTTCAAGACGGGAGAACTGCGGCCCGGCGCCACCGTTCCAGGACTGACTCAGGCCGAACTGCAAGCCCAACTCGAACTCTTGAGAACCCAGCTTTTCGAGCAAGAAACCCAGTTGCTGCTCAGCCCGAGCTAAAGCGCTCGCCTTAGAACCCACAGAAACCTAGGGGGACGGGGGTGACGGGCTCTGCCCCCGTATCTTCGACCGTTCCGGTATTTAGGGTCTCCAGCTCGAGAAACTGCTCTACTCGCAGGGGAGCTTCCAAGGATTGGCGTTGAAATCTGTAAGAGCTGTCGCTCTCGTTGCCTAGAAGCTGAAGGCCAAGGGATGAGGTGCCGGTGGTAATGGCGAGCATCGAAAAGGCGCTCAGATTGTTTGAAAGCGTATTGTTGTTGGCTTGAACCTTCAGGTCGCTTTGCCCAAAGGCTGCGATTCCCAGCCCGAACAATCGGCTGCCGGAGATGACGTTGTCGTTAACCCGAACCACGGCGATGTTGCTTTCCTGAGTGTCCAGGTCGATGCCGATTCCGCTGGTTTCGGTGACGGTATTGCCTTGGATGAGCCAGTCTCCAGAGATGTCGCGGAGCTGGATTCCTGTACCCCCGTTGAGCGTGTTGGCCACCTCGCAGTTGGTCACGGCTCCGTTCGTCTGCCCGTCTCCATCGATGGCGATCCCGTCTGTGCGCACCACCCTGATGGAGTCCACGGTGTTTCCGTCAGCCAGGATGACCGGACCGGACAAGGTGGGCCGCTCGGCGCCTTGAGCGTTGACCATTCCGGAGGCGAACCCCAGGAGCTTTTGCCCATTGAGGAGATTGACGGCTCCCGTGTAGGTTCCCCTTCCGGGGAACACGACAACGTCGCCACCGGGCCCTGCCGCGGCCACGGCAGCTTGGACGGTGGCGAAAGGTGAGCCCGAGTCAAAATTGCCGGTGGTGTCGTTACCCGTCACTGAGTTGACATAGAATCCTGGCTCCAATTCGCCTAAATCCACCGAAATGGCCACCGTGGCCCGAGAGGTACCCTGGCCGTTGGAGAGGTCGTAGGAAAAACCATCCGTCCCCACAAAGCCCTGGGCCGGAGTGTAGGTGAAGGCCCCGGTGTTGTCGGCTGAAGTCACCTGCCCGCCCTGACTGGTGACAGCGGGAAAGGTTACGGTTATGGCGCTGCCAGGAGCGGCATTAGGGGTGTCGTTAGCCAAAACCCCGGTCTCCGCCGGCACGGTGAGGGAAGCACCCAGCGTGGTCTCATAGAAATCCGCTCGAGCTATGGGAGATAAGGTCCCACCGGGCGTTCCGGTAAAGACAAAACTTTCTTGGGAACTCCCGCAACCAGCCAAGATTGTGCACGCAGTTAAGAGCACAACCGCTAAGTGTTTTTTCATTTGGGAGGATTCTTTCCCAGGCCCTGTTCGCCTCTCTGCCCTTCCCCTACCTCTCCCAGAGAGCTCGGGCTTGGCTATGCTCCCGTGCGTGAAGACGCCGAGCACGCCGAAGACTTGTCCGAGCCGGATGAGATTGCCGCGGAGATCATCGGACCCTCAGGGTGGCTCTGGAAGAAAGGGAAGCCTTGGCGGAGTTGCTGGAAGTCAAGGAGTAAAGCTCCATGGCACCTGTTACGAGAGTTCGTTTTCTGGGACCCAGTTCTCGAGGCTCAGCTCCGGAATGCGCCTGTCCAAAAAATCTTTGCTCTTTACTGCCCATGATACCTATCGTCAGTAGTTATCCTTGGTGACCTTATGTCAACGACTGTGGGACAGCGCCGCATCGTTCCCAAAATCGAAGATGATGGGACTATTGTGTGGCAGAGATAAGGGAAAGGTCTCAAACGTTGGGTTGAGAAGATAGGGTTTAAATGGGTGGAAAGTATAAAGTCATTGAGAGTTCGAAGCAAAGGGTGGTCCTCGGCGATCCCTTGGGAGTCTCAAAGCCCAGCCAGCTAACTTTCGAGGCTGGCGGACCGTTGCATTTGTCGGGGAGAGGTGAGGTCGGTTTAGAGGGCGGCGTTTTGAGGCTAAAAACGGAGTCCGGGAGGAACAACATTCCTGATTGGCACCACCTGATTCTTGAGCTATCCGGCGAAAGATTCGAACTCTCCGATTCACACCACCTGGCAGACCTAATTGTGATGGCGACCGCAGTTGCCGAGGTGACCGGACTCCAGATAAATGATAGTAGTCTTAAGAGATCGACTTTACCGGCGACCTTCGAGGGCAAAAAGACCGCTTATCCCGAGTTTTTCGCTTCCGTAGGCGGGTCCGAAGAAGACCAACTTGTCGTTCGGACCAGCTTCAGATTCAGTCGGGCTTTTCCAATGATCGTAGCCGGGTTGGTCCTAGCAGCCTTAGGGCTAGGGTTGGTGCACATCGGAGAGGCTGCCGAGATTTTTGTAGGGGAAGGTTCTCAGCTTTCAGGGGTGGGTGGCCGGCCTCAAGCTTCGCCGATGGGGTTATCGATCATTGGGTATGGCCTTTTGGTGATAGGGTTGCTGCTGCCGCCCGGTGCCGTGATCCAAAACTTGATTAGAGAAGAATTCAGCCTTGATTCGAATGGTTTCTCCTGTAAGCGAGGAAGAAAAACGGGGGAGAAAGGTTGCCTGGATGAGATTTTAGATCTCAGACTAGTTCATGACGATCTGCAACTAGTTTTAAGGGACCGCTGCGTGAGCGTTCTACCGAGCCTGAAGAGCAGAGAAGAGCAGTGTTTTCTGTACCGAAAGGTGGCAGAGGCTTTGGACTACCACCGGAAGCCTGCTGAGCTTAAGGAAGAGTAAAGGGCAGGTGTCTGCCCCTTAACAACCCGAGATCGAGATATCCGCACCCTCGTCAAAGTCATCCCTCCCGAAGGAGGTCACAAGGAGACAAGCTTCATCCTCTCAGAAGCCATCCGATCCATCTCGCAAGACCGCCTAATCATGCACTGGGGACGCCTAAACCGTGAAACCCTAACCCAATTTGAAGATGTCCTTAGAATCCTCTTAGAGCTTTGAATTTGACTTTTGAACTGATTCTCTAAACCGAAACGGCTTTTCGACCTTCGGCACCACAGTCGTCGAACTGTCCTACTTACCCCGCCTTGAGGGCCCGAGCGTGGCTGCCGCTGGCGGGCCCGGTGATGAGGTGGAAGACGCCCTCGGACAGCTCCATGACCGCCTGCACCCCATCTGATTCCAGGGCCAGTTTGTCCACCTTGCTGCTGTCGGCCACCTTCACCCTCACTCGAGTGACGGCCACCGCCTCCACCTCTTTCAGGTTGTCGCGGCCGCCTAGGGCCTTCAGCCAGCGCTCGGCCTTGACCGCCGCCTCGGGGTCCTGCACTTGAACCGCAACTTGGGCTCCGGCATCCTGAGTGACTCCCGAGATCAGAGCCTGCCGCTCTTCCTCGGAGAGATCAGCCTCGGAGCCTGCCTGCTCGAGATAGATCTCCATGTCGGTTTTTAGGTTTTCCGACAGAGGTCCGAAGATCGCTTGCAGGCTGTCCCCCACCCGCATGACTCCCGAGGCGCCCAGGGCTTTGAGCTTGTCGGTGGAGGCCAGCTTGGGGTCCTTCACCGTAACTCTCAAGCGGGTGATGCAAGCATCGAGGGCGGTGATGTTGCCGCGGCCTCCGAAGGCCAGCACCAACTGTCGAGAGAAGGCCCCTTCGGCTCCTCCGTCTACGGCGGCCAGATCGGCGCTACTATCTTCGCGGCCGGGGGTCTTGAGGTCGAACTTGGTGATGACAAAGCGGAATAGAGTGTAATACAAAGCCGCCACCGGTAGGCCCAGAGCGAACACCAACCAGGGCCGAGTGGCCTTAGAGGACAAGATCATAAAATCGATCAAGCCATGGCTGAAAGTGGTGCCGATCAACCCTCCACAGACGTTGAAGACCACGAAACAGCAGCCGGCCAGAAGGGCGTGCATAGCGTATAGGGCGGGGGCCACGAACATGAACGAGAACTCTATAGGCTCGGTGATCCCGGTGAGAAACGAGGTCAGGGCCGCCGACAGCATGATTCCCCCGATCAGGGCTCGTTTCTCCGGCTTGGCGCAGTGCCAGATGGCCAAGGCTGCCGCCGGCAGTCCGAACATCTTGAAGAGGTAGGCTCCGCCCAGGATCCCGGCCGTGGGGTCTCCTTCCAAGAAACGAGTAACGTCGCCGGTGACCACTTGCCCGCTCGGGGTGGTGAAGCTGCCGATCTGAAAGAAGAAGGGCACGTTCCAGATGTGGTGCAACCCAAAAGGCAAGAGCGAACGTTCCACCACTCCGTAAATGAAGACCGCCAGTTTGGTGTTCTCTTGGGTAGCCCAAAGGCTGAATTTTTCGATCTCCGAAGCGATGGGAGGCCAAACGAAACTCAAGACCACCCCTACCCCAATGGCGGCAAAAGCGGTGACGATGGGCACGAAGCGCTTGCCGGCAAAAAAACCCAAATAGGGGGGAAGCTGGATGCGGTAGTACTTATTGAAAAGAAAAGCCGCCGCCGCCCCGATGATGATACCGCCAAAAACCCCGGTATCGAGCGATGGGAGCCCCATGATCTCCTTGGTCTCGAGACCTCGCAGGCTGGTCACCACCCCCATGGTGGCCAGCATGACCACATAGCCCACGGTGGCGGCCAAGGCCGCCACCCCGTCTCCGGCGGCCAAGCCCACCACCACTCCCAGGGCAAAAAGCAGAGGCAGGCTGCTGAAGATGGCACTGCCGGACTTGGCCATAAGATCTAGGAAACCCAGCAGAGGCTCCACTCCCGACAAGGCCACGGTGAGGGCCCAAGGGTCGGCCACCTGGCCCAAGCGCACCTGGTCCAGATGATCGTGAAAGGTGCTTCCTACCCCCAGCAGGATCCCGGCCACCGGCAGCACCGACACCGGCAGCATCAGCGACTTGCCGATCTTTTGCAGCAGAGCGAAAGCGCGGTTCCACAACTCGGTCATAGCTTCAGCTCCTTTTCCAACCCGTCGGGACAAAGTTCCCGCACCTGAGAGGCGTTTTCAAACTCCAAGGCCCGGGCGGCCAACTCCTGGCATTCGGTCAGGCTGACCTCCCGGATGCAGGCTTTGACTGCCGGCACCAACGGCAAACCCACCGACAGTTCGTCTACCCCGAGCCCGATGAGGATGGGCACCGCCTGGGGTTCTCCGGCGATGCCCCCGCAAACCCCCACCCAGCGACCGTGTTTGTGGGCCGCCTCCACCGTCATCTTGATCAGGCGCAAGACCGCGGGATGGAGGCCATCGATGCGAGCCGCCAACTGGGGATGCCCCCGGTCCATGGCCAGGGTATATTGGGTGAGGTCGTTGGTGCCGATGGAGAAGAAATCTGCCTCAACCGCCAAAGCCTCAGCCAGCAGGGCCGCCGCCGGGACCTCGATCATCACTCCCACGGGGATGGGGTCGAGACCCAGTTTGGCCTCTTCCTCTCTAACCACCGCCTTGGCCAGGCGCAGCTCGTCGACCCCGGTGATCATGGGGAACATAAGGTGCATCTTGCCGAACTCTCCGGCTCTCAGGATAGCCCGAATTTGCGGCCGAAAGATGTCCGGCCGGTTCAGCAGCACCCGAATCCCCCTCAGGCCCAGGAAGGGGTTCTCTTCGGTGGGGATGGGCAGATAGGGCAAAGGCTTGTCCCCACCCACATCTAGGGTTCGAATGACGATGGGCTTGTCGGGTCCCAGAGCCTTGGCCACCGAAGCGTAGGTCTGAAACTGCTCTTCCTCGGTGGGGGCAAAGGAGCGCTCCAAAAACAAGAATTCCGAGCGCAGCAGACCCACCCCCTCAGCACCCACCTCCAGGGCTTCTTCAGCTTCTTTCACCCCACCCACGTTCACCGCCACCTCCACCCGATGATCGTCGCTGGTGGTGGCGGATTGGTGCGCGGCTTCGAGTTGCTGCTTTCGGCGCTCTTCTCTTTTCTTTTGGGTGACCAAGACCGACGAGACCAACTCTTCGGTGGGGTCCACCTTCAACTGCCCCCGCCCCCCGAAGAGGATGACTCGAGTTTCCTCGGGGATCTCCAGGGCCCGCATTTCGATCCCAGCGATGGCCGGTAAGCCCAAAGAGCGGGCCAGGATGGCCACGTGAGAGGTAGCGCCCCCAGCGGTGGTGCAGAAGCCCAAGACTTTCTTGCGATCCAGGTTGGCAGTGTGAGATGGGGTCAGGTCTTCGGCAATTAGGATGGAGCCCTCAGGGATTTCCACTTTCTGCTCCAGTTGGGGCAGCATCTTGGTCAGCACTCGCCGCCCCACGTCTTTGAGGTCGTTGGCCCGGGCTGCCAAAAGCTCGTTCTTCAAGTTCGCTAAACGCTGGGCGTGCAACTGATAGGCCCGCTTCCAAGCCGCCGGGGCCGACAGGCCTTTGGCCATGGCGCTCTCGGCCAGGTCCAGCAGGTCGGGGTCGTCTAAGAGTTCTTGATGGGCGGCGAAAATGGCCGCCTTGGAGGGGTCGGCCTCGCCGTGGAGGCGGGCGGTTAGGGCTTCGAGGTCTCTCAGGGCACTCCTCAAGGCTCGCTGCAGTTCGGAGCGCTCCTGTTCGGGGGTCCCGGAAGGCTCTTCGGGAATCTCCACCTCGTGCTCTCGAAACTGGAACACCTTGCCCACCACCAAGCCTGGGGAGGCGGCCACTCCCAACAGCAAAGAGTCGTCTCCCGAGCGCGGAGGCAAAACCACCGGAGCCTCTGCGGGGTGCTTAGGGGTGGGAGTGGGCGCCCCCCGAGGCGCCATGGGGGTGGCTCCCTCTTCACCTAAGCCTTGCTGCAGCTCCGGCACCAAAGTCTCTAAGGCGGCCTGGGCTTGGGGCCCCTGGGCCACCAAGGTCACCTTGTCCCCCCGGCCCACTTCTAAGCCTAGAATGGAAACCACCGAGCGAGCGTTGGCCCGCTGCTCCCCTTTCTCAAGCTCCACCTTGGCATCGAAGCGCTTGCACAGGTTGCTCAGGACCGCCGCCGGACGGGCGTGCAAGCCCGTGGGATTGACGATGACCACAGTCTCCGAGCGAAGCTCCGGAAAGGCCGAAGTGACCCCATCGCCTTCTTCCTCGGCCTTGAGGGTCACCGCAGCCACCGAGTCGGCCCCGGCCTTCACCAAGCCCTGACGAAGCTCCAAGCGGCCGATGCGGTCCGAATTGGTGATCACCAGCATGGAGAGCAGGCTCTTAGCCTGCCGGGCCAGGATGTCGGCAGAAAAACGAATCAGGTTCTGGCCAGCCTCCACGGCTTGGCCCACTTCCACCAAGGCTTCAAAACCCTCCCCCTTGAGCTTCACCGTGTCGATGCCCACGTGCAGCAGCACCTCTAGACCGTCTTGGCTGCGGATGGTCAGGGCGTGTCCCGCGGGATGAGCCTGGATCACCGTACCGGCACACGGGGCCTGCAGGGTCTCCGAGGTGGGATCGATGGCCAGACCGTCCCCCACCATACGCTGGGCAAAGACCGGGTCGGGCACGTCGTCGAGAGAAACGATCACCCCAGACAGGGGGGCTACCAGGGTCAGCTTGGATGACATGCCTTGGAGCTTCGCTCACTCAGGTGAAGGTCCTGGGAGCCGTATGAGGGTCAGCCGCTGGACCTTAGCTCAAGAGGTCCAAGCCACCATAGGAGCCGCTTAATGTCGGTGCTGCAGGAGATTCCTACTCTGCCCCACCTTGATGCAACAGAACTCTCAGAT
Organism: Vulcanimicrobiota bacterium; assembly: GCA_050486105.1. GTDB lineage: Bacteria > Vulcanimicrobiota > Xenobia > Xenobiales > JADMJV01 > JAEXNA01. The sequence goes on from JBJHCR010000008.1 coordinate 13,567, forward strand.
CGATCAAGAATTGGTCAAAGTCGTCAACTCGAACAAAACCGATTCGGGGATACTCGAGGTCCATGATGGCATAATAAGTGATGGCCAGGACCACCACAAAGGCGATGCGATGGAGCGCCGGGGTGCGATCGGAGGTCTTGATTCGAGACCCCGCTAAAATTGAGCAGACCACCATCACCAAAAGCAGGAGCAGGGACACCTGAACCGGGGGATGCATTAGGGTTGCGCTTTGCCTAGCGGTTCTGATGTTAATCATGTCGTTGAGGGCAGGCAGCAGCAGCATGCCGGTGGTGGTAGATGGCGCCTCTTCCGAGGCCCTGATGGCCAAATCCCAAATCTCTTGCTGCAAGACAGTGCTGCGGGCCTCGTCGGCTCGAACCTTCTCCCTATCTCTGAAGTTGATGTAGGTGTCAATGCGAGAGTCTAGATAGTCTCGCACCTTTTCCTGCAGCAAAGGTCGAGAAGCCTCGGAGACCAGGTCCAAACGCAGATAAGCGGTCTTGATGATGTTGGCTTCCTGCACGATCAAGGCGCGCCGTTCGTTGAAGCGCGAGGCTGCGGTGCTGAAAGCGAAAGCCAAAAGCAAGCCCATGAGGCCGAAGATCGCCCCATCCACCACCCCTATGCCCTCATCTTTGCCCTCTCCGGCTTGCTTGCCCCGCCGCAGCACCATTCCGACCTGCACCAAAAGAGCCGTAGCCAGGAACAGCACCAGGAGCACTCCCAGAACTTCAAAGTAGATTCTGTTCTCCATAAGTCCTGGTTCCCCAATGTAAAATTAGCGCCTTCTGGTAAGTCCAACGATCGAGTTTGCACCTCGAAATGAGCAGAAATCCCTTTTTAGACCATTTTCAGCCCGCGATGATTCAATAAGAGCATGCTCATCTCATCAACGTCTCAACAGACTCCCTATAGGGAGCAGAAGAGGCTTTCCTTCTCAGAAAGTCTGAATCAGCAAGCCAAGCGTGAGTTCTACGCTGGCTCGGTGGAAAAAAAGGTCGAAGGCCTCACCTTTCGAGAAGCCTTAGCGCTGGCTCGTCCAGAGTCCGTTCGGGCCACCACTGGCGACCGGATCAATCCAGCTTCGGACGCCCTCCTGATCAATCTGGTGGACAAGATGCCGATAGACCTCGGCCGCATGACCTTGGGCGCCTTAAAGCGCTGGATCACGAGTGGTGACGGTGCCCCAGAGGCTCATAGCACAAAGTCGAGCGACTATGTCATCGGCAAGCAGGAGCCGGTCAAATTAGGACCTCTCATGAACACCCTCCAAGCAGTCATGGCAGAGTTCCCAGAATTTGAACCTCACATTGGAGAAGAACACGTTTGGAGTCCTGAAGCCAAGCTCAGCCAGGGAGCCAGCTTCCCGGCCCGCCTGGGCATGGCGCTCAAAGGGGAGCGCCCCTTCCCCGTACCAATTTTTGGTTCCAAACTCATTTCTGCCTTAGGTCTGGGAGCTACCAGTATCGTACTTCCCACCGGCAAGGAAGGGGAACTCAAGAACGTAATTCTCGAGCGCGATTTAGGTTCGGTGGAATTGCACGATCTGTTCCGAGAGGCCTACCGTCTCAATGAAGGTGATTTATACGGAACCCTTCTCACCGCTGAAAATGTCTTGAGTGAAGGGGTCTACGATCCCGACCGCAAGGATCGGGAAGTGACCCGCCGACTCAGCTATCTCCGCAGCGATTCAGAGCCCCACGGCGACAATTTCGGCGCCTGGTATCATCTGTTCGGCTCAGCTCTGTACAGCCTTATGAGACCGGAATGGAAGGCCAATTTGGCCATGAAGATCGAAGGCGCCGGGAGCTTTATTTTGGAAGGCAGCGACCCTCAAGAAGATCACCTCAATAAACTCGGTGTAGAGTTAGGGAAAGCCCTAAAACAGGTGGCGAATTCCGGGCTGAATCCCCTGGCCAAGGCCGAACCGTACCTAAACTTGACCGAGTTTTCGTGGGACCGTAAATTGCCGTCTCGCTCCGATAGCTAACCGCTGGCGGCTATGCTAGCCCGCATCTTCTCTTTGATGAACCTACCGCCCGACGCCACCTTGTGGTGGTCCATCATCCTGGGTGCGAACCTTGGGGGCAACATCACCCCCATAGGCTCGGCCTCAACGGTGGTAGCGATGACGGTTATGAAGCGTGAAGGCATCGAGATGAGCTTTCTGGAGTTCGTCAAGCTCGCGCTCCCTTTTGCCTTGCTTCAATTGGTTCTGGCCACCGGCTATTTGCTCATCCTCATTAGCCTGGGTGTGGACTTTTGAAAAAACCTACAAACTCATACTTTCGGTGTGCAGAACTGTGCGCTCGGCAAAGCCAAAGGCCGAAACTCCGGTGCCCCCTGGGCCCTGAGAGTCTAAGACTTCCAATTCGTGGTCTTCCACTAAGACCGAAGTGGTGCCAATTCCGCCCTGGTGGGATACTAAGAGCACGTCGGTTTCGGGAACGGCAAACAGACCTGTGATGGTGCGCACGAGTTCCAAGTGCCCTTCCTCCTCCAATTCTCCGTCGTGCACGTGGAACAGCACCAAGGTGTTGGTGTCGGCGATGATCAGGTCTTCGCCTTCGTGCACAAAGGCCAGAAAACTGGGGTTGATGAGCCTGTTTGGTAGAGAGATGGTTTCCGTCAGCTCAAGGGCACCGTCACCATCTTGCTCCAGCAGACTTATGGAGCGGTCGCCGGGGTTGAGCACGTACAGCAGGTCCTCCCTATAGACCAATTGACCTCTGGTTGGCCCTGGCAGGTCCAAAGCAAACCTCACGGGAGAACCATCCGGTCCTACCCTTTGAAAGCCGGTTACGCCGGACTCCAAGGTGGCAGCCCCAGTGGAGCCGTCCCTAACAGCCAGGTCTATCCAGTTTGCGGTGTCCGGGATCAAGGAAATGCCCAAGAACTCTCCCTCAGCCCCGAGTTGTACCAGAGCCAAACGCTCCCCGAGCACGCCGACTGTCGAGCCATCTTCACTGAGAACCAGTTTCCGGGGAGAGATCACTCCCGTTTGCAACTCTTCCTCGAAATAGAGAAATCCTCGAAAACCGTCAATCCGATAGCTCCGCAATAGTCCGGTGTCGTCCAGAAGCATCAGGCGGTGACCGGTGGAGTCCACCAACATTCCCAGCAGGTTCTGAGAACCGAAGCGGAATGGACTGCCGTCGAGTTCCACAAACTCCACTTCACCTTCGTGCTCACTCTCGTGGTCGTGGTCGTGGTCGTGGTCGTGTTCGTGGTCATCATCTCCGTGATGATCGTCGTCGTGATGATGATCGTCGTCTCCATGATCGTCATCGCCGTGGTCGTGGTCGTCGTCACCATGATGATGATCGTCATCGCCGTGGTCGTGGTCGTCATCGCCGTGCTCATGGTCGTGCGCCTGACTTAGGAGCTTTGGCTCCGAGTATTGGATGGCACGATGGCTATGGCTATGGCCATGCCCGTGTCCATGCTCATCATCGTCTTCATCTGGAAGGACATATCCGGAAACCGAGTTGTCCCCCTGATTGAGCACATACAGGAACCGTCTTTCGACTTCCACGGTGGTCTCAATGAAGTTGCCTCCACCACCGAGCACCAGCACTCCACCGTCTCCGGTTGCGGTGCTCAAGCTCGAAGAGGTTCCGCAACCCACGGCGGCAACTGTGGCCAGCAAGAGTAAAAGGATTTTTCGCACGATGATTCTCCTAGAAGCGAGCATTTATATTGAACAGAAAGCGGCGGCCGGTGACGAATCGAGTTCCCGAAAACTCGCTGAACAGATTCAGCAAGGAACGATCATTAAAAAGGTTCAAGACTTGGAGACCAGCCCCCAAAGTAGCCCCGTCTTTGTCCGGAGGAATATACTCGATGTTCAGGTTCGTGATGAATCTATCCACGCGCTCTCCAGTCAGCCCGTAAGGGGTGATACCCACTGAGTTGTACAAGGGCAAAGCCTCCTGGGGGAAACCTGACCCATAGAGAACATCGAGACCGGTCGACAGTCCGTTCTCCCAGGTGTGGGACACTCCTGCGGTGGTCTGCACCCTCTGATCATGGTCGTTAAACTGAGGGAAATGCCCGGCAAAAAGTCCGGGCTCTGTGGGTTTGGCCTCTCCAATGGTAGCAGCCAGAAAGCCGTTCCAACCGGTGGGGTTTGAGGTGGCCACACTGACCTCAATCCCCTTGTAGGTGGCTCGAGCAAAGTTGATCGGCGCGAACAAGGGAATCCCGCTGTGGGGGATGAGCAAGGCCACATCGATCTGGTCCTGGAAATCCTTGTAGACAAAGGCCACCTTGCCCACCACGTTCTTGGCGAACTGGTTCTCGTAGGACAGTTCGTAGGCGTGGGTCCGCTGGGGCAGCACCTCGGTCAATCCGGAGGCGTCGAGCTCCAGAGGTGGCGGCTGGAAGAGACGGTTGTAGCTCAAGCGCACCGCCTGCTCTTCGGTGGGAGCGTAAGATAGGTTCACTCGAGGGGAGAGCTGAGAGGTGTTCACCCCTAATCCATCGTTGAAGCTATCAGCTCTCAAGCCGTAGTTCACCACCAGGTGATCGGTGATGGGGTAGGTGTGGCTCACATAAACCCCGGTGACCAAGGCATCTCGATCCACATTCGCGGCAAAAGTGGTGGGAATCCCCGGCAGACCCAGAGGATTGGGTAAAAGTCCTCCGCCTCCGGGATCGGCGACCAAAACTCGTTGCCGGGAGTTGATGAAGCTTGCGGTGGCACCAGCTCGAAGTCGATGATTTTCGCTGAAGCGATGGGTGTAGTCCAAGCTGGGCTTGAGCTGAGTGATGGTGAGATCGGTGGCCGGGAGATACGGAGAGCCAGGGTCCTCAGGATTCAGAGGAAATCCTTCTTCGGCCAATTCGGGTTCCAGGGCGAAGGGCACCCTGGCAAAGGGAGTAAAGACTCCGTTATTGGAAATTCTTTGGCGGTTGCGCTGGTAGGCCAAGCCCAGCAGCAGATCGTCGTTGTCGGTGAAGGAATGGTTCCAACTCAAGAGAGCCAGGGTGTTTCCTTCCTCCTGGTTCTGGGCTACCCCGGCAGCGAAATTCTGAGGAGTCTGGGGCACTCCAAAGTCGGCGCTCTGATGGCTCAAGGTCAGTCCCATTCGGTTCTTATCGGTGCGACCGTTCAGGCGCAGCAGCACGGAATTCAGGGTCCCGGTGTTGCCCAGATTTTGGGAGTTTGGAGTGGGGGCTTCGAGGTAGAGATCGCTTGCCATGCGACGGGCGCCCACAAAGTAAGAAAAGTCGTTGTTCTCTGTCGAACCCCCGGCCTTGAGGATCAAGTCACTCTGTCCGTAGTCTCCGATCCGTCCTTCCAAACTGACGAAGGGGTCCTCCCCCTCGCCGCGAGTGCGCGCGTTCACCACCGCTCCCAACTGCCCCCCCTGGGCTGCGTCGTACATGCCGGTGGAAACGTCCATGGTGTCGAGGAACTCGGGATCGATCGGTTGAGTGATGGAGGACTCGGTGGTGATGGGAAGGTCCACCCCGTCCAAGGACAAGGACAGAGCCTTATGTTCACCGCGCACGTGGACCTGGCCCAAGCTGTTGGTCTGAGTTCCAGGGATGGTGGACATGACGGCCTGCAGAGAACCTTTCTGAGTCAACTGCCTGGATAAGAATTCTTGGTCTCGACGAGTCGTGGCACCCGCTGTGGGATCGCTGCTGTTGACCAAGAGTCGGTCCTCGCGAATGCGCACCGTCTCCACTTCGTCAGACTCGAACAAGTAGGCCTGGAAGGCGTTGTCGCTGCCCGATGTCACACTGATCAGGGCCCCATCAGTTCCCACCTCGGGATGACGAACCTCCACATAAACGTCGCCGATGGGGATCCCGTTCAACCTGGCCACCCCACGCGCGTCAGTGACCCCCTCCGCAAAGGTCCGAGTTCGTTGTCGATTGAGGGCTTTCACAGTTGCCCCTTCGATCACCACTCCATCGCTTTCCCTCACCACGGTGACCACCAGATCTCCTCGGTCTTCGGCGGCGAAGGCCATAGGAGTCAGCAATATAGACATAGCCAACCCCAGCAAGAGTCCCGCCCAAAGCCCCGAAAGTACTTGAAAATTAACCCGCTTGGTCATAGCCCAACCCAATCGTTTTTGAGAATTGTATTTCATTATCATCTCAAATGACGTTTGTCAACTGCTCCTCAGGAGAATCAACAGAGGCCCGACCGGAAACCTGGCAAGCCGAAGGGGTTTCGAAGTCTGACCACAACCAAGCCCATCACCCTTCTCCGGAGTTGCTCTGTTGGCGCTGTTGCCTCGCCTTCGGCTCTCGGGAATGCTTGGCACCACGGCTCTGCGGGAGCGTTCATGCTCTCAGAAGGTTTCGCAGGTGCGGGCAACCACCAATGGAAAATGATGGACGAGCTGTGAGTCGAAAGCTTCCCGATAGAGTTACTGCGATCTCGCGGTCCCTTCACGGCTTTCGACCCAAGCGGAATAATTATCGAGCACTCTCGAAAATCAGCAACCTCTGCATGGTATGATTTCTTAAGAACCGATGGAGCAAATCTGAGCGACAAGTCATGAAGGTTGTCATTTTAGGGGCTGGTCTAGCTGGCCTGACTGCCGCCTATCACCTAGCCCGGAGGGGTGTGAAGGTCACGGTCTTGGAAGCTCGTGACCGCCTTGGCGGACGGGTCCTCACCGTTTTTGACTCCCATGGGAAAGTCATCGGCGAAGGCGGTGCCGAGTTTATAGACACGCATCACCGGAGGTTACTTCGTTATTTACGCTACTTCGGCCTAACACTGAGACGGTTGCCTCTTGAGGATCAACTTTCTGAAGAACTCCCCGACAGCCGCATTTTCTGGGAATCTTTGCGTACTATCGCTCATCAGTTGACTGAGCACAAAAAGCCCTGGAAGGTCCCTGCCGACCTCACCAACCTCGATGGGTTCAGCATGCGAGACTGGTGCTTGAAATGCGCCCTTTCAGAGGCCGTGGTGCGCGACATTGAGCTGTGGAGTTCTGGGATGGAGCTGGTTCCTCCCGATGAGGTCTCGGTGCTGGGAGTGCTGGCGGAATTGAGCCTTCAGACAGCGCAGACTCGCACCTCAGCCTACAGTGTGGAAGAAGGCCTTTCCGTCCTAGTAGAGAGGCTGGCCGAAGAGGGAAGGAGCTTCGGTGCCTCCATTCTCACCGAGCGAATAGTCACCGGATTGGAAATCTCAGACCACCAAGTTTTGGTCAGAACTCGAACTCGAACCTTTGAGGCCCATAGGGTTATTTCCACCTTGCCAACCCCAGTAATAAGAAACCTGCCCATCGAGCCTGAAGTCTCCGTGGAGAAACGTAAAGCCTGGAATGCCGCCACCTACGGGAGCTTAACCAAGGTCATTATGCTGTTCAGGGAGCGATTCTGGGGGGGCGAAGACCCCTTTCTGCAAGTCTTTGGAGATTCCATCCATTCGGTCTGGGAGCCAAACCGAGACTCTCCTCATCCGACTCTGATCCTGTGGCTTTCTGGTCGCCCACCAAGCGAACTGATCACCGGTATACCCGAGGAACGTATTCGAGCGGCTCTGGCTGCTCTGGAAAAAAAGGTGCCCGGTGCCACGGCTCATTTCGTGACCGGCTGGAGCCTAAATTGGACCAACGATCCCTTCTCTCAAGGAGCATACTCTTATTACTCCTTAGGGTATCTCTCCACTCACGCGGCCCATCTGCCGGAACCCGAAGGTCGCCTTCACTTTGCCGGAGAGCACACCAGCCCTCACAGTGGATACATGGAAGGAGCGCTAGAGAGCGCCCATCGAGTGGTGCTCGAGATCCTCAAAGGAGAATGATCTAGGGTTGAATGTCATCAGCATTGATGGTTCTCTGAAGGTGCCGGTAGGTCGTGGGGGTACTCCAAAGCTCTTCCGCAAGCTGCTGCAAGAGTATGATTCGCCAGTCTGTTCTGAACCTGTGCGGAATCGCTCATGAGCGAAAACCGAACCCGCCTGGCGGCTATGCAGCGAGCTGAGAAAAACATCGAAGAGCGGATCGAAAATCTCACTAGAAGGTTCCATCGACAGCGGCAAGGTGCTATCGACGAAGAACTCTTCGATCTCATCTCGGGCTACGAAGCTCTCACCAAGAAACCCCCTGCTCGGGAAGGCCGGATTCAAAAATTCCAGAGCAACAGCACTTCGAGCCCATAGATCGCCAGCACCGCCAGGAAGCCCAGAACGTTGACTCTGGCGGCATCTCCCTTTTTCGGGTACAGCCACCAAGAGAAAAGACGAATGCAGATCGGCATAGTCAGGTAGGAAATCAAGGAGGCACTGATGATATTGGCCAGCAGAGTTCCTGGGGAGTGGGGCAGGTTGGCTGAAAGCCATGGGGTCATGTAGTGCAATTGCAGCATGACGATAGGAAACAGACCTGCCACCACCAACATGGTCACCTTCCAGTTGGCCGGTGGTTCGGAATCCTCGGGGGCCGCAGGAACCCAGCCCGGAAAGGAACTGGTCAACCGCCACTGGCGAAACTCTTCGATGATCTCTTCGAGTTCGTCGAGGAGTTCACGACGCTCGGGTGAGGCCAACCAGGCTTCCAGATTTTCGGACGTATCGAATCGAATCAAAGTCGTGCATTGGTCTTGACCTGGCATAGGTGGTTGGAAGACCATCCCCAAGTAGCCGGGAAATTCGGCTTGCGCCAGGTGCGCTCGCGTCTGCCAGATCTGCAGGGCCTCCAAGCAATCGGGTCTCACTCTGGTGAAGAACGCTTCGGTGACCCCTAAAGAAGAGCCCTCGTCTTCGGAAAATCTGGAGGTCATCCCGCATACTGCCAGGGGCTCGGCTTCTTTGAGAAGCTCAGCTCTCTCCGGAGATTTCAGCCACTGCACCAAGGCTGCATCGCTTTCAAAGGTCAGACTGGTGGTCCAGCTGGCATTGCCGACGGAGGGGGCTAGGATCTCCGAAGTGATGAGGCCTGGATAGCTCGCGACCACTTCGCGGTACCTATTTTGCCATCGAGCAAACTCGGTCTCCTTGCCCGATCGAACTTCCATCCGCCCTTCGAAACGGGCCACTTTGTCTGCCATTGCGGGGAAGCGGTTCTCGCTAGAGAACCTAGGGCCCTGTCTTCGGCTGTGCTGAATCTTGTTGTACAGAAATCTCAACTTGGGAATGTGAGCTTCGCAAGTCCTTCAAACCGTTTTCCCAACAGCGCTGAAAGACGGCGGTAAACTCCGTGAAATAGTCGGTAGAAACACCCGACAAGGATGAGATCAGACGCTCGCTCAGGCTAGCCAACTCGCTTTCCCTCTCGGCTTCGAGTTTCTCCACCGCTTCCGAGAGTTCTCCTTCGACTTCGATGGTTTTTCCGGTAAAACTTCGGGCAAATCCCAACATTGTCGAGCGTGCCCCGCGAAAGCTCTTGCGCACTGCCAACTCCAACGGCTGCACCCCGTGTAGGGAACTGGCTTGCCGTATAGCTTCGCGGAGCACCTCGATCTCTTCTGGCGGGAGTCCTGAAGCAGGCCAGATCTCGCGCTCCACCGCCCATCGAAAGAGCCAGCCCGTGGCCAGAGCCTGGGTCGCTTGATCCACCGAGCGCTTGATCTCTAGAAAATAGAACACCTTGCGCAAGACTCTCTTCACAGGGTACAGCGCTACTGAGAAAAGGCAGCCACAACCGCAACATCCCTTGGGAGGCGGTGAGGTCAATAAGGCTTGCTCCTCCTGAGTCAAGCGACGCCCACCCAAGGCCGCGATGAGACGGAGCGCTCGCCTGTCAGAAAACCCCTTCACCGCGTCGTCCACCAGAGGAACCGGAATCAGGGCCGAGGCCCCCGACAGAACAAATGTTGTCAGGATATGAGGGTCGCTGAGAAGCTCGAACAGCATGGCCTGGTCCTCGGAGTCTCGATGGAGCTGAGGTTCACCATCCTCCATTAGGGCAGACCTGCCATCAGGAGAGTGAAGGTGGTGGCGTTCCACATGGAGTGCACCAGAATGGGTACTGCCAAAGAGCCCGAGCGCAGATAAAGCCAGCCGAAGACCAGCCCGAGAGCCGTTAAGGCCAGTGTACTGAGCAAGTCGGCGTGAAAAACCGCAAACACCGCTGAAGACACCAATAGAGCTGCCCAAGGTGACCACCTCCGAGTTAACCCCCCCAACAGCCAACTCCGAAAGATCAGCTCCTCGAAGAATGGCCCCACCAGGATGACCAAACCTGCCAACACCAGGAGTTCTCCCACGGTGGCCTCGGAGAAGAGCCTCAAAATTGGGTTGCTCGATCGTGGTGGCAAACCGAGGAGCTTACTTGAGACTAGGTTCGCCAACAGCACAGCGGCCACCGCCAACAGATACCCTCTTCCCACCCAACCCCAGGAGAAACTGGAGAACTGAAGATTGATCGGGCCGAGCCCGCCCCGATTGAGCAGAACCCACAGCACTCCGTAGCTCACCCCTTGACCGAAGAGCAGCAGCCAGAACTTATCAAGGACTCCTTGGAGAGGATAGATCAGCAAGCTGGTGCCAAAAAACGTGAAGCAGGCCCAGGCCAAGAACACACCCCAAATAGCCCAAGGTGAGGTCTGGGATGGCAGCTTGGGGCTCTGAATCCTGGCCTTGCCGGCAAGGAGACACCCAAAAGAGAATCCGAATAATCCCAAGAAGACCAAAGTGCACCCCTTGAGGCGGTTAGCATCGTGCTGAGCCTGCTCTCTCAGTTCCAAAGCTAAGTTCTCGGTTGGTTTGACTTGATACTCGGCCATCCTGGAAAACCAGCCTGACAAGTCGGCGCGCTGCTCCGAGTCGAGTTCTCGTTGGGCCAAGACTGCTCGTATGATAGGGTCGGTTTCCAAGGCCTCAGCCAAGGTCAACAGGTCTTGCTGTCGACCGGGACTCAAGCTATCGTGATGGAAAGCCACCAACGCTAAACGCTCGCTGAAGCGCAGTTCAAGTTCCGGAAAGTCGGCCTCGGTGCGACCAGCAAGTTCGAAGCGAAGAAAGAGCCCGAACAAGAATAGCAAACCCAACCAGAGGACTCCGGCCTTAAGAGAGCTGTTATTGCGGAAAGCCTGCTCAGGCATCTGGTCCTTCGAGTTCTAGAGGAGCCAGACAAAGACCCTCTAAGACTCTCCTTCGAGCGAGATAACCATGAGAGAAACCGTCGTCCTATATTGCCAAAGCCTCTCCACCGGAGACTACGAAACCGCCGCCAAGCTGATCGACCCGCAGCACCGCTTAGAGTTCTGGCAATCTATGCGCGATGCTCAACGCGCTCTCAAGAGCATCGGTGAGGAACTCGGCCTGCAGGCGCTCTTAGCTCTCGATCGCGATTTTCCTGATCTTGACACCCTGGCGCCTACGGAGTTTGTCAGGGACTTTTTTGCCGCCACCATAGGAAAACCCACCGAATGGAGCTTTAAGGTCGACACCGTCAGCGAGATCGGTCCTGGCCGAGGTCTAGCGGTGTATTCGGTGGCAGGCATCTCCAATACCTTGGACCTGGCTTGGAAAGAGAGCCGGTGGTATGTGCGCCTTCGTCCGGGTATCGACCAGGTGGCGCGCATGGTCTTACAGCAAGTGCAGAGTTTTAAAGATAAAGAGCAACTGGATGCCCCGAGAACTTCGGAAACTGAGTTGCTGCCCGTGGCTCTTCACGGCTTTGTGGATGCCACCCACAGGACTTTCATCGAACCGCGCTTCGCCGACGCAGGACGTTTCTCTGAAGGCTTAGCTCCTGTTAGGCTGATCTTCAACTGGGGTTTTATAGACCAATCTGGCCAACTGGTGATACCCGCTCGGTTTGCCGAAGCTCAACCCTTCGAAGGAGGGTTTGCCTGGGTCCGACTTCTTGGAGAGCACAGCGACCGCTTTGCCCTTATCGATCGGAAAGCCAGGGTGGTCATCGAGCCCACCTTCACCGAGGTGAAACCGTTTTCCGAAGGTGTGGCCGCTGTTCGTCGAGGAGCCAAGTGGGGCTATGTCGATCCCGCAGGGCAATGGAGAATCAAGCCACGTTATTCTTCAGCCTACTCGTTCTTGAACGGCTACGCCGATGTCTACTGCCCTGAGCAAGGATATCTCACCATCGACCGCACCGGACGACCGGTCTTCACCGGTCTCGATAGCGACGAGGTCCCTCCTTCTTCGGCGGAAGAAGAAGAGACCTCACCTTAAAGCGCTCGCTCTAGGAGGCTGCTGGGCCTATTTGCCAGGAAGCGGGAAGCCTCGAGACTTGAGCAGCGGCTCAATAGACGGGTCTTGACCGCGAAACTCTCGATAGGCCTCGGCCGGCTCTCTGGTGTTGCCCGCACTCAAGATGGTCTTTCGATAGCGCTCTGCGATCTCTTTGTCAAAAGGACCTTCGCCGTCCTTAAAGGCTTGCCAGGCATCCTGGTCGAGGACCTCAGACCATAGGTAGCTGTAATAGCCGGCCGAGTAGCCGTCTCCCGAGAAGACGTGAGCAAAGTGAGGGATGCGATGGCGCATGACGATAGAACTAGGCATACCCAATTCATCGAGAGTGGTTTTCTCGAACTCGCGGGTGTCGATGGGTTTGTCGCCGGCCAGATGCAACTTCATGTCCACCAGACCTGAAGCGAGAAACTCTACTGTAGTGAAGCCTTTATTGAAAGTGGCTGCACGCTCGATCTTCTCGATGAGTTCAGCGGGCATGGGCTCACCGGTTTGGTAATGGAGAGCGAACCGATTGAGCACCTCCGGGGTAGAGAGCCAGTGCTCATAGATCTGGGAAGGAAATTCCACGAAGTCCCGAGCCACCGCAGTGCCCGCTAGAGTAGGATAATTCACTTCTGATAGCAACCCGTGCACCGCATGTCCAAACTCGTGAAAGGTGGTCTTGGCGTCATCCCAAGAGATTAGAACTGGTTCTCCGGGTTTGCCTTTCACATAGTTGGAATTGTTGGAGACGATGGGGGTGATGTTGTCCTTGTAGGCTTCTTGAGTGCGGTATTCGCTCATCCAGGCCCCGGACCGCTTGCCGTCTCGGGCGTAGGGGTCGAAGTAGAAGTAACCCACGTGCTGACCGTCCCGGCCAAGAACTTCGAAGACCCGAACGTCGGCATGGTACACCGGCAGATCGTAGACTTCTTCGAAGGTCAACCCAAAAAGCTCGCCTGCCACCCAGAATTGAGCTTCTACAATCTTGTCAAGTTGTAGGTAAGGGCGGATAGCCTCAGCATCGAGGTCGTACTTCTTCTTGCGCACCTTTTCGGCGTAGTAGCGATAGTCCCAGGGCTCGATGGTGATCTTCTCGCCCAATTCTCGAGCCAGTTCCTCCATGTCGGCCACCTCTTCTTTGACCCGCTCCACCGCCGGCTTCCAAACATCCAGCATCAACTGCATGGCGGCCTCGGGATTCCTGGCCATGGTGTCGGACAGTTGCCAATGAGCGTGAGTGGGATAGCCCAGCAGTTTAGCTCGCTCGGCGCGAAGGGCGAGAATCTCTGAGGCGATGGCGTTATTGTCCGTGTCCCCCCCGTTGTCACCCCGGGAGACCCACATCTTGAAGACTTTCTGGCGTAAATCTCGGCGGTCCGATTCGGTGAGAAAGGGTTCGGCTGAAGAGCGAGTGTTGCGTATCACCCACTGGCCTTTCAATCCCATAGCTTCGGCATCGGCTGCAGCCCCGGCGATGGAGGCTCCGGAAAGACCGGCCAGATCGGCTTCTTTGTCCAGCACAATCTTTTCCGTTTCCTCATCGGCCAGCATGTTTTGCCCGAAGTCGGTGTAGAGGGAGGCCAAGCGCTCATTGATCTCGCTGAGGCGCTTCTTCTGGGTCTCGCTCAATTGTGCCCCCGACTTGGCGAATTCGTTGTAGACCACCCAGGTGAGACGTTGCTGTTCTGGGGTCAGCTTCTTCAATTCGGGAGACTTGTACACCGCAGCCACCCGCTCGAAGAGGGGTTTGTTCTGGATCACCTCATCATGAAGGGCGGCGAACTTTGGTGACCACTCGCGCTCCAACTCCTGAATAGCAGCATCGTTCATGGTGCCAGAGAAAGTTCCAAAGAGGGTCAGGACTCTGGCGTACTCTTTCCCTGCGCCCTCCAAGGCTTCGATAGTGTTCTGAAACGTGGGTGAAGTCTTGGCCAGGGCGATGGCTTCGATGTCTTTGCGATAGCTGTCCATACTGGCCTCAAAGGCAGCCGGAAACATATCGGGGGTGATCTCATCGAAGGGAGGAACGCCACCGTTCGGGCCGCTCCAAGGAGCGAGCAAGGGGTTTTCTTCTTCGGCCAAGACCGGGCTCGGTATGGTCATCAAAGCTACCAGCACAAAGCCTGCGGTGAGCTTCTTCATCCATCGGGGGGTTTTCATTGCCATCAACCTTTCTCTTCGCAGTTTGAGCGATCTTTAACAGGGGCTCAAAACAGTTCTGCGACGAACACTTTGCACTGCAAGGCCCCTCCTCCTTCGCCTATAGATTCCTGCACCTCGAGCCAGGTCACGCAAAAGGCCCCCATGCGCATGGGAGCCTTTTGACAGCGAGGTTGAAGACTCGTCTATGAACGCAGCGAGGCCACCAGGTAATCTCGACGCATACGCGCGATGGTCTCGATGGGGATCCTTTTGGGGCAGACGGCTTCGCACTCGCCGTGGTTGGAGCAGTCGCCAAAGCCCTCCTGATCGTGGGTTGTCACCATATTCAACACCCGGTTGTCTCGCTCCGGCTGACCCTGAGGGATCACCGCGTATTGGGTGACCTTTGCCGACGTGAACAGATAGGCCGAAGCATTGGGACAAGCGGCCACGCAGGCACCACAGCCGATGCAGGTGGCAGCATCCATGGAAATGTGGGCCGCCTCTTTGGAAACCAGCACCGAATTGGCGTCAGCCACCGAACCGGTGTTCACCGAGACATAGCCTCCAGCCTGGATGATGCGGTCGAAGGCCGTGCGGTCGACCACCAGATCTTTGATCACCGGAAACGGACCGGCTTTCCAAGGCTCGATGGTTATGGTGTCCCCACTCTTGAAGTGGCGCATGCGCAAGCCGCAAGTGGTGGTGCCGCCCAGAGGTCCGTGGGCGACCCCATTGATCACCAATCCACAGGTGCCGCAGATCCCTTCGCGACAGTCGCTATCAAAGGCCACCGGAACCTTGCCCTCGGCGGCCAACTGTTCGTTGAGCACATCCAGCATCTCCAAAAAGGACATCTCGGGGATGACGTTGGTCATCTTATAGTCCACCAACTTCCCTTGGGCTTTCGGACCATCTTGGCGCCAGATCTTCAGGTTTAAGGTCATCTCTTTACTCATCGCGTCCCCTTATTTATAGCTTCTCTGTGACAACTTGACGTTTTCGAATGTCAGATGCTCTTTGTGCAGTTTGGGCTCAGCTGGCTTGCCAGTCCACTCCCAGGCGGCCACATAACAGAAGTCCTCGTCGTTTCTACGAGCCTCTCCACCTTCGGTCTGGTGCTCTTCCCGGAAGTGTCCACCGCAAGACTCTTCCCGATGCAAGGCGTCTATGGCCATCAGTTCCCCCAGTTCTAGGTAGTCGGCCACCCGACCGGCAAACTCCAAGCTCTTATTGAATTCGGTCTTCTCACCACTGACCTTTACATTCTTGTAGAAATCGTCCCTGAGGGCCTTGATTTCAGAGAACGCCTTTTCCAGGCCCTCTTTGGTTCGACCCATGCCGACATAATTCCAAACGATCTTCCCCAGAGCCTGATGGTAATCCATAGGAGTCCGGGATCCCTCGTTGGCGGTCAGTTTCTCAATGCTCTCCTCGACCGATTTGGCCGCTTCATCAAAAGCCTTGCCGTCGGTCTTGAGGGGGTCCGAAGGCTGGTGAGAGGCCAGATAGTCACCCAGAGTGTAGGGGATCACAAAATAGCCGTCAGCGAGACCTTGCATCAGAGCACTCGCTCCAAGCCGGTTGGCCCCGTGGTCGGAGAAGTTGGCCTCGCCTAGGGCGAAAAGGCCTGGAATGGTGGTCATCAGATTGTAATCCACCCAAAGCCCTCCCATGGTGTAATGGGAAGCTGGGTAGATCCGCATGGGCACCTTATAGGGATCCTCGCCGGTGATCTCTTCGTACATATCGAAGAGGTTGCCGTAGCGCTCCTTCACTACTTCGACTCCCAGGCGTTCGATGGCCGAAGCAAAATCCAGATACACGGCAAGCTTGGAAGGCCCTACTCCATAGCCATCGTCGCAGGCCTTTTTGGCCGCCCGGGAAGCAATGTCTCGGGGAACGAGATTTCCGAAGTTCGGATAGCGTCGCTCCAGGTAGTAGTCGCGCTCATCTTCGGGAATTTGGTTCGGGGCTCGTTCGTCGCCCTTTTTCTTGGGCACCCACACCCGACCATCGTTGCGCAAACTTTCGCTCATAAGGGTGAGCTTGGACTGGAAATCCCCGGCTTGGGGAATGCAGGTAGGGTGGATTTGAGTGTAGCAAGGGTTGGCGAAGTAGGCGCCTCTCTTGTGGCAGCGCCAGGCTGCCGTAGGGTTGGAGTTGATGGCATTGGTGGACAAATAGAACACCGTGCCGTAGCCTCCAGTGCACAGCAGCACCGCGTGTCCGGCGTGCCGCTCGATCTCGCCGGTCAGAAGATTCCGAGTGATGATCCCCCGAGCTTTACCATCCTCCACCACCAAATCGAGCATCTCTCGATGGTTGTATAGAGTCACTCTCTTCTCGTGGATCTGCCGAGACAGGGCTCCATAGGCTCCGTACAGCAACTGCTGTCCGGTCTGTCCTCGAGCATAGAAGGTCCGGGAAACTTGGGCGCCACCGAAGGAACGGTTGGCCAGCGTCCCCCCATACTCTCGAGCAAAGGGAACACCCTGGGCCGCGCACTGGTCAATGATGTTCACACTGACTTCGGCAAGACGATGAACGTTGGATTCTCGAGCGCGAAAATCGCCCCCTTTGACGGTATCGTAGAATAGGCGCCAAACGCTGTCTCCGTCGTTCTGATAGTTCTTGGCCGCGTTGATCCCCCCTTGGGCCGCCACTGAGTGAGCCCGCCGAGCCGAGTCCTGGATACAGAAGGATTTCACATTGTAGCCAAGTTCGGCCAAACTGGCCGCCGCCGAGGCTCCGGCCAGGCCCGTGCCTACCACGATGATCTGATACTTTCGTTTGTTGGCAGGCAAAACTAATTTGGCATTCTGCTTGAAGAGCGACCACTTCTCCTCGATGGGACCATCGGGGATTTTCGAGTCGAGGGTCACCTCGTCGACAGCCGAAGATTTTGACATTCTATCCTCCTAGGTTGGCCCGGTCGCTCGAGCCCTGGTCGTAAACCGCTGCCGAGTATTCACTCACGAAAGCGGCATTTTGCTTTTGAAAATGGTCGTTGGCCACAAAAATTACCCCCGGCAAAAACAAGAATCCGACAGCCAGCAGAACGGCGATGGCGTGGGCGGCCTTTTCGATAGTGGGGAGGTAACTGCTGTTGGCCAAACCCAAACTTTGAAACGCGCTCCAGGCGCCGTGCCAGAGGTGCAGGCCCAGCATGGCCATCACCACCATGTAGAAGACGGCGGTCAACGGCTGGGCGAAAGCGTCCACCACCCGCCCAAACAAGTTCTTCATCTCCACCCCGTCTACGGTCACCATACGGTCGGCTACAGGGTCTATCACCCCGAGCTTGAACTGGGCCACGTGGATCACCACGAAGGCCAGCAGCAGCAATCCGGTCCAGAGCATAGTGGTGGACGACAGGGTCTTGCGGCTGGTCCCGCCGGCATTCTCCTTTACCTGATAGGCTTGAGGTCGAGCCTTGGCCTTGTTTCTCCAGACCGAGATCCCACTCCAGGCGTGAAAACCGAAGAGCAAGATTAACCCGATCTCGGCCACGATTATTCCCGCACCGTGGAACATGGTTTCCAAGAAGTACGCGTACTCATTGAAGGCCTTAGGGCCCGCAAACAACAGGAGATTCCCCGTCAGGTGTCCGATCACGAAGCCCACCAGAAGGAGTCCGGTGAGGCCCGTGATCAGTTTTCGTCCCACCGACGAGTTGACGGCTTTTGCCAAATTCATATCAGTATCCCATTCCCTAAACCTTGTACAAGTATTCCACAGCGATCCTCAGCGACCGAAAATCTCTCGATCTTCATCCCCGAGACCAAATGCGCGTTTCGTGACCGGCCCTGGGCTCCCTCTGCTTTTACCACAATTTCTGAAGCCTTACGCCTCAACTTGGCAAACAAGCTTGGAGGCAGAGTAGGGAATCTTGGTGCAACCTCAAGCAGAACCTTGAAGGCTCGGAGGCGGCACCCGAAAGGAATCAAGGAGCCCGAAAAAACTTACACAAAACCTAAGCAAGCCAGGGGATCTCACGAATCTTCCAATCCTATTGTCGGATCTCGATGTTCGCTAGTAGGAAAGAGTTTTTTCCTCAACTTCGAAACCCCCTAGGAAGGCTTCTGAGCCTGGGGTATAATGAGTCGAGCAAGATAAGATCTACACGTGAGTCATCGAAACTGGAAAAGATTTCTATTTCTGGTTCGTCGAGAGTTTCTCTTTCAACTCGACGGCCGCCGGACGCATGCTCGGGGAATTTATCCCGGAGTCACCTGGTTTGCTCTCATATGCCTGGCTTTCATTCTGCTCGAGTTCAACTCGAGTCGACTGGCCTCGCATGGATCGAGTACGGTGGTCGAGTACTTCAGCCAACTTTCATCCTTCCTCGCGATCTTGATTGGACTGAGAGCTACAGTCTACTGCTCGGTTTCCTACGCCAGAGACTTGCAGAACCAGTCGGCCTCAATAGTTAGTGTCACCCCTATTTCGCAGACCTCGGTGCTGGCCGCAAAACTTTGCGCCTGCTTGGCCCCACTCTGGCTGGAGTTGTTGGTGTTTATGCCTCTGGCCCTAGCTTTCTTTTCCGTCTATCTGCCCTGGACGTTGGTGCTGGCGCAGTTTCCCATCTTGATATTGGTTAGTCTCACCGGAGGATGCTTGGGGTTGGCTATCGGCTCTATGAGCCCAAACCCTTCCTTTGCCGCCCGGAGCGCTCGGGGCTTGATTCTCTTTCTGCTCCCTCTGGTTTACATTTTGGATCTCACTTCTGACGGCTTCCTGCTGCCGAGCCTTGGTATCTTTCTCTGGTTGCTGGCTAGCTCTCGTCAAGCCCCCCATCGAGCTGCCATTCTAGTGAGTGCCTTGGCCCTCAGCGCCGGCCTCATTGCCCTGGAAGCCGGCTTGGGAGGCCAAGCCCTAGCTCAGAACCTGCATCCCCTGAACGTGACCTATGACATCTTCAAGGGTGCTGCACGCAGTGATTTATCCCCTACTCTAGACTACGTCAGTAGGGCGCTACCAGCGACCATCTTCTACTTATTGCTTTGTGGAGCGTTCTTCGGACTGGCTAAGCTGCGCTACCGCTACGCCCGCTAGGACCTCACCGTGGCTCTTCCTCCAGCCCCACTGGGTGATGCACCCGACGGCGATCGAAAGAGAATACAACAGAGAGCCGACATGTTCGCCACCGGTGCGGGTCAGCGCAACTCGAAGGAACGAGAAGAACTCGACGACTTCGATGAGGAACTCAAGTCTCTTGTGAAACGGAAAGAGATCCCTCAAGTCGACGAAGACGCCGAGCAAAAAGCCCGAGAACTCAAGGATTATCAGAAGAGTCAAGCCCTACAAGAGGCCGAACGACGAGGAGCTAACCCCACTTCCCTCAACCCCTTTCCCGGGTTGAGCTTCTTGCCCGGCGTCAACCCAGGCAGCTTGGCCGTCGGCTCGACTCCTCAGAGCGAAGCCAAGCCCCGCTCCGGAGGAGTGGACGGCAACGAAAAACGCGAACCCCTGTTGGTCAGTCCTGAGATCCTGGAAAAGTTGAGAGAGGCAGGTCTAGCTGAACCCCTGACCGGCCTGGAGGATCCTCGCTTGAGCCGAAACACGGAACGCTTGAGCCAGGATTTTGTCTTGAGCGTGGGCGACAAAGAGAGAGTCTACGTCTGGAGTTCAGGCTCGGACTACCAGCTCGCCACCGTTGGACTGAGAGAGACCCGGATCGAAAGCGGAGTAGGTGACACCGTGGAGACTCTTCGCCAGCTTGGGACTCAACAGGAAAAAATCGTGCGAACGCGCACCGAGTCCTCAGAACCTTTTCAAATTCAAGACCCCAACCATGAAACCTGACCTCATACCCAACTATTGGGCTCCCCGTTTCGAAGACATCGACTTCTCTTTCGTCCTGAATGAGAAGCGAAGATATCTGTGCGTAGATCTCGACAACACTCTGCTGCCCCAGAAAGGCCATCAGGTGACCGATTCCGTCTTGCAGTGTTTGGAAAGCCTGAGGCAGCAGCAGGCCTTCGAAGACATCTGCCTGATCAGCAACGTCATGCTTCCCGGGCATCGCGTCAGCAGGCTGTATCGCCTGGCTGAGGTGATGGCCATCAAGCACGTGGTGCCCTGTTATTTTTGGAATCGAAAGCCGGGCTTTCAACCGTTTTCCAAAGCGTTGTCCCTATTGAAGGCCAAGCCTGAAGAAACGGTCATGGTGGGCGATCAGATTTTCAGCGACATTGTGGGGGGTAACCGCTCGGGTCTCTTCACCGTCTGGCTCGATCCCATCTCAAGCGATCATTGGTCTACTCTGATCACTGGTCGACGTCGACGCGAGCAAGTCCTAAAGCAGGAATTAGCCAAGATCGGAGTCCCTGGATTCACGACTTAGGAACCGATCTCTTGGAGCACAGGGGAAGGAGAGCCTCGGTGAAGAAAGCTGCCTGCAGCAATACTGAGGAGTCTGAACTGACATGTCCGAAACACGAACGGTAGAGTGTGTGAAACTTAAGCAAAGTTTGCCTGGACTCGATAGTCCACCTATTCCGGGGGATCTGGGCAAAAGAGTCTATGAGTCCGTCTCTGCCGAAGCCTGGAAAATGTTCGAAGACCACTTCATTATGGTCACCAACGAAATGCGACTGGACCTGATGGACGAATCCACCAATCAAATCTTTTTTGACCAGATCGAAGCTTTTCTCTTCAAAGACAACGCCAAGCCCCCTGAGGGCTACGTGCCACCTACCAACTAACATGAGTAGCCGTCTTCCGGTGGGTTACCGATTTTATTGGGACGATCAGTGCCGTTTGTGCAACACCCTGAAGGCTGTGGCTCAGAAATTGGACTGGGGAAAGAGGTGCGATTTCTTGCCCTTGACCAGTGAGCCCGCCGAACTCGACTTAGCCCACTTGAATTTGGACGAGCGCTTCAGCAGTTCGCACTTGGTCACTCCCGAGGGACGGGTCTACTCCCGAGGTAAGGGTATTCTCGCCTTAGCCAGGTTGCTTCCGCTGACCGCCCCTTTGGTTTTTTTCTTCCATTTGTTGCCGGCCAGTGAAAGGCTGGCGGAAAAGCTCTACGACCTAGTAGCTCAAAATCGAGGCGTCCCCTATGGTGGGTCATGCCAAATCAAATTCGCCGACTTAGACCACGAAGAATAAGGTTCCAAGCAGCAGTTCAGAGCCCTAGGTAGAGTTGACCACTGCGGAATCGCGGCAAATGGTTGGACTCTCCGAAGTAGGATTCACACACTTCGGCCACCCGTTCAGCTCGCTCCATCTTGTCCGGATGGAGAAACACGTAAAATCTCCAAAGCCTGCGATGGCGCTCCTGCAAGACGCCGATCTCGTCTACCGGCAAACGATCCAGCGTTTCAAATTTGCCTTCCCCCAAGCGCACGGCCAGTCCACCTTCTTTCAGCTGCATCTTCAAAGCCGGACAGTAGACAATGAGTTCATCGGCTTTCAGCTTGGCTGCTTTGGCGATCTCAGTCTCAGCGGTGCTGCGGGTCTGAGGGCTCAGATGATAGTCCTTCACCAGCTCTTGACGGCGCTCTATCGGCAGTTCAGAAGTCAGCAAATAGACCCGTTTATACAACTGTCGTCCTCTGAGGGCCGCCAAGAAAACCTTCACCGCTCGCTCTTTACCAAACCGGAACTCTAAGTGGCTCAGCAGCCCTTCATCGGTGAGACTGCTGATCTCATCAAGGGTCAGGCCTCGTTTCACCGCTTCTTCCACGCATCGACTGACCATAGCGCCCGCCACCGTCTTGCTGTGATGAAAATAGACTCGCTCGGACAGAAAATACCGAATTCTCAACAGATGTACGATCTCTGACAGGGCGTCCTGACGCACCACTCCGTGCTTTTGCGCCTCCAAGAAAAGTCGATCGCCCTGCAATCGAAAAAGTGAGAAAATTCTCTGATCATAGCGCTGACAGAGTCCGCAATACAAGGCATCCCGAGCCACATAGTCCAACAGATCTGCTGCCACGGAACCAGAAAAAACCTGCTGTTTCCAATCCTTAGAGTCCGTGAGAATGGACAGCACCGGTTCCAACATTCGGGCTTCGCTCAACCGTCGACCCAAGAGCCCTCGAGGTAGAAAATCACGTATGCGCTCTGGGGTGTCGTGGCGGTCAAAGATCCTCCGTTCATCCTCTAAAGTATGCCCGTACGGAATGTGGGTCACATCGTGGAGCAAGGCCGCCGAGAGAATGGACAATCCCTCTGACGAAGAGCAGTCCAAGCCCAAGTGATGCAATAAACGCGAGGTTAGCCAGCAGGTTCCCAGAGAGTGCTCAAAGCGAGTGTGGGTTGCCCCAGGATAGACATAGAAGGCTGTGCCCAGTTGGCGGACTCCTCTAAGTCGCTGGAATTCCGGGGTGTCGATGAAAGCGAAGAGCTCCAAGGGGAACTCCATATCCCCGTGAACGGGATCCCGTATGACTTTTCCACTGCGCATCTTTTGTCTGCTCTGCCTCTGCCTTGTCTATCCCGTCTGGGCTGAGAATGATGTCCCGGCTTTTGAGACCATCGCTCCAGGGATAGAGTTTCGAAAGATCACGATTTCGGACCCGGTGGCCGTCAGCCTGCTGCAGTTGAGGTGCGATCCCAAGGAGGTCCGCTTCTCGCTCTTATTGGCTCAAGACCTAAAGAACGGTCAGGAGGTGGCCCGAGTTCGGGACTTGGCCCAGAAATTCCAACCGACGGCCATCCTCAACAGCCTGTACTTCGATCACGCCCATCAAATCTTGGGACACGCCGAACGCTTCGGTCACCCCCTGAGCGATGGTCTAGCCGCCGGCAATCTGCTCACTGGGTTTTTCTACTGGGATGGAGGCCGAGCCGGCCTCAAGCATCGCGGCGAAGCTCTGCCCAAAGACGTGCCCGTCCTCTTTCAGGCAGGGCCCAGATTAGTCTGGGAGGGCAGCCCGGTGACCGGCCTTGATGATCGACATCGTGCTCGTCGCTCAGCGCTGGCCACCGACCCCGAAGGTCGCGTGATCATGGTCTGCACCGATCCCGCCAGCCGACCCACCCTTCAGGGCTTGGCGCAGATTCTGGCCGAACCTGAGAGCAAAGGTGGGGTTCGAGCGGTGCGGGCCCTGAATCTCGACGGAGGACGTTCAACCCAGTTCTGGCTAGCTCACCCCGAAGGAGAGATCCACCTCCCGGGAGTCTTGCCGGTACCGGCCTTTCTGGCGGTGGAGTCTAAGGGCTGAACAGTGGCCTTCTAGGGCGCCCGCTCGTGCAGGCCTACAACGGAATCGTACTGAGGGTAGTTTGCCTCAACACCTACATTTGTATGGTTTTCTCCGTCACAGCGGAGTCGATAATAGGGCCAGGTTTCAGGCTTCTTGTCGGGAACCTGAGCGGCCATTTCTGGCGGTAGTCCAATGGTGGCCCTGTAGCTTGCGCTGTAGGTTTCACGACCGGCTGCCGGACAGGTGGGGAGGGCAGTAAGGTATTGGGGCACCAACTCTTGGACACTCTGAGGATAGTCGTGGTCCTCACGATCCGAGGACACCATCTCCAGAGCGGTGCCAATATTCTTGAGGTTCGATTTGCAGGCGGTCAACTGACCCTGAGCGCGAGCGCGCGTGAATCAGGGCACCTTAATGGCGAACAGCAAGGCAAACCCAACGAGCACGCAGCCGCAAGCGCAACTGGAATCTTTAGTCATAATTTGTCATCTCCTTCATCCCGAAGCTAGTTTGGCCACACCATAGATGCAACAGATCCCTCGAAAAAAAGCGTCTGCCACCACTATCACCAGGCCCCGAAACACCTCTCCCGCCCAAATCCCATCCCACACCGGCCAAACGGCACTCAGAGTCCCATAGTCGATGAGCAAGCACTGCCCTGAGAGGGCCAGCAGAAAAACCCAACCGTAGGGTCGGTCTTGGAACAGCCCCACAAGGGCCATGGCCGTGAAGAATAACTTCACGAAGAGTCCTACCGAGAGTTGCCAGGATCCCCCAGCCAAGATCCCGCGAAGGTCCCAAGGCAACCATAGTATACTGACCAAGATCAAAGCCCCCAGAAGGATCGGGCGCCAGGCCTCGAGCTTGATCCTTATCAAAGCTACTCATCGCGATCCGAGGTCGCAACTCTGCGCACCACATCGAAAACCACTCCCAGGAGAACGAGTCGAAACAGCAGGTCAGCGCCACTATGAAAAGCTTGCACCTGTGCCGAAGCCCAACCCTGCTCCACGAGACTCGACCAACTGCCCTCCATCCAAAAGGCTCGACGAATCAGTCCCAGCAGGGCGGCTAGGAGAAGGAGTCCGGCTCCCCAACGCTGGCGAAACCCAAAAGCCGCCAGTCCCACCAGGAGCAGCACATTTCGGACCAGAGCCGAAGCCAGCAGATCCCATTTGCGATTCGCTTCCACAGCGAAGAAGCTGAGGTCTTGGCCCAGATCGCTGCCCAAGATCACAAAGCCAACCGCCACTATGGCTATTCGAATCCCATCCCCCAGCCTCGGCATGGCTTGTTAGTAACTCAACAAACGTCGCATGTCTGCGGCGATGGTCTCCGGGTTAGGTAAAGTGGCCTCTTCCAGTTGGGGGGCGTAGCCCACAAAGGTGTCGGTGGCTCCGATGCGCCGAACTGGGCCATCCAACCATTCGAACAACTCATCGGAAATACGGCTGGCGATCTCGGCCCCGTAGCCCCAGGACACGGAGTCCTCGTGAGCCACGATCACCTTGGAAGTCTTCTTCACGGAATCCGAGATGGCGTCCCAGTCGTAAGGCGACAATGAGCGCAGGTCCAGAATCTCGATGCTGCAGCCTCGTTCCTTCTCCACCTGTTTGGCCGCCTGCTCACAGCGGTGCACCAGGGCCCCGTAGGTGACTATGGTGAGGTCGTTTCCAGTTCGGACCACACTGGCCTTGCCGAAAGGGATACCGTATTCGGCGCCGGGATTCCGCCCTTTGTTATGAGTTTGTCGATAGAGATGCTTGTGTTCCAAAAAGAGGACCGGATCATCGGAACGGATGGCGGTCCGTAGCAGACCATTGGCGTCCTCGGCATTGGACGGGTAGATCACCCTCACTCCCGGTGTGTGGGTGAAAAGCGACACCCCCGATTGGCTGTGGTAAGGGCCACCACCACGGAGATAGCCTCCGATGGGCACCCGCACCACCGCCGGTGCCGAGAAAGCCCCTCCCGAGCGCCAGCGCATTGTGGCCAGCTCATTGCGCAGTTGATGGAACGCCGGCCAGATGTAGTCGAAGAACTGGATCTCCACCACCGGCTTCAAGCCTCGAGTGGCCATACCGACAGCTCTCCCAACAATGTTGGCCTCCGCCAGGGGGGAATTGAACACCCGGTCTCCACCATACATTTGTTGCAAGCCGTGGGTCACCTTGAAAACCCCACCCTTGCCCTTGCATTCGGACAGCACTTCTGCTCGAGTGGCGTCGGCCACGTCCTCCCCAAAAACTCGGATTCTGGGATCCCGAGCCATCTCGTCCTTAAGACAGATGTTGATCAAGTCTACCATGGTGGTGGGTTCCCCTTGAAACTCAGGGGGGTGGGCAAACCCGGCGTCCGTGGGATCGACATCGGGAGAGTACACGTTCTCATAGACCTTGTGGTGGGCGGGCTGAGGGTACTGCTCAGCCTCTTCCGCCGCGGCTTTCACCTCGGCCTCCCACTGGGCTTTCAGCTCGTCGAGTTCCTGCTGGCTGAGTAGCTCATCAGCCAGCAGTTTCTCCGAAAGGCGATCGATGGGGTCTCTCAAGGCTTCGGCATCTCGCTCAGCCTGGGGTCGATAAGCCGCTTCGTCATCAGACATCGAGTGGGAGTAGGGCCGGATCACGTGGGCATGGATCAAAGCCGGACCTTGTCTCTTGCGGCAGTGGTCCACCGCCTTGCCGAAAGCTTCAAAGCAAGCTTCGAAATCGGTGCCATCGACCTCCTCATGATGCAGATTGGGCCAATCCTTCACCAGGCCGCTGATGCTGCCGCCGGCCGTCTGGGCTTCCACCGGGACCGAAATCGCATAACCGTTGTCTTCAACCAAGAACAGCACCGGCGTTTTCTGGTTACAAGCGGTATTCAAGGCTTCCCAAAACTCGCCTTGAGAGGTGGTGCCATCCCCGGTACACACCAGGGTCACCTCGTCGGCCGCTGCAGGAAGGTCCGGCAACTGCTCTCGCCTGGACTCGATGTAGATTCCTGCTTCGGCACAACCCACAGCTTGAAGAAACTGAGTTCCGGTGGGCGATGAGGAGCTGACGATGTTGAGATCCTTATGTCCCCAGTGAGACGGCATCTGCCGACCTGAAGAGGCCGGGTCTGCTTCTGCCCCAATGGAAGCCTGAAACATTTCCAACAGACTCATACCTAACTGCAAGCACAAGGCCCGATCCCGATAATAGGGATAGAACCAGTCGTATCCCGGTTTGAGGTGCATGGCAGCGGCCACCTGAGGGCATTCGTGTCCGGCACCGGAAATTTGAAAGAAGACCTTGTTCTGGCGCTTCATGATGATCTCCCGATCATCGGCTTTCCGGGCCTGAAACATGGTCTTCAGCGCCGCAACTAGCCGCACTTTTGGGGTTTTCTGGTTCTTCTTGCTGACCGTGGCGGAACTCAAATCGGATCTCCTCGTCTTTCTTTGGTTGATTACAATTTTTCTGGTAGGCTTCGATTAAGACCTTCCTGAAAAGCGTTAGCCAACCCACGTAGCAGGAACCCCTCATCAGAAAAAGTATACTCCCTGAACGAACCGGTCGTCCCTCTCAGCGAAGTCCGAGCTTATCTGGGACCGCCCCACTCCAAAGTAGACGTTAGGTAAAAGACATGTCCACCAGCACCTCAACCTTCACCGAACTCCTCGCTCAAGCGAAAGAAAAGATTCAAGACAAGGCCTATCACGAAGCCATTGAGCTCCTTAGCCAGACTCGAAAAGACAGCAGTCAAGAGCGAACTGACGCCGAGCTTGAAGAGATCCACTACAGTTTGGGGTACTGCTTCAACGAGATCGACAAGCCTTCTGAGGCCAATCCTCATCTCAAGAAAGCCTTGCGTCTGGCGGAAAAGCTCAGTGACGAATCCGCTCAGGCTCGCGCTTTTGAGCAACTCGGTAACGCCGCTTCGAAAAAGAACGACCATCGCAGCGCCTTGGGATACCTACAGGCTGGTTTGACTATCTATCGTAAACACGAAGATAAGGCCGGAATGGCTCGAGCCCTAAGAGACATCGGGTCGTTGCAGAGCGACTTGGCCCAAGACAGCGAGGCCGAAACCAATTTTGAAGAGGCCAAAGGGTACTTCAAAGACCTTGAAGACCTCGATGGCATCATGGCCTGCATCACCAACGTAGGCCTGCTCCACTATCGCAAAGGGGGTCCCCAGGGAGCCGCCGAAGTCTACGAGAAAGCGTTCGAGGAAGATCAAGTCGAACACTACTTGATGTGGAACAACGCCGGTTTCCTAAAACTGGTGATTCACGAGTACGGCAAAGCTCGAGAGTTCTTGAGCAAGGCCGAACAAGACCTGTCCGAACGTGGAGCCTCAGACGACAACTCTGCACTGCTCTATTTGAACCTCGCTATCGTCGAAGCCCTGGAAGGAGCCTACGACGCTGCTTTAAGCCATTTAGACCAGGCCAAAGGGTACTTCGATCAATATCCCGACGGCCGAGCCGTGGAACTGGTGCTTTGTGCCAACCAAGATCAAATCGACCAGGGCTTCGAGCCATTCTTAGTGGTGGAAGACGCCCACAAAGACGGAATCGTTGCCCTAAATAGGGCGGCCATCCTTGCTCGGCAAGCGGAAGAGAATCTCGATAAGGCCATCGAAACCGCTCAACTGGGAGTCGATGCGGATCGCGAGCGCGCTTACCCTTATTATGGTTTAGGATGGTTGTATTTGCGCAAAGGAGATGCTCAAAAAGCCACCACCAACTTCAAACGCGCCGCAGGTCTCGAGCCCCACAACGAAGCCATTCGCAAAGCCCTGCAGACCGTCAACCCGTTCATCGAGCAGCGAGTCGGACGGAACGAACCCTGTCCCTGTGGTTCGGGAAAGAAGTTCAAGAAGTGTCACGGAAAGGCCTGAGTAAGCGCGAACGGGTTCTCCGCACTCTAAAGAATGAAGAGGTCGACCGTCGTCCTTACTGCTTTTGGCACCCCTTCGGGCTGAGCCATATGAAAGGCGAATCCTTGGCTGCGGCGGCTCTCACCTTCGCCGCCGTCTATGGGGTGGATCTGCTCAGGATGCCGGCCTACAAAGACCTGCCCGTGCCGGAGCAAACGTCCTTCGACCGCCCCCAAGACCTAACCCGACTTGAGCCATTCAGCCCTCACTCCGGTCTGTGGGCCGATCGTTTGGCCGGACTGAGCACGACAGTGCGCCTGGGTGAAAAAAAAGTGGCCATCTTCGAAACTCTGTGCGATCCTCTAACCAGCTTGGGCTTTGTCGTTCCCCACGAACTGTTGGTGCAAAGCGAACAAAATCACCAGAACTTCGTGAAGAAAGCCCTGAAGGCGGTGACCGCCTCCCTCATTGCCTATGCTCGCGAAGCGGTCACCACTTGCGAAGTCGATGGGGTGGTGCTGGAAATTCGCTCGGCCACCTATCTCCAACGAGAGCCTCACGTCTTTGAGGAATTGGTCAAGCCCCATCTCAAGGAATTGCTCAACGAGATCCGCAAAATTTCTACCGTGCCTATCTGGCTTCACTTCGCCGGACGACGCTTGTACTTAGAAAATCTCCTGGACCTCCCTCACGACCTGATCTCTTGGCCGCACCTGAGTTCAGGTCCCGCCTTAGACAAGTTGCCCAGAGGATATAAGGGGTTGCTGGCTGGAGGTCTGGATGACGAACTCATCCCCCATCTCAGCTATCAGGGAGTCCGCCACCACGTGGAGGAAGCCCGCAACGCCAAGGTGGCCTTGTTTGCTCTGGGAGACAGCCTTCCCGCCGACATGAGTCGAAGCCGCTTGGAAGCCCTGGCCACTTTCTTGAATAAGCGCGATCGTTTACCTGAAGCCGCAGGTAAGGCTCCAACGCACTCCTAACGACGAGCCCTCAGCAGGCGTTGGTAGGTTTCAGATTCGGACAGGACCCTCAGAGCTCCCAAAGCCAGAAAAGCGTAGATTGGAACGTGGAATGCTTGGACTGAGGCCCGGTAAACCAGCTCAAACTCTATCGGAGTGCCGACGACAAATTTCGAGGTAAAATAGGACACCATGAGGACAGAAGTGATCAGTTGGGTCACCCAGAAGACTCCCAGCAGCCTGAAGTAGGCTCCAAGATTGAATGCCCAACTCTAGCGGCGCGCTAGCTCTGCCTGGAAGGCATCAGGGTCCGAAGGTGGACGCAGCTTTTGAAAAGTCAACGGATCCCGACCTCGAGTCAACAGACCAGGAATCATGGCTGTTAGACCCTGAGTTAGGGTGAACCCTGGAAAAAACCAGCCGGCCGGGCGCAAAGCGAAACCCAAGAGATCTGTCAGGCAGCCGATAGCGAATCCGGTCCTCGGTCCCACCAGCAATCCAGCCAACAGCAAAGGAAGACCGGTGAACTTCAAGGCCGAGCCCGGAATGGTAGGAAGCAGTCCCACGATCAAAGCCAAGGCCACGAACATGGCCGCCACCGCTATCCTCTGGGCCGAAGCGCGAGAACTCATAAAATGAGTTTTCGTCTCACCACAGAAGAAATCCGCTAAGAGCGAGCCGGCGTGGCAATCAGGCCGCCGCAGAGCGAAAACGGGAACCTCTCAAGGAGGGTCCAGCGGGAGGAACGATGGCAGCAGGCGACAAGGGGAGAGACGGCTGGTTCGACGGAGAAGGTCTGGATCTTCTCCGTGAGCAGTTTCTCGACCACCATGAAGGCTGGAAGAAGTACATCGAAGACGGGCAGATCACTGCCGAAGAAATCCTCGAACAGGAAAACAAAATCATCGGCATGCTCACCGAGTTAGAGCCCATGCTGTCCGACGAAGTCCACGAAAAGCTCACTAAGGCTCTTCTTGAGTATGAAGTCCTGGTGAACATGGCCCTGATCCACTACCCTTCAGTCATGGACAGCGAACAATACTGGTCGCTCACTCTGCACGAACACTGAATGGATCCTAAGGATCTGGCCAGGAAACGGAGTCTCCTTAGACGGCAGCTGCACCAAGTCCGATGGCAGGAAGCTCGTGAAAGCAGAGATGGCGAAGCGCTTCCTCGCTGTAAGGTTCGGGTCGAACCAAGGATCCTTCAACGGAAAAGTAGACAGGTTGCTGGAATAAGCCCTTGAGCTTGTCTTCATAGCGGGGATCATAGAAAGTCCAGGTTGGAGCAGCTTCAAGGTCCAGGAGGGCCACCGGAGCTTGCTCGTTGAGAGCCCAATGCTCTCCTTCTCGCTTCAGGTGAGAAATCAAAAGTTTCATGGAGCAGCTACCAAAGTGAATCCCTTTCGATTCAGGTCCTTCTCAACCACAGCCGTCAGGTGTTTTTCATCAAAACGAGGCTTGGAGAAAACTTCTTCTAAGGCCGATTTGTGAAAGGGAACCAAGACGGCGAGTTCGGCTTGCTGAGATGAATGAACACAGAGCTCCGCGATCACCACGTTGAGATCAGGGATCATGGGCCCCACTCTTGGGGGAGGCGTTAGGGGATGGATGGAATATCGTTTCATTGCACTTCCCCTGTCTGACTCTGCCCAAAGATCCTCAAAGCCTCACCGAGACTTTGCAGAAGACCGCCGCCACCTTCGGGCGGCAAAGGTGGTAACCCACCGGGGCTAGGGTACTCCGTTCCAGTTCCATACTCGAAATTGTACGAGTCCAGAATCTCAACGATCTTCACCCCCTGGGGATGGTTTTCGAGAATGGTCTCTCGGGTCAAGCCGGCGAAGAGGTCGTGGTTCTGGAGGGCGATGCGGTGAGCCTCGGCATAATCCTCTAGAGCGTTAGTGCCCCCGTAGGGACTGACGGCGTTGCCATCTCCCCAAGGCGGTCGAGAGGACGGACGCCCGGTGTTGAAATCTTGCACGTGGCCCATCTCGTGGTAGAGAACATAGTCGAGTCCCACCCGGTCACCGATGGAGCCCCGATCCAAGATGATCTGAGTTGCTCCTCCGAAACCGGCCACTCTACTCTTGTGAGTGCCATCGGCATTCAGGATCTCCCCGATTTCCTCGGCTACCACGATCTCATTACTGGTGAACTGCCGCATGGCCGGAGGCAAAGCTTCCAAACTCTCTCGAATTCTTTCAAACTCCTCCTCGGTGGCGCCGTAAATCTGAATTTCCAAGGGTCCATTGGGCCCTTCGACGGTCAACACCCTATGAGGTCCCTGCTGTTTGGCCAATTCGGCGGCATTGACGTTTTGGCGCCAACGGTTTTCACCGTTGATGCTTTCACTCCACTCGCGGCCCTGTTCATCGGTATAGTGTCGATGGCGTCGCTCTTCTCCCGCCTCGTTGACGTGGACGTGCCAATCCCCTAGCTCATCGTCGGCGGGCTCTGGGCGATACCGCCTGTACTGACCGGTCTCTAGGTTCAGATATTCGGTCCAGGGAGCTCCACCATCGTTATCCGGCACCTGACGGCTGGTTTGTATTTGGCCGGACTCTCCCCAA
Organism: Vulcanimicrobiota bacterium; assembly: GCA_050486105.1. Classification (GTDB taxonomy): domain Bacteria; phylum Vulcanimicrobiota; class Xenobia; order Xenobiales; family JADMJV01; genus JAEXNA01. The sequence goes on from JBJHCR010000008.1 coordinate 45,376, forward strand.
CGGACTTGTGTCCAAGCGGGCCCACCGTCTTCGGCGGGAAGTTCTCGGGAGAACATGTTGGCGCTCAAAGCGCCCTGGGTTTCCGTCCAATCGGGACCACCTTCAGGATCCGAGACGAATCGCTGTTGCGAACTGCTCTGGTCTCCACGAGTCAAGACTTCGGTCCAGTCCGACCCTCCGTCATCGGCCGCAGCACCCGCACGCTCTAAGCGCAACTGGCTACCGCGTCGGACTGCAACCCAGTCTTCTCCTCCTTCGTCGCTCGCCGGGATCCGGTCTCCCTCTTGAAGGGTATCCCAGTCCACTTCGGGCAGGCGAGTTGGTGGAAAGGGAGGTGGTTTCTGCCCAAGTAAGCCACCCAGGCCTGAGAAGAGACCGCCTCCACCCTCATTGGGAGAGTCTGACTCCTCTGTTTTCGGTTCTGCCTCGATACTCTTGCTCGTTTCGCGCTCAGAAGACACTCTCAGGAGTTGCTTGGCGAGGTTGCTTTGAACCCCCAAGCGCTCTCGTCCTTTGACCGAGGTTTCGAGTTTTGGCGGGGTATTGCGCAGGTTACGAATTCGATAAGCTTCGAGTTCCGCGTGCGAGGACACCGGTTGCCTAGCGGATTCCTGTTCGCGTTCGGCAAGCTTCCGAGTGGCCTCGCGAAGCACCGCTTCCAGACTGCTTGAAACAGGCAGCAATGGTGCAAATTGGGACGATTTCTGATTACTGTGGACTGAAGACACAATTGGCCTCCCAAACCGGCACCGCCAGCAATCTCAAGAGTCCCTCCACAAACCAACCCAGAGCCTCTTGGATCTCTTGCTGACTCACCTGGAT
>JBJHCR010000009.1:0-42823 GCA_050486105.1 Vulcanimicrobiota bacterium
CTTCGTAGTTCTCGACCACACCCCGGTTCAAGGCCGCGCTGAGCAAGGACACCAGACGTTTATGGCCCTGGCTGCCGTCGTTTTTCCAAGTGTCGCGGACGGCCGTACTCGGCGGTAGAGGTTGGTCGTCGTCGCAGAAGAAGACGATGCGAGAGGTGGGCTTCGGCAACCGGCAGACCTCGCCCAGGCTCTCTAAGTCACCCCCGGCGTTGTCTCCAGAGGGCTTGGCCGTGCAGGTCATCTGCAGGATGTTGTTCACGATGGGTTGGCCGGTCCACTGGTAACCATAGGGCGCCACCAGAGTGTCGGGGATGTTCAGCACCACTTGGGCATAATGACTCCAGGCAGCATCGATGGCCGGATCCAGGAAGGACGCCAGCGCTCCGTTGGGGTTGATGGCCACCCCTTGGACTGGAGCCAGCACCCTCAGAATGGTGGTGGTGCCGTTCTTGACCACGTAGTTGCGGAACTCTGTTGGAGTGGTCCCAGCCTCGAAGGCCGCCAGAACCTGATCCCTGGCGTTGGTGACAAAGCCCACCACCTGAGACACCTCCTGTTGCCCTTGCTGGGTGTAGAGCGTCATGCCCAGTCCGATGGAAAAAAAATCCACTACGCTGGTGTTGGCATAGAGGGTCCAGTTGCTCGTATTTTCGGCGGGCGAAGTCACCGAAAGTTCCATGAACTCATAGAGCGTCTGAGCGTCAGGCATACCTGTCGGCGATGGGAGCTGAAGACCCAGAGGATTCGAGACGTCGTTCAATCCCAAGCCCTGGAGTTTCTGCCCGAAAGATAAATAGATTCTTCCTGAGACCAGGTTGTTGATGGGACAATTCAAAGAGTAGGTGTGATCTCCAACCCTCTTCAGGTCTGTGAGCTTGAACGAGTAGTCCGAGGCTCGGTCCACCCCGCCAAACTGGGCAAAAGCCCCAAGGTGAGTAGTGGGGTTCACTGCCAGATAGAAGAAAGCAGACTCATTGCGATCTTTGCCGTTGATGGAGACGAACACCTCATCATCGGAGTACTCCGAGTTGTTCACGATGCGCAGGGTGAAGGTGTCCCGCTCGGCCCCTAGGGCCATCGGATTGCTTCCCAAGACAGATACGATGCCATCCTCATCATTGGGGAAATCCACCTCGTCTTCGAGTTGGGCCAGGGTGAATCCCTGGGCTCGTTTATAGTCCAGGCGAACCTTCTGCACCTCGTCGGGCAACCCTGAAAAACTCACCTCTTGGCCCCCACCTCCATCCTGTTGGGCGTTCACCGCTGAAGGGTAAGGCACGTTCGTGGGTCCGTAGACGATGGCGCCCTGACTGTCAAAACCGATCAGCCGCAACACCCGAACGGGGGTGCCGTCGATGGCAAGATCCGGCTGCAGTCCCGTCACTTGGATGGTGTTGACCCGAGGGTCCGGGGCAGAAGGCCCGCTCTGAGAACCGCTGACCTGGTTCTCAGAAAAGCTCGCCCCGCATCCAGCCAAAGTCAGGACCGAAAGAATAAGTCCCAGTTTCAAAAGTCTCGCACGAAGTTGATTCACAAAAGCCTCCAGATTTCCCCATACTCTCTTGCGAGGAAAAAGGGGCAAAAACCTCTCAAAGCGGATACCCGAGACCTTCCCAACCGGGATTAGCGAAGGATGTCACGAAGAAGCCAGGGTGCCGGTGAGCAAAGACCTCAAGAGAATCTTCGACGAACCCAAAACCATCAGCATTTTGCAGGAACTTGAGATCGTTTTGCTGTTCTTCCACGGCTCTCGAGCCAGCGGTAAGGAACGGGCAGATTCAGATTACGATTTCGCCGTCCTGCTCAATGATCATAAGAGCTGGAGCTTCATGGATAAAGTCGAGCGATTGGACAAATGCGCCCAATACTTGGCGGACAAGCTCGAGGTCGACCGGGACCAGGTCGATATTCAGGACCTTGAGACCATGCCGATCCTTATGGCTTTTAACATTGCCGGCGACGGAGAATTGGTTTGGGAGGGAGAATCCAACCTCGGTCTCTACTTCCGAAGGCAAGCCTACAGTCGTTATCAAGACTTCGAATGGACGGAGAGATTCTTCCATCAAGCCCTTCGGAAAAATCTTCTTGGAGAGAAAAACGTTGGTTGACCGTCGCACCGTGGAGGCCATGTTGGCCGACCTGGATCACGCCATCTCGCTCCTGCGCAAGGAATCGCAGCGGCCGTTATCCGACTTTTTGAATGACGAGGTTCGAGCCTTTGGGGTGCAGCACTTGCTTCAGATTTCCATCGAAAGTCTGGCCAACATTTCCAACCATCTGGCCGCTGACCTAGGCTGGAACAAACCCAAGAGCTATGTGGAGAGCTTCAAGAATCTCGTCGAAAACGGGGTCATCGTCGACCCGAGCTTAGGTGAACGCCTGATCTTGATGGCTCGATTTCGCAATCTGGTCGTTCATCGGTATTGGAAGGTTGAGACCAAAGAGGTGCATAGAATCATCCGTGAGCACCTGGATGACTTTTCAGAAGTCGCCGCTGATATTCTACGATTCCTAGAGGCCTAGCTCAGAGGTCCTGTCTCACACCAAACAAAAAACAGCAATAGAGCAATCTAGCTTGAATCAACCTTTCCGCACTCCGACGCCCCCCAACGCCAAGAGGACCCGCCTGAGAATCTCTCCTCAGATGCGGGTCCCCGCTCTGCCACCCCTGGCGAGGGTGGGTACTCGGCTCGCTGACCGCCCCTCCAGTCGGCTGATGCCCGGATTTCAGGTCCGGTGCCTTCCTAAGGGAGCGGTGCGTCCGAAGGCTTTTGAGTAGGCCCTGTCGGAAGGACTCTGCCTTCCCGTTTCTGCCTCTTCTTCACGTCTTGAGTATACGACCTTTCGCGTTAGAGGCGCAGATCCAAAACGTGAGAGGTGCGTTAGAGCCCACGCCCCCCACTTCTATCGAGGCCCGGGAGGGGCGTATTCGTTGATCCATTTCTACACTTCCTGGTACCAGAATACCGAGTTCTGAGGGTTCAGGATCCAGTGATTCTCGTTGGGATAAACGATCAGCTTGCTGGGCACTCCTTGGCGCTGCAGAGTTTGATAGAGTTCCAGGCCGTGATTCACCGGAACCCGATAATCCAGCATTCCGTGGATGACCAAGGTTGGGGTGTTGAAGTTACCCGCCTGATAATGGGGTGAGGTCTTTTGGAAACGCTCCAAGTTCTCCCAGAAATCGCCGTGGCGGGCGGCCCGATAGTGGAAGTCTGCTCCGTACTGAGTGTAGAGATTGTACACTGCTGCATGAGCGATGAGAGCCTTAAACGGATGCTCCCGGCCTAACAAGATGGTGGTCAGATAGCCTCCATAAGACCCCCCGCCTGCCACCATACGTTCGGAGTCGAGCCACGGCTTGTCTTGAAACCACTCTGCCGCCTTGATCACGTCTTCATAGGGCTTGGTGACCCAATCGGCGGTGATGCTGTCGGCGAACTCCTGACCGAATCCGCTGGAACCGTGGAAGTTCGGCCAAGCGGTGACATAGCCCATGGCCGAGAAGACCTGAGCGTTCCAGCGCCAATGCATGCCGTCGGGGATGGCGTTGTGGGGACCTCCGTGGATCAGCAAAAACAGCGGGTACTTCTTGGAGGGATCGAAGTTCGGGGGATAGTTGATCCACATTTGGATGTCCTTGCCATCAGCTCCGGTGTAGGTCACCGACTCCTTGGTTCCCCAAGCAATTTTGCCATCCACCTCGCGATTGAGGTCGCCCGAAAGAACCTTGTAGTCCCCACCCTTGAGATCCACTTTCACCAACTGGGGAGCCTCCACAAAGCTTTCCCGGATCGCTACGCCCACCGGGGGTGTCGTGCGGCTGATATCTAAGGAACTGAAACTCGGCTCTGAGGTGATCCGGCGTGGAGCCCCGGTCAAAGGAAATTGATAGAGCCGCAAGGTTCCGGCGTCATCGATGGAACCATAGAGAGATTTGCTATCGGCGGCCCAGACCAGACCGGAAACCGAGCGGTCCCAGTCCGAGGTCAAGACCTTTCGCTCCTTGGTCTTGAGATCGAGTAGTACGAGTCGAGCGGTGTCGGCATAGAAGCCGGGGATGGTTTGCTGAGCGTAAACCAAATACCGCCCGTCGGGGCTAAACATAGGGTTCAAGTCGGGTCCTGGATTTTCTGCAGTGAGATTCTCGGTCTCACGACCTCCAAGGTCGACCATCAGAACATCGAAATTCATCTCACCGGGTTCGCTGGCGGTGTCGCTGACAAATGCCAGGCGTTTTCCGTCAGGGCTGATGTCAAAACTGGTGGAAGTCACCCCGCTTCTGGGAAGCTTTCGGTCCAAAGAGCTGGTGAGAACAACTGGGTCTCCTCCGGCCACCGCAACTCGATAGAGGTGGGTTTCTCGCTCGTCGACAAAGTGATCCCAAGAGGTGACAGGAACGTCATTGTTCCAGACTTTCGCTGTCATTTTGCCGTCCTTGCGCTGCTCCAAGCGCTCTTTCTGAGCCTCCCAATCTTCGAGGTCAGCCCAAATCCGAGTCGCAAAAACCAAGGCCTTTGAATCCGGCATCCACCGCATGGCGGTGACCCCGGTAGGCACTTCCGTGAGGCGCAAAGCTTCTCCGCCAGCTAGCGGAAGTACATACAATTGATTGCTCTCGTCCTCGCCTCGCTTGGACAAGAAGGCCAACCAGCGACCATCGGGACTGAAGGTGGGAGAGGATTCGCTGGAGGCCTGGCTGCTGAACAGCCGTTGCGATGAACCATCGGTGGCGAATAGCCACAAATCTCCGGTCATCTTGTCCTTGTCCATGTCCACCCTGGTGATGGGCGCCACGGCAAACTTGCCGTCAGGCGAGACCGCCGGAGCCCCGATCCGCTGATACTGCCAGGCTGTTTCGATATCGATGGGTTGGCGAGCCGAAACCGAAGCGGCCAGAAGCAGCAGCAGCAAGCCGACCCCAAGAGTTTTGAAATATTGCATAGAGAGTTCTCCCTTTTGGTACTTTGTCACCGGGCGAACGCTTCACGTTCGCGAGGCAAGTGGGTTCTTTGCAGAGGAAGAGAAAATGCCTCTCTCGGCGCGAAGGCTCCCTCGAGACCTCGTCGAAACAGCCCTGCCATGGAAAGCGAATCGAGCCTAGTGCTACCCACCATCATTGCCGGGGGAGTCTTCATAGTCGTGCTCCTGCGCTCGGTATTCGGAGACAGGTCCTCGCCGAGACAACGGGCAGAGACCTCGGGCGCCTCGGTAGAGGACCTGATCAAAGCCGGGCGGAAAATCGAAGCCATCAAGGTTTACCGGGCAGAGAACCCAGAGGTCAGCCTCAAGCAAGCTAAAGATGCTGTGGAAGAGATGGAACGAACCCTATGATCCGTAAGGCGATACTCCTGTTGCTCTTGGTCGCCGTTGGGGCGGGCGCCTATTTCCTGATGCCTCAGCAACCCGCCAGATCCCCAGACGTACCCTATGTAGAGACTCCCCCGCGCGTCATCGAAGCCATGCTCGATCTCGGAGAGGTGACCGCCGAGGACATCGTTTACGATCTGGGCTCTGGTGATGGTCGAATGGCCATCGCGGCCGGACAGAGAGGGGCCACCGCTTTAGGTATCGAGATCGACCCTGTACTGGTCAAACTGAGTCGCAAGAAAGCCAAGGAGCAGGGGGTCGACGACCGGGTCCGCTTCGAAACCGCCGACTTGCTGGAAACCGACATGAGCGAAGCCTCGGTGGTCATGATGTACCTGTCCCCCCGCATCAACCGGGAACTCCGGCCGAAACTGCTTGAAGAACTCAAACCTGGCTCTCGGGTGATGTCCCACATATTCGATATGGACGACTGGGAACCTGACGAATTGGTGATCTTAGAGGGTCGCAAGGTCTTTCTTTGGCGCATTCCCGAAAAAGACGAGTGAGCCCCACCTATTCCAAGAGAAAGAATATCTGCTCCAAGGGCACCGAGTCCCCCAGGCTTCCTCCGTACAAATCATCCAAAAGACCGCGATCATATACCAACTCTACACTGGAGGCGCCGTTGACGATCAGATTGCCATTGCTGGCGATCACTGCCCCTTCCAACCTCACGGACTTACCGTCGGTGTTGATGATGATGTCTTCGTCCGCATAAACCAGACCCTGCATATACATCTCGGGCAGAGGCTGCTCCGGGTTCGTGAGAAAGTCTTGAACAGTGATCTGATACGACCTAGCCCGGTGGGCGATATTGTTGAGAACTCCAGCCACCCTCCCTACAGCGTCACTCTCGCGGGAGTTGAGGCTCAACCAACTATCGTCGCCATCCCCGTCATTATATCCCGATGCCCTAGTTTGATAAAACTCCTTCAGTCGGACGTACTGCTCCACGGTTACCGGGCCTCCAGGCCAGCCGAAAGAGGCGAAGTCCGGAGTGGGCCCTCCGCCTCCGATCTGAGAGTTCAGAGCGGTCCACAAAACATCGGCCGTGCTCCCCGTGGACTGGTCCTTCAGGCTATCCAGGATAGAATCTCTGGTCGGCTTATCATGGTCTAACCAACCGTTGTAGTTTGACCAATTTCCTCCTGATTCGGCCACTATGGCTTCTCGGAATACCGGCACATCCATGTTGACAGGCTCGCCAGGCAGTGCTGGTTCCGGTTCAGAGGCTGGATTAACGATGATCCGTTGGCCTTTCACGACCACTCCCAGCTCTGGAGCGGTGCGCAATCCCGAAGAAGCCTTGATGGTTAGCTCGCCCCCGGCCACCATGGACCCGTAGCCCAGGACTCCTCCGGTGACATTCACGTCGCCGCCTGCAATGATCGCTCCCATGTAATTTTGGGGATTGTCTTGAGCCGCTTCTAATCCATCCTGGAGTGACTCCTGAGTGGCCACCCCTCCTGCGGTCATGTCGTAACCGAAGTACAACTCGGGACTGCGGTCTCCCTCACCTACTACGATGAAATCGCCCGAGGTGTTCATACTGAACCCTGACCGGATGACAAACTGGGCGGTGGTTACATTCACCTTAAAGCCAGGTCTGATTTGATGGACGTCGCTGGTGGGCAAAGTTGAACCGCCCTCAAAACCATCACCCATGCCATCATAGCCCCAATTCTCAGCCTGCCCTTCGCTGCCCAGAGGGTCGTCAGGGAGAGGGGGATCCCAATCGGTTTCCGAACCGATAATAGCTTGCCCCGCAGCCCACTGTTCTCCGGTAGGGGAGGTCAAGACATTATAGAGCGAGGACCGGCGTTGATGACGTGTTATGGCATCGATCGCCGTGGTGCTGCCTGGTCCATCGGGATTGGGAATGGTGTACTCGTATTGAATCTGCTGGGGTCGATACTGATAATGGGTTATATCCCCAAACGTCCAAGTCCCAGCCGGCAGACTAGAGGAGTTTTCTGGAAAAGCAAAATCTCCGATTTCGAATTGGTGAATGACGGGAGCAGGAACATTAGGTTGATAGACTCCTCCAGACTGTTCACCATAGCTCTTGACAGTGCTCTCGTCGGCCTGAGCCAAATCGGTTCCTCCAACATTCAATGTTCCACTCGAAGCGGCCACGCCGTGCCTGAGAAACTGCACGTCGTTGGCGCTGGGAAGATTGAGATCCCCGCCTGCACGGATCCTATTGACGTAGGGGTCCTTGCTTTCGATACGGACCAATCCGGAGGTGTCGTCGAGCAGTATGTTTCGCCCCGCCGAGGCACTCTCGTGCGAATGGGGGACAGGTCTGAGAAGAGCTTCAAGGCGCCGAGTGACCCCACCCACCTCACTAAGGATGGTGACCTTGGCGGAGCGAGGCGGAACCACCCCTGGTACGAAGTTGCGGCTGGCAAGGTTGTTCTGGACCGTCATCTGGAAAACGCCCATAGGTTGCTCAAAATTGCCGTTGAGAGAGAAGTGGCCGATGGCTCGCCCTTCATCACCAACCTGAGAAAACTCGAGGCGCAACTTAGGACTAGCCACAGGGTACAACTCCACCCCTGTCAGTGGTGCATCCTCGGTTCCCCACCTGCGATTTTGCTCCAACTGAAACCAGGCATAAGCGAAGGCGCTGGTGCAGACGTCTTGAGCCTGCCTTCGCTCCACGGAACTCATGGTGAACCGGTTGCCAGCTCTATTCACCAACAAGAAGGCTCCGATCATGGCCATCAATAGGGACAGCAACATCAATGTGGTTATCAGGGCTAAGCCCCGAGGTGCTCTTTTTTTATGTGTTGGCATACGGCCCCCTGGTCTATAGGTCGTTGGGGAAACTGTTCTCTGGTCGGATGGTCAAAGCTAGCTCATAGTAATCGTAGGCACGCCTCTGCCCTCCGTATTGGGGTGAGGAAGTATGGCGCTCCTTGAGCTTCAGATGCACCAAGAAACTGCTCTCTCCCAGTGGACGCTCTATGGAGAACTCGTGTACGTTCTTGCACAAAGCGATATATTGGGGCCGGGCCCCATCGAAGAGGTTGACAGACGGGTCGTCATAGTACAGGGAAGCGAAGTCGTCTCTAGAGATCGGCAGCGGGGTCTCAGGAGGGGGATTGGGATCGACTCGATGGCGGATCAACTGTCCCTCAGGTTCAGTAGTGGCATAGAAAGTCAGATAGCGGTTCCATTTTGGAACTCCGGTCTGCAAGTCGAAATTGATTGAGTTGGTTCGGTCTTGCCAACTCTGCAGAGTGGCAAAATTGACGACATCTCGGCTGACGGTCTCGCCGTCAACCAAGGCTGCTCTGGTTGAATCGTTGCGCAGTGTGACACTACCCAAAGCGCTTCTCTTGAGCTCCGTCTGCAAGCTTTCGATTACTCTCAGGGCATCCATTTGCAGACCGTGCTTGGAGTTCACGTGCTGGAATGACCGAGCTCCATAACTAAAAAATGAGAAAATCAGCCCTGAGAGCACCATGAAAAGGGCAGAAGCCACAATCACTTCGATGAGTGCAAATCCGCGTTGACTCCTCATCGCCCCCCCGACAAATAGACGATTTTTCCCCGAGTTAGATCCATGCGCCCCATTCCGGCTCGAGCCTCAGCCTCACCCGAGGCGCTCTCCTGCCACCAACGAACCTCGACTTCCAAGGCCCAGAGTTGGCCGGGATCAGCAGTGAGCCCTTGATCCAGCCGCTCCACTTCAACTCGATACAGATACTCGGTCTTGGGATCATTGGCCGAAATCGACAGCATCCCCGAGCCCTCCAAGGGATAGAGGTCGGTGTCGAAGACATCGTCCCTATTATCGGTTAGAATCTCCATTCTCGCCTTTGCCTGCTCCACCTGACGCTCCATGACCGAATCGGCAAAGAAAGAGCCCGCTGACATGAGAGCATTCTTGTTGCTGTTGCGGATGAGTTGAAAGAACAGGGCCAAGATCGTCACTAACACGATGGACAATAGGCCACTGGCCACCATGAGTTCCGCGATGGTCAGACCTGTCCTAGACCTCAATCCCAACATACGAACAAGATACTCCACCTAATTTTAGATTCTAGCAGAACTCTGGACATAATCCACTGAACATTAAATTTTTTTCCCCCAATGGAATGGGTACTTCAGTTAAAGTGTTCGCCTTAAGGTCCAGAAGGTCAAGGACGGTGGTCCGCCCTCAGGGTGGGTGCCAGGCGCCGGGGACCCGGGGACCCGGCCGCAAGGTGGGTGACGGGTCTTGAACTTCGCAACGTCTGCGACTTCAGCAGGGCTGAGCCTGCGGGTGCCCTCTGGACCTTCGACATCCATAATCTAGAAGGCTGGCCGGAAACCCCCTTGACAATGAAATTGTTCCTGCTTGCAGTAAGGTGCAGTGCTCCGAAGCCCGTAATACCTAGTTGTATTTCGAATGAGGAGCGCTGTGCATGACTGTGAGCAGGGGCGGTTTCAGTTTGAGAGGGTTTCCGGCCAGCCTTCTTGGCACCATACCCTCAGCCGGAATCGATCTGTGCTCCCTTGATTTCATAACCTTCGGGCGAACGCGTTAACGATACCCAGCCGCCTGCATCTCGAAGAGCTCAGCGTACCGACCACCCAAGGCAACCAGATCTTCATGCGAGCCTTGCTCGATCACCCTCCCTTCCTGCAGGACGACGATCTCATCAGCCATTCTGACGGTGGAGAAACGGTGAGAGATCAGGATGGCCATTTGGTCTTGAGTTGCCTCCCTGAAGTGGTCAAAAATCTTGGTTTCGGCCTCGGCATCGATAGCTGAAGTGGGTTCATCCAACACCACGATATCGGCATCGGTGCGCATGAAAGCGCGGGCCAAAGCCACCTTTTGCCACTGCCCCCCGGACAACTCTCGCCCATCTTCGAACCAGCGCCCCAACTGAGTCTCATAGCCCTTAGAAAGCTCGTTTACGAAGTCGTCAGCCAAACCCTTATGAGCTGCTTGGGCCCAGCGGTCCCGCTCTTCGAAATGCTTGACATCGCCCACCCCGATATTTTCACCCAGCAAGAATTGGTAGCGGGTGAAATCCTGAAAAATGACACCGATCCGCTCCCTTAATGCTTCTGTCTCCCACATTTCCAGGGGCGTACCATCCAACAGAATTCGTCCTTCCGTAGGGCGATACAGTCGGGTCAGCAACTTGATCAAGGTGGTTTTCCCTGACCCATTCTCCCCTACGAGAGCCAATTTTCTACCCGGCTTGAGATGGAGGTCGATGCCGTCCAAGGCCCAGCCCTTAGCTCCTGGATACTGAAATCGAACTCCTTCAAAGCGCACTCCGTCACCCGGGTTCTGCCCCACGGTCATCGCCCCCGATTCCTCGTCCACCGGCTCATCCAGAAACTCGTAGAGATTTGCAAGATATAGATTGTCTTCGTACATAGAGCCGATGGCCGATAGGGAGGCGGTGACCGCCCCTTGTCCTTGCTTGAAGACCAAGAGGTACATGGTCATGTCTCCCAAGGTGATTTCTCCCGAGACGGTGGAAGCCACGACCCAGAGATAGGCTCCATAGAGTGCTATGGTGCTCAAGAGTCCCAGAGAAAAGCCCCAGAAAGACCGCCTCAAGGTGAGATCCCGATCCTCCTTGTACAGTTTGTGAAAAATGGTGTTAAAGCGCTCTAGAAAAAGAGGGCCCAGATGGAACAGTTTGACTTCCTTAACGTAGTCTTCCCGAGCCATGAGCATCTCCAGATAGGCCCGCTGCCTGGTCTCTTGAGATTGCCATTTGAACAACCGAAAGGCTTCGTCGGAAAAGGCGGCCTCGACGATAAAAAGAGGTAGGCCGGCAGCCAAAAGCAGTAAGACCGCCCAAGGAGAAAAGCCCACCAAGAGAGCCCCATAGGTCAACAAGCTGATGCTATTTTGGAGCAGACCGAAAGTGCGTTGGACCAAAGACAACGGCCTAGTAGAAGCGCGGCGGCGAGCTTGGCTGAGACGATCGTAGGTCTTGGCGTCTTCAAAGTGAGCCAGGCTCAATTCTAGGGCCTTCTCCAGGATCATCTGGTTCACGCGCTGGCTCAAGAGGGCTCGAAGTAAGGCGTCGCAGGCCGAAAGTCCGCGTTGAGCAGCAGCCATAGAGATCACCAAGACGGCTTCGTAGCCGACCACCTGAAGGGCGTAAGCTCGGTCTGCAGCCTCTCCGCTTTGGGCCGCTGCCAAAACGGCGTCTACTAGGAGCTTCGAAATATAGGCGATGCCTCCGGGCAGTGCTCCGGCAATGACGGTCAGAACGGCAAACCAAACAGCAAGTTTAGGGCTGGTAGCCCAGACCAATCTCAAGGCCGCTCGGCTATAGCCGAAGACCTTTAAGAACTCACTGGGACGAAGTTTTGGGCGGGCCTTGGAAATCGGTGGGGTCATGCCGAGAAGGGCGTTCGAAAGGCGAGCGAGTTAAGCCTCTCCAGGGTGGCCTAATCTCCTTTTCGGTCCTTAAGTGGGCGGTATGGATAAATGGCATTTGCCAACGAACGCGGTGAGCGGCTCTGAACCCAAAGCCTTCCCTGCCCCGTGAAGCGTACGATCAGCTGGTCTCCGAAGAGAAAGTTTCGAATCGTCTTACCGCTTCTCTCCACCGAGTAGTCCAGACGAGCGTCCCAAGCCACGGCATAGCCGTTGTCGACAAGATAGTCACCGGCCACGTCGATCTGCTGAATGTCACCATACCCGTACCAGAAGAGAGTGCCGGTTCCACTCGCCTGGAGAAGAAACAGCCCTTCTGCGAACAGACCTTTCATTCCCTGAAACTTGGGCTCGAGCAAAACCTGGGGGCCCGAGGCAAGGAAAGCACCCTCCTCGAGCACTAGGGGTCCCTCGTCCATATCGGTTGCTCGAATATCTCCAGCGGGACCAGGAGTCAAGCCGATCCTGGCTCCGTCTCGCTTGCTGGTGAACTCGTTCTGAAAGAAGGATTCACCACCCAGAATCTTCCGAGTGACTGACGACTTGACTCCCCCTCTGGCTCTGGGATTCAAGGTGAAATGAGGGTCCATCCAGGCCATAGCCGCAGCTTCAGCGACTAGAATTTCACCCTGCTGAAGGGAAACCTCTAAGACCGGATAGCTTCCATCGCAGATCACCTGGTAATGCACAATCCCTACCCCCTACTCAAATTCATTCGGCAAAATGACCCTCAGGCCCCATGGTGAACCACCAGCACCGGCAGGGTAGCTTTCTGCAAGACGCTCTCGGTGACGCTGCCAAGAATCCATCGCACGAAGCCCGATCGTCCGTGGCTCCCCAGAACAACCAAGTCGCAGCCTTCTTCCTCTGCGGCTTCCAAGATTTTATGTCCTGGCCCGGAATAGCTAACCCTGGTCTCCACTCTCAAGTCTTCAAGCTTAGCCTTCATGAGATTGAGGTAGCTTTCTGCTTCGTCTTTTTCCCACTGAAAATACTCCGGAACCGGAACCTGGGCCCGCTGCACACAATCGATGCCTTGGTAAAGAATAAGGTCGGCTTGCTGAGCCCGGGCCAAGTCTGCAGCGCGTTGAAGAACCAACTCGCCCACGGCGGAACCATCGAGAGCCACCAGAATTCTGGAAACTTGCGGTGAGGATTCCGATGCAGCCTCATCATCCTCCCCGCGGTTATTGATGACCAAGATGTCCGTCGAGGTCCCCCTGACGACCTTGGTCGCCACACTGCCCATTAGCCAACGGCCAATCCCAGAGCGCCCGTGGCTTGCCATCACGATGAGGTCGGCCTCTTCTCCCTCGCGGAGGATCTCTTCAGCAGGCTCTCCTATGGTTTGCAAACCGCGAACTTCTAGAGGAGCGAGTTCTGCCTGCTTCTCTCTCAGATAATCTTTGATCTGCTCTTTAAGGCTGTCGTCGAAGAGGGCCGTGGACGGGAGTGCCAACTCCGGGGTCTGATAATAGAGCATGGACGGAAGCTGATAGCTACGCAAGAGCACGATATCCCAATCCGACTTCGAAGCCAACAGTCGAAGCCACGGAAATACCGACTCGCTGAGGGGCGAGCCATCCAGGGGTACTAAAACTCTCTGAGACATAGGGACAACCTCCAAATCCTATGACAGGCCTTCGGAGCCGGCTTTCAGGGCCCTTTCAGATGTCATTTCTATACTCTTGAGTATGGAAGCGGTCCGCTCATACGGCTCTTTAGGCAGTTCCCTCAGAATGGAGCGCCCCACTGAAACTATAGGGCCTCTAAAGACGAGCGGCGCCGGTGTGGGAGTCGCGGTCCTCGATTCCGGTGTTTATCCCCATCCCGACCTCGACGATCGCCTGGTGGCTTCGGTCACCTTCTATAAGGATACCAGGCCGGATCGGGACGAACTCGGCCACGGAACCGCCACCGCCGGGGTGATCGCCGCCAACGGAAACTCCTCCAACGGACAGATCACCGGAGTGGCTCCCGGGGCGAACCTGATCAACCTGAAAGTCCTGACTCCAGAGAACGGAGACGATCCGGTTCAAGGATATTCCAGCATGCTGAGCGCCCTGGACTGGACAATCGCCAACAAGGACAAATTCAACATCAAGGTTCTAAACATCTCCGGAGGGTTCTCTCCGATCAGGCAAAACGACGCCAACGGACAGTTCTCGGCCTATATCGACCCTTTCGGCACAGCCATTCAGAAGGTGGTGGATGCCGGAATCGTGGTGGTGGCTGCCGCCGGCAACGACGGCCCGAAACCCAACAGCATCATCCGCACCCCCAATCACAATCCGGCGGTGATCACCGTAGGTGCCCTGGACAGCCAGGGGACGCCCGAAGATCCCAGCGACGACACCGTGGCGGCGTTCTCTAGCCGTGGACCGGCTTTGGGTGGAGCGCTCAAGCCAGACCTAGTGGCCTCTGGAGTTGGAATTTTGACCACTCTGGCCCCACATTCGGTCATGAGTCAGGAAAACGAAGAAAAAGCTGCTCGACTTAAGAGTTATCAGAGTCTTGAGGGCCCGGATCTGTTGGCCCAACTGCAGCAGGATACCAGTCAGAAAAAATTGAGTTCCAAAATCCTAGCTCCAGCAGTAGCCCACTTGAAAGCTTTGCTTCCTCCAGAATTGGCCGGCAAGGTGCCCACCGGCTCTCCTGAGGCCGAAAGCAAGGGAGCACTGATGCTGACCCAAGCATTGGTCGCCCGGGGGGTCATCGATACCGAGTCTCAGGGCTTTGAAGAGGCTCTTAGCGAAGTGCGTCATGCCCTGGACCAAGGCTTGAGCCCTCGACCCACTCGGGGCTTCACCGAAGACGGTAGACCCGCTTACATAGCCCTGGACGGCACCTCTTTCGCCACCCCCGTCGTATCCGGGGTGATCGCCCACATGTTTGAAGTCAATCCAAACTTGAGCCCGAGTCAGGTCAAGGACATCCTGACCGAGACCGCCAACCCCATTTCCGATCGCGACCCCAACGCGGTCGGAGCCGGGGCCTTGAACGCACAGGCGGCCATCGCCCGGGCAGCTGAATATTCATAGAGCCATTCCGTAGAGAAACTCCAGATCTAGGGCTTCACCTACGGGAAAACGGAACGAACCTATGGTGCGAAATCCCGCCTCTTGATAGAACTTTTGAGCCCGGTAGTTTCTCTCCCAGACGCTCAGGTAGACAAAGTCGGCTGCTGCCCGGTACCGGGCAAAACTCAAGATATAGGCCAGAGCGATGGGTCCCAAACCTTGCCCCTGGTGTTCCTGGAGAAAATAGAGCTTATCTAAGAGAAAAGGTCTCTTCCCCGGAACCTTAACTTTGTCTCGGTAGCGAGTGGTGGGAGCCTGCCATTTCAGGTATCCCGTGCGCACCCCGTCCAAAAGGACGAATCTAAAGCCATTGGTGGGATCCGCAAGCTCACTCCGAATAGTCTCCAGGCTCAGATACTCATCAAGGTACGCATCAAGGTCCGCCGATTTGTAGTGGGTGAAGGTATTCGAGAAGGTGGACCTTGCCATACTTGTGAGGGTTTGAACATCGCAAGCCGGTGCCTCAGGTCCGATGGGTTCGAAGGTTACAACATAAGACATAAGAGCAGGTTTGGCGGCTTCGATTCGAGCCCTTCCGAGAGCGATAAAGGAAGCTGGACCGCCAGGCTAAAAATATCTCTGATGCGACCAAACCACGGCTCTCTCGACCGGTTTCTTGGCGATGCCGCCGAACTGGGAAAACTGGATTCCCAGGGCTCCTTCACCATCGCCGGAGAGGCAGCCATCGGGAAGTTGGCCTCCTTCCAGCTTCCTAGAAAGAGCGCCTGGGTGCTGAAGCTTGTCCAAGCAGCGGTGACTTCTGGAGCACCAAGCCTTGCCATCACTCAATCGAGGAAGACCACCACATTCACTTTTCAGCCCCGATGCGAAATCGACATTTCCGACCTCCAACAAGCTCTCACTGAAGTGGAGCACTCAGCTCCTGCCCCTATTGCCCACCTAGCCACCGGGCTTCGGGCCGTGGGATTTGGAGACCGTCGCGCCTTCACTCTCGCCTTGGAAACCGACGGCCATCGAGAGCTCTTCGGCTGGAACTTGACCCAGTTGGCCAGGCAATCCGAAGCCCAAACAAACCAAACCTCCACCACCATAACTCTGGGAGTGGCGTTCCCTGCCGAAGAGTCCGGTTGGGTTCTAGGGGGACTGATGCGCTCTGCAGGACGAGTCACCGACGAATATCTCGAACTCTTGACTTCCTGCGAGGCCTGTCCGATTCCCGTAACCCTGGACGGTCGTCGTCTGGACAATCTTAACGCGAGCCGTAAAGAACCAGGCGGAGAAATCGGGACCACGGCCTTATTGAGTTTGGGCTGGCCCACCAAGGGTAACTCGGCCTCAGAACTTCCCAACCTTTCAGTCCCCCAGGGCATAGAGCGAAGCGACCAGAGTATTCGAGTCACCGATCGCTTCGAGGACTCGCGATTGTTCTTTTTTGCCGGAGAGGAATCGGTGATCGGCGCTTCTGTCTTGATTCGACTGAACTATCATTTCAAGATCGACAGTCATCGTTCTAAAAACAGCTCATTCAAGTTCACTTCTATCGCGAAAACGTCTTATTGCCACTGGGTCTTAGACGGGGTGGTTTGTCATCGAGACGTCCTGCTGTCCAAACCGTTTGCCACTTCGGCTGACATTTATCTCTCAGCCGAGGGGCTGTCTACGGATTTGAGCGGATTGACCCTTGGAGATGCTGGAGAGCGAAAATATCGAATGCTGTGCGCCTGTCCCGAGGTTGCAATTCAAGCCAAGAGGACTATGGAGGCGATCAAAGACCACGTTCCCAGACCTTTCAGTTTGCACACCGCCCTCTACGGAACCCTAGGAATCTTCGCTCTATTAGCGGTACCCACCTCGGCCGGAAAATCGATGGTGGGAGCAGTGGTGGCTGTCAATGCTGCTCTGTCGGCCTACGACAAGAACAAGATCATGAGCGATTGCTTGGTCCACCTGGAGCGCCTCACAGCTGAGTTGACCTTGAGGAACCGCAAGCTTTCAAGGTGAGGACTACTTCTCTCTAAGGATCTGGTCCGAAATAACTTCCCGGTTTGGGCCGCCGATGCATCGGGGACCCTCTGGGTGCTGGCAGCGTTGGTTCTCGCTTAAGTATTCTCGATATCAGTGCAACGTCTGTGAAGTTCGTCCCTACTGAATGGTGGTCAGGCGCCGGGTCCTCGACAACCGAAAATAGAAAGTTATTCCGGACCAGATCCTAAGGGGGGCACTGTACTCCTAGAGAGAAGTCCCGTGGTTGGCCCTCTGGAGACATTGAGGTCTCATCTTGATGAATGGTTTGCAGACCAAAAGATTGAAGGCACCCTTATGACAACGGAACTTCAACCTCAAGAAATTCTAGAATTCTGGTTCTCGGAATTGGCTCCGAAACAATGGTTCAACGGCGGAGACGAGGTCGACGAGCTGATTCGAGGGCGGTTCGAATCAGCTATCGAGCAAGCGTTGAACGGAATGTTCGACTCTTGGCTTGCCTCGGCCTCGGGATATCTGGCCTTGATCTTGATCCTGGATCAGTTCCCCAGAAACATCTATCGAGGAACTCCGCGGTCCTTTGCTTATGACCATCGGGCACTGGCTCTGACCTTGGATGGCATCGCTCGGGGCCTCGATGAGACCTTGAAGTCGATGGAACGAGCCTTCTTCTACCTCCCCTTGGAGCATTGCGAAGATCTGCTCATTCAAGAACGCTCCGTGGAGCGCTATGCCAAACTTGTCTGCCAGACTTCTCCCTCGAAACGAGACGGAGTTCGAATGACTCTGGACTACGCCTGGCGTCACTATGTCATCATTAAAGAGTTTGGACGCTATCCGCACAGGAACGCCATTTTGGGGAGAGCCTCAACTCCGGAGGAAGTGGACTTTTTAAATAAGCCAGGGTCAAGCTTTTAGGGTGGGCCTTGGGGGCTTGACCCATAGGGCCGATCCGAGACTGTTTCCTGTTCTCCCGAACCCAGCCTAGCCGCCTTTAGAGGGGTCTGTTAGGCTCCGTAGCTTGGGGTCCTAGTCCACCTTGGGGAACCCTGCTCGACTCGGGAGCGGCTCGCAACTCCTGCAATTCTATGCTGCGAGCCAGGGGTTCGCTCTGAAGTTCTTGGTTCAGTCGAGCTTCGTTTTGAGCTACACGCTCTAGATTCTCTCTGAGAGGCACAGCGACCTCATCAAGATGGGTTCGGGTTTGCCGGTTGACCTCCGAACGCCCCACGAGATCCGACTCGCGCTGACCCAAGCGCTCGATGTTCTGCTGGGCGCTCTCAACCAGGCGCCGACTTCCCTCAAGATTGCGGTTGGCCGCCTGGAGATCGGTTGTACGGGTGGTCAGGTTCTGCTGACTCTGCTGTAGGTGCTCCTGACTGCGCTCTAAGCCTTGCTGATCTTTCTCTAGCTTGGCCTGAGCCTGCTGTACATTGGCTTCGGCCTTCTGTTGACGCTTTTGGCTTGCTCGTTCTCGAGCCGAGGCTTTCTGTTGAAACTCTTTTGCGCTTCCCAGCACTTGCCGCCAAACATTACCATGCCCGTTGCCGTTGCCGCCAGCTTGACCCGGACCTCCCCCGCCTTGACCTGGGCCTCCTCCGGCCGCACCTGGACCACCACCTTTGCCCTGCCCTTTCGGGCCGGCCTCGCCGCCACCGCCTGCAGGTGGTCCGCCCGGTCCACCCCCACCGGGTCCTTTTCCTCCGCCTTGATTGGGCCCACCGTTGCCGGGCTTGAAATCCTGAGCTTGCTGAATGCTCTGATCAGCTTTCTGGCGCATTTCTCCGGCCGCCTGGACCTCGGTGTCTGCACTGCTCTTACCCTGGTTGGCGGTCTGGAGGTTGCTCTGATCTTGGGCGACGATGTTTTGGTCTGTTTGAACTTGCTGCTGATCCCTTTGTACGTGAGTCTCTGCTTCTTGGCGCCCTTGCTCGGCCTGACCGACAGCCTGCTGGTCTTCACTCACCTGCTGCTGTCCCTCTTGTAGGCTGGTTCGCTCACCCTCGATTTGCTGGCGGGTCTCCTGCTGGTCGGAGGCGTTCTGTTGCTCTTGTCGCTCTACCTCGGGGCCCAGTTGGCGGGACCGATCCTGGGCCTCACGATTCTGCCGACCTGCGTCGGTCTGCTCGGTGAGTTGCTGCCGCAACTGCTCCCGTCCGGCCTCCCCGTCTTGAACTTCCAGGCGATTCTCGGTTTTGCCCTTCTCGGCTTTCGGAAGCTCGTCCTGACCGCTCAGCCTTGAGGATAGCCCTGGCTCTCGAGCTTGAAGTTGCGTTGGAACTCGAGAAGATAGTTCGGGACGGGACTCCACTTGACGTTGAACATCTTCAGGGCGTTCGTTCTGAGGGCCCGCATCAGGCACTGAAGCGATCGTTTGAGAGTGCGCGTTCAGCCCTGTGAACTCTCTGAGGCTCTGCTGCCCCAGTTTATTAGCCTCTTGGGCTGATTGTCGATTTTTACTGATCTGGGTCCGGGCTTCAGCGGTCTTGGCTCCGTTGTCTCCCTTGCCTTGTTGCCCCGGCGGCCCACCTTTCGTCCCTTCTGAGTCGGTCTGGGAGCCGTAGCTGTCTTCCAAGCCATCCAACAGGGACCCGAACCCATCGCTTGAGCCGTCTGCACGCTCCCTCTGATAGTCGGTCAGCCCCATGCGATCCGACGAAACTCTAGCAGCTTCGGAGAACGACGCTCCTCCCCCACCGGTTGCCGTCGGCACGGCTGCCGAATTTGGGGTTAAGGCTGAAGACCCTATAATTCGTTCAACTTGCATTGTTCTACCATGAAGTGTACCGAAAAACCGTGTTTCCATGGCGAACAAACCTGACTCAAAGGTTACCATCTTATGAACGAATGTTAAAACTTTAAGACCAGACAAGGCCGTGCAGGAGTAAACCCTCTAAAGATTTCTCAAGCCCCCCCGGCGACCTGATGTCAGCAGGCGAAGTGAAAGCCTGATCGAACTCTCTGTGATGATAAAACTTTTAGCACTCGGGCTGCTCAGTTTCGCCATGCTCACCGGGTGCAACGCCCCGACGTCAACCGCCTCGCCGACTCCTAGCGCGGCGAACGAAGCGCAACCCACCTCCCAACAGAATCCTTCCCCATCCGAGGAGCACTCCTTTCTCATCGTGCCAGGCAAGGGTTTTGGTCCGATCACGTCCCAAAGTACTAAGGAAACTCTCATTGAACATTTTGGAGCCGACCAAGTCCGAGAGGAGTCGATCTCCTTGATAGAGGGTCTCGAATCGCCTGGCGTGGCCATCTTTCCGGACGATCCTCCCACCCGCGTAGAGGTGACCTTCTTCGACCAAGGTCATGGAACCGTCGATCTCATTCAAACCTTGCCTGGGGGCTCCCTCTGGGCGACCGCCGATGGGCTCACCGTGGGAACCGAGTTGTCCGAACTAGAACGCATCAATGGCGGCCCGTTCGAGTTCACCGGATTTGGGTGGGACTACGGAGGCCAGGTTGTGGACTGGAAAGGGGGTAAGATCGAAGACTTGCAGATTTCCCTCGACGCAGATCTCTCCGAGCTTACCGACGAAGAGTTCCAAGCCGTCACGGGTGATCAAATCATCTCAAGCGATGAGCTGGTACTCAAGAAAGTCTCCGCCGAAGTCACCAAGATTCAGATTCTGTTTCCTCGTTCCGAGTAGCCCCCTTGTACGCAGCACAAGAAATTCAGGTACCAAGGCTGTTGGAGGCAAACACTTGAACGTGACGAAAATCGCGCCGTTAAAGCCTTGCCAACGACATTCCGTGGTGGCCTGCATGACCGAGTGCGGCCTGAGTTTGGGTGGCTATCGCAGCGCAGGTTTGGGGCGCGCGTTTTGCGACGAAGCGCTCAACCGACCCGGCCCGCTCCAAATCTTAGTGGCTTCGGAAGGTTCCCGGATCTTGGGATTTTTGATCGTTCTGCAAGGCGCTTGGTCCTACTGGCGACGGTTTCTCTTTCACCACCCGGTTCTGGCCTTAAAGATGGCCATTTTCACTTACTTGAATCATCGGTTGCGGTGTTCGAGAACTCCCGAAAGCAGCGATGGGGCACCACGTCTGTGGCACTCTGAGGATCCTCGAAGTCTTCGTGTCCTAATGATCGCGGTTGCTCCGGACTTTCGTCGCCAAAACATCGGTCGCCGACTTTATCAGCAATTCTTCCACTTGAGGGACGGGGAAACAGGAGCAGTGATCACCGCTCTGATCGCGCCAGAAAACCAAGACAGTCTGGCCTTTCATCGGAATACCGGCTGGACCGTCGACGTCGAAGACGACTGCTTCCTGGCCACCAGAGTACTCGGTGGCCAAGAAGAGTTCTCAATAGCTATCGATTGAGTTCCGGCACCCGAGCACCACCTATGAAACTGTTCCAGTTCATGTCCTTTACGGCGCCACCTTTGCTCGGGGTGGTACCCATGGACTTGCCGTTACCCAGGTAGATCTCTACGTGGGTGGCTTGACCCTTGGGGATGCCCCGATTGTTGGCCGAGTGAAAGAAAACTAGGTCTCCGGGCTTCAACTGATCTCGGGTGACCGCGTGGTCTCGGTACTTATTCTGATAACCCCGAGCGGTCTCCCGGCGACCTGGGACTCCCGACTTATTCAGAACGTAGTGAACCAAGCCCGAGCAATCGAATTTATTGGGTCCAGTGGCTCCGAACACATAAGGAGTGCCCTGGAGTTTGAGAGATTCGTTGATGAAGTTTTGCGTAGACGGGGTGACCGAGCCGTCGGCTGGACCCAGGTGTGCTCCGGAGCCGGTAGGTGCAAAGGCTCCCCCGCCGCCAGAAGCGCCGCCCATGGGCATCCCTCCGCCGCCGGTGCCCAGGAAATTCCCTACGGGAGACCCGCCCATGAAAGAGCCACCGGGTTGACCGAAGCCACCAGAGCCGGGCATGGGGATCTGCCCCATCATCCCTTCCATGAGTTGCATCATCATTCCCATCAGAGCTGTCATCATCACCATCGTCATCTGGGCCTGCATACCCGCGCCAGGCATCTGTTGCATGGGTGCGAACTGGAAAGGCTGCTGGGGGAAGTTCATCTGGTTACCGAAGAACATGGTTTGCTCCTTTGAGAGATTCTTGAACACAGAATATCTCTTGCTGGTGGATATCAGGTGGAACAGAGGAAAATTTTTATTGACAGATGTTAACTTTTTCTTTTCCAGATGGCTCACCACAAAAAGCCCAAGAAGATCTGCACTAGAAGACCGGCTGCCAAGCCCAAACTGACGAAAACCCCGGTGCCCACAATGGAGCCCATGCCCATCATAACCGCTCCCGGCAGACCAACTGCCCGGACCATCTCTGCAGGCTCCGCCGCCTCGTTGGAACTCAAAGACCTCACCGGCGAAGGGATCTTGGGTACCGCTTCAGAGCCAGCCGTGCCCGCGTTACTCCTTGGGTGCGAGAGCCTGTCCTAAGGTGTGACTGCTGTCTTCTAGATGAGCTCGTTGCTCTAAACTCAGGGGCCCTTCAAGCCTGCTGTCGATTTGAGTTTTCAGTTCTCGAGCTAAGTATCGCACTACACTGCGAGCCTCGCCCGGGGCTTTGCTGTGCTCAGAAAGCATGGGGAGCACCTCTTTGAGATGGTTCCGCTGTAAATCGCGCCGTCCCTGAGAGATGTCTTGACCGTCGGCGAGCTCCGACCAAATGCTGTTCTGCACCGTTTGTAGAACTTCAGACAGTGGCAAAGTCGGCTGCCCGTGAGCCAATTTTTCAGGATTGTCAATCAAGCGCTGGGTGCGGCCCGGATCCAGGAGACCTTTGAGGACCCGGGTCTGCATATCGGTCACAGTCTTGCCCACGTGAACGTTCTGGTTGCCCCACTTGCCGAATCGCTCCTGGCCTAAGCGGGAGACGAACTCCGGCCGAAATCTGAAGCTCTCGGGCGAGAACAGGTTGCTGGTCAGTTGCTGCAGAGCTTCTCGCTGAGTTTCTGCCGGAATGGGCTCATAAATGGGATTACCGGTTCCGGCCCGATCCCTTCGGAGAGTCATCCCCCCCACATATCGAGTCATTAAGGTTGCAGCCCTGGAAACTTTGCCTAAGCCGGCTTGAAAAGACCGAGTCAACTCGGTGTACTTGGTGTCCTCGGGCAACTCTTGAGTCTGAGCTTTGTTCCAGAGTTCGCGTGCTAAGGCTATTTCTTTCTGGGCAAACTCCAAAGGATTGTTCCCTAGATCGAATCTGCTGACCGTGGGATCCATATCATCGGCGGCCTCATCGGTCTCGAAGGCTAATTTTGGGTCCACCGTAGTCTGTTTAGCTATCTCGTTGAGGACTTGAGCTTCCTTAGCCTCATCCAGTGGCATATAGGCGTATTTCACCGCCAGGTAGTCGTAAGCTCCGAGAGTAGACATCACCAACTCCCCTTGCTTCTCGCCCTCTCCGGCCAAATTGAAGGGATGGTAATCCATCACCGACGAGCTCAGGCCGTGTTCCTTAGTGAACTCCGGGTCCTGGAGCTGCTCTGCCGAATGAATGGTGGAGCCCTTGAAGTTATGGCGCAATCCCAAGGTGTGGCCAACCTCGTGCATGATCACGTCCTTCACGTAGGCCTTGGCCAAATCTTGGGCGGCTTTGGAATCGCCTCGGGCCCTCAACAAGCCATCAGCGAAAGTTTGCTCCAAGCCGGCATGGTCCTGGTAACTGCAGGTGTGACCGTCGTGGGTGTGGCCGTGGGTGTGCTCGGAGCTTTCAGCCACATTGTCCATGAAGAAGCGCTTAGCTGACCGACCGAAGACGTCAGCCATACGGATATCGGCGTCCAGAATCTCTCCGCTCCTGGGGTCTACATGACTGGGACCGACCGCTGCGCCCACGTCGGAAGCGGTGTACCAATTCACCGAGGCGTGGCGAGCATCCAAGGTGTCGAAGGTGTCGCTCGCTTGCTGTTGCTTGACTTCGATGGCGTCCTGGAACCCGATGGCCTCAAAAGCTTTATTCCACTCCAAAATCCCATCGCGCACCGCCTCCCGATACTCTTCGGGGACCTCTTTACCAATCCAAAAGGTGATGGGTTGAACCGGTTTGGACATGTCGGCCTGGGGATCTTGTTTATCCAACCTCCAGCGGTTGACATAGCGAACCACTCCGTCACCCTCGTCTCCGGTGTAGTCCTTTCGGGTGGTGACAAAATGGCCGATACGCTCGTCGGCAAGCCTGGGTTTCATAGGCTCGTCGGGCAACTTCAAGAAGTTGTAACGAAACTCAGGCAACACGCTGTTCGCCACCGGTGTCGTTGTCGGAAGAGCGACTGCGGTGTGCGCCGGGGTCTGGTAGTGAGTCTGCACTCCGAAACTTGTTTGCTGCTTGCTGTTGTCGACCTGGGTGATATGAGTGTTGCTGGCATCCAAGGTGAAGTTGGTGTCATAGGCCCGTTTGAGCTTGGGCAAATAGCCGGGGATATCCTTAAACAGCAGAGAGTTGGCCTCCACCAGCACCTCAGTGTCGGAGTGGCTGCTCTCCACCACCGGGGCACTGGAAATCAGGCTGTCGGCAAAGTTGTTCTTAACGAAATGCTCTTGAGGGGTGCCAGCCTCAGCGAAGTTCTCAGTATGCAAGGCTACCAATTGAACTTGATTGCCCGCCTTGCGGAACTCGGCCAGAAAGGAGTCGCCCATTACCGAACCCGTGAGGCGCTTCTCCCCCACTCCTTTGGAGACGTTGGCACTGAAAAAGAAGGGTTTATTGAGCTGGTCGGGCTCAATGGAGAACCACACTTTCTCACCCTTTTGGTACAGGGTGAACATCCCTGGAATCTTCTTGGCGCCTTCTACCGGACTGGGCTTCTGCACAGCCTTAACGGCCACAGCCTCAGAGGTGGTAGAAAGGCTGGCCTGATCCTGGGGTTGCTGAGACTTGAGCTCTTCCGCTTGAACCCCGGTCTTTCGTTTGCCCCCTCGAGTGCCTGCCGCTGCATCCGCGTAGGCATTCTGAGCAATAGGGTAGCCCCCCGTAAGTCCTGCTGAGTTCACCGCTAATGTCCCTTTCTCGTCTGCTGATACCTAAGATTATCCCTCGGCACTGAAAATACTCTTACCAGAAGAAAAATCGAGCCCCCATCACCCCTGAAATCTGAAGAGCGCTCAACCGAAAAGAGCCTCTTTGAGACGCTCCATGCCCTCGCCGGCCCCGCATTTTATCCATAAGCCACCACTGGCTTCGGCTAGCTGGCCGTAAGGGTTGGTCTCGGGATTGACGTCCACCATCACGGCTCCCATTCCTGCGGCCATGCGCACCATCTGGGTCGGCAGATTGGTGCTTCCGGAACTGCCGACGCTGACCAACATCCCGCAGGTCCGAGCCGCTTCCAAAGAACTGTGAAAACGGAATCGCTCCTCGTCGTAGCATTCGTCAAACCACAAAATGTGCGGGCGGGTTCTGCCTCCGCATCTTGGGCAGACGAGCAAGGCTTCCTGTTCAGCGGTGAGCGGTTGTCCCCGTTCTTTATCACCCACCTCCTCGGGGATAGCAAACTGCTCCGTGTTGCATTCGGCCACACACCTCATATAGTTGATATTGCCGTGAACTTGGTAGGTTCGCTTCAGGGAATTGCCAGCCCGCAAATGCAAGCCATCAACGTTCTGGGTGACCAACAGAAAGCGATCACCGAACCGTTCCTCGAACTCGGCCAAAGCCAGGTGACCGCCATTGGGTTGGGAGCGATTGCATACGGTGCGGCGAAAAAGATACCAACACCAAACGTCCTCAGGCATGCGGTCGAAGGCGGCTCTGGTACCCATGACCTCCGGTCTATAGTTGGTTGAACCCACCGTCCAATACCCTTCAGGGCCTCGAAAAGTCGGGATCCCGCTCTCGGCCGAAATCCCAGCGCCGGTGAGAAAGACGATCCGTTTGTTTCCGAGTTGATCCAGCCTCGATTTCCAAGGTACACCCATCTCGCGCTTTTCAAGAATCTGTAGGGCATCTCCCCCGTTCCCATCGACTGTCCCCACCGACTCAAATCAGACTAAAGACTGGGCACAGGGATAGGGTTTGAGGAGATTAGTCTCTTAGCTCGAAGGGGGGAGAGCGATCTGGTCAGATTCTGCACCAGGAAATCAAAGAATACAAAGGAGACCGAGAAAATGAAGAAGCTCTTTCTTGGCCTAGTTGCCCTGCTGCTGCTGAGCGTCATCGGCGTATTGGGAGCAGCTTACATGCAACCCGCCGACTACCGCGTAGAGCGCTCAGTGATCATCAAGGCCCCGCCTGAAGAAGTCTATTCGGTTATTTCTGACTTCGGACGTTGGGGAGAATGGTCTCCCTGGGAAAAGCTCGACCCGGACATGCGCAAGTCGGTCACAGGCACGCCAGGAGAACCTGGCTATCGCTACGTCTGGGAGGGCAATGACCAAGTCGGTCAGGGAAGCATGACGGTTGTCAGGGCCGTTCCCAATGAACGGATAGAAATCAAGTTAGAGTTCCTCAAACCGTTTCAGGCATCCAGCGAAACACTCTGGGAACTGAAACCAGAAGGAGAATCGACCAGAATGACCTGGATCATGGAGGGACGCAACGAGGGGCTCATGGCCAAGCTTTTTTCTATGCTCATGGGAATGGACAAGATGATCGGTGCCGATTTCGAGGAAGGCCTTTCCCATCTCAAACGGGTCAGTGAGCATTCACTCGATCCTGGAGAAGAGCAGAGCCCGCCTTAAAGTCTCGAGCGGTGTTGGCCGCTTTTGAGGGTTTGTTCACATCTCCGACGACCAGCTCTTAACTTGGAGTTAACGAAAAGTTCCCGTTCGTATTCTAAAATGGAGTGATCGAATTTATCTCAGGCTTGAAGTGCGATCTTGATGGTCTCACCTTGAGCGCTTGAGTGCATACTATATATCTGGAGACCCATATGAACATTACTCCCAACGCCTACCGACCGGTAGCTCCCCAGCCTCAGACGGCTGAAGCCACCGCCAAGAAAGAGTTCAACTACAACTCCCAAGACCCGGACACCCTCCCCAGCGAAACCACCACCATCGGCGTCGACGCCAAAGACGGCAAAGTGGAAACCGAAAGTGTGGTGCTGCACAACCGGAAAGCCCTGATCCTCTTCGGACAACTTCTAGGAATCAAGGAAGACCCCGACTTCAAACTCAATCCCAATGCCGACGGGAATTTCGTTTTCCCGCAAAACCATAAGTCGTTCACCAGCGCCAACGCTTTTGCTGCGGCGGCTGCTACCGTAGACAAGTACAATGAGGTTTACAAAGACCTCACTGGCAAGAGCATCGAATGGGCTTTCGAGTCGGACAAACTGAAGGTCTCCCCGGAGACCGGCAAATGGCCCAACGCCTTCTACGCTCGGGAACTCGAAGGGGTCCACTTCTTCGACGTCAAGCATACCAGCACCGGTGACTCTGGCGAGGTGGCCTCACACGAAGTCGGACACGCCGTTCTCGATGCCATCAGGCCCAACTACTTCGAGGGCACCGGAGCCGAAACCGGAGCCTTCCACGAAGCCTTCGGTGATGTCCTGGCCATGCTGATGACCTTGGGCAGCGACACTGCGGTGGATGCTATTGTCAATCAAACCGAAGCCGGCGACCTCTCCTCGAAAAAGAATATCCTCTCGGAGATGGGCGAAGGATTCGGTCAGGCTTTGGGTCTGCCTGGAGGCATCAGGTCGTCCTTCAACCAGTTCACCTGGCAAGACCCCACCACCCTTCCCGAGCGCGGTGACGACAACAACCTGGGCCACGAGGTCCACGATTTCTCACGCCTATGGTCCGGAGCTTTCTACGACGTGCTCGACGGCATTTCCGACGCCAACCGAGCAGCCGGAATGTCGCCCCAGGAAGCCCTGAAGGCCGCTGGGGAAGAAGGCTGGAAACTGCTTATCGGTCAGATGGAATTCGCCTCCAAAGGCTCCGAGACCACCTTCAAAGAGATGGCCACCAACCTCTTGGCTGGAGACGCTCAGTTCAACGGTGGACAGCGTCAAGACTTGATCCGAGACATCATGGAAAAACGCGACTTATTGCCCGCCGGGGCCGGTCTGTTCAAGAGTGCTGGACCAGTCTTCAGCGGCAAAGTCAAGGAAAAAGAGATCACCCTCGACGAAGAATTTGGCGCCCTGGCCGGAGTGAAGATGAACACTCTGGTAGATCAGCCGGTTTTCGGCTTCGGACCCATGTCTGAAGCGGCGCCCTCAGCCGACGAAGCCAAAAAGGGTGTGAAGCTGATGCTGCAAAACGACCGCATCCTCTTCACCGACACCAAGCCGAGCTTCGCCGATTTCTTCAAGCCCGATGGCACCGCCTATCAGGCCTACGTTATGCCCGGCCCCGACGGCGAGCGAGTCTTGCAGAGGGTTCCTATGGCGGTCTGCGACTTCGGCCACGGCCACATTCACGGAAACCACAACCACGGGGGTAGCCCGGTCCACGATCACGGACACAGCCATCTCCACGGAGAAAACTGCGACCACGGTCATATCCACGGCTAGAGCCGACAACCTCGCTTAGAAAAAGGAGCGCTTCAGAGCGCTCCTTTTTCTATTGAGCACTTGAAGCTGTGCGCCTCACTTACCCTCGATAAAATCCAAGGCTTCAGCTAAGGCCTCGGGTTGGCAGATACGGTGAGCCATTCCCGGCACATCCAAAAACTTGGCCTGGTATCCATCGGACTGAAAACCACCTTGGTAGATGTCCTGCAGATTCCCGTATCGAAAGTCGTTGTTGCCAGTGATGATCACAAAGCGAACCCTCTCTTTTACGGCACCCACATCGACCTCGTCCGAGCCTCGCATTTCTCCATAGAGGGCTCCTTCGCCCATCTCCTGAGTCTCGGCTCGCACCTGGGGTACAGGACGAATGAAATCAGACCCCACACTCTGAATGGTTCCGGAAAACAGTTCGGGATGATAGAAGGCTATGGAACTGGCGATCCTGGCTCCACCGGACAAACCTGCAGCGTAGACCCGGTCCGGATCGATCTTGTACTCTTCTGACATAGCGTAGGCGGCGGCAATGGCAAGCCCTGCCCGTCGGGCCGGGTCCTGATCGTTGCCTGCATCCTTTGGACAGATCATCAGCAAGTCTCTCTCGACCAAGACCGGAGACCAAAGCAAGGGGAGCGCCGGCTCATCCACTGGCGAAACAAAGACGATGAGTCCGTAGGTCTTCTCAGGATCAAAGTTGGTGGGCCGAGCCAGAAGAAACTTCTCGACCATCAAAGACTGATCGTAGTCCACCGCTGAGTTGTTGCGGGGCATCTCAGGCAGCCCATAAAAGGGCTGCTCGATTTCCTCCATCCCAATATCGTTATCAGGCTGTTCCAGAAATAGCTGACACCCGGAGAGCATAAAAAGTATCAAACAAACAAAGAATTTTCTCATAATAACCATTGTTTTGCTTGACGGGAGAAATCCTCTGAATCCCTCCGAGAACTCATGCCTCAAGCCTGTGGTCAAACCATGGCGAGCTCACTGAATCGGTGTGCTGAACGGCTTCCCGATCAAGAGCGCGCCTACAAAGCCGCAGGCGAAAAAACGTGGCCAAGACTCGATACTTCTTGTCTTTCCATTGCTGTTTCCGCAATGCTCCGGGGTCAGTACTCCGCAGCCCGGCACCCAGCCCTCAGATTGGAATGTCTTCTCGAGAATGAATCGGAACGGTCTCCCGGTAGCGCGCTATGGCCTCAGCCACTTCCAACACAGTTTCACTCTCAGCGACCTCCTGAGCATAAGGTTTCAGAGCAGCCACCCTGCCTAGGTCAAAAAACCAATACAGCAGGGTGAGAGGAGAGACCCAAACGGGGGCTCCTTGGGCCTTTTGACACACCTCCTGATGGCCGAACTCTCCTCGCATAGCTGAACGGATAGAACTCGCGATCACGCTGTGTTGCCAGGGTTCCATCTCAGAATGGATGCTGGCGATCGCAGACATGAAGCCCTCACCGGCTGGGGTTCCCGGAAGCAAAGCGGAAACCCCTTGACAGGCCTGTTCTCGGACCAAATCGGCCATTCGTCGCAGGGCATCGGCGTGGGGGATGGTGTGGTTAATGCCTTCGATCCCGAAGGCCGTACTTACATAGGTCCCGGGCAGGCCAAGAGAAGCCGCCGACAAAATGGTAATGGAGTCCAGAGATGGGGTGCCCAACTCGTGTTCATCCCCCTGAAATAAGCCATCCACCCCACCGTCCACCAAAATTAGAGCATCGAGCTTGAGCTCTTGCTGCAGATACTGGAAAGCCTCCCTGGTGGGGCGAACCCCGACCCTAGCAAAACACCAGATCGGAACCTCTTCCTGACGATGAGTCTTGAACCAGCGCGACAAAGCGCCTTCTACGAACGGGAATGCGGTGTCTGAACAGCGACTGTCGGGGCCGACCAAATAAAGATTGGTCAACGGCTTCTCCACTCGGCTCACCTTGTCCAAAGACGATGTGCTGGCGTTCGCCAAGTGTACTGTGTGCCCAAGCTCTCGTAAGGCAAGGACAATGGGAAGGGCGCAAACCGCGTCGAAACCGCCTCCGATACCCGCCACCAGAACTTTTGAAGCCTTGGGAATGTGCAGAGGTATTCGCATCCCCGAAATTTCGGTGCAGCCAGCTTCAAACCTGCCGCTATACTTCTGTGCGTTGAGTGGGCAAGTTATGCTGGGAGTGGAGCCGCACAGAAGTATGACAGCATCTGAGCCACTAACGAAACAGCAAGAGGGGGCACAAGGCACACAACGCCATCAAGGCCCAAAAGGCCGTAGTTCTAGCCTTCTCTTTTTCTATACGCCCTCCGAGATAAGCCCCCAGAGCTGACGCTCCACCCACGGCGATCCCCGCTAAACCACCAAATCCGAAGCCTATTCCGAAAGAGGCCATCAGCACTCCTGGCAGATTCGTTTCCTGGTGATCGGAAATAAAAGTGAAGAAGACCACCAAAGTCAAGGCGGCTATGGTGGACACGACCAGGGGAGCGAAGATCTTGTCCTGGCAGAGACGGCCCCAACTTCTTCCTTGACCGTGCGCCTTGATGGCGTTCCTCACTAGGCGGTCGCTCACGGCCAGAAAGAAGGCGCAGACCAAGACGTAGAGAGCAAAGGCTATGGGCACGGTTTCACTCCTGGGCGCTCGAGTCTTGAGCTATCTCGGACTCGGAGGCTACAGATTCGCGACGGTGAACATCTTGAGAAGAATGGACGCTTCGGTAGGCTTCGGTGAACGTCTTCAGAGTGTCGATGGGAACCGGAAAGAGAATGGTGGAAGACTTCTCTACCGAAATCTCCACCATGGTTTGCAGATAGCGCAGTTGCATGGCCGTCGGATTGCTCATCTGCTCGGCCGCATCAGAAAGCCGCTTCGCCGCCTGAAATTCGCCGTCGGCATGGATGATCTTAGCTCGTTTCTCCCGCTCGGCTTCGGCCTGTCGGGCCATGGCGCGTTGCATGCTCTCCGGGAGCTCAACATCTTTAATCTCCACCGCGGTGACCTGAACCCCCCAGGGCTCAGTGGCCCCATCGATGATCTTTTGTAGATTTCGGTTGATCTCGTCCCGGCGCACTAGGATCTCGTCGAGTTCAGACTGCCCGATGATGCTGCGCAAGGAGCTCTGGGAAAACTGGGCCACAGCATTGCGATAGTCTTCCACCTGGATCAAGGCCGCCACCGGATCGACCACCTTCATGAAGACCACCGCATTGACCTTGATGGTCACGTTATCTTTGGTGATCACCTCTTGGGCCGTCACCTCCAACACCACCACCCGTAGGTCTACCTTAATCAGTCTTTCGGCCACCGGAAAAATCACCAAAAGCCCAGGCCCTCGATGGCGCTGCAGCTTTCCGAATCGGAACACCACCGCCCTCTCCCACTCCTTGCAAACCCTCAACATCTGAGGGAGAAAAATGATAACAAAAAAGAACGCTCCGGTAAAAATCGTCACATAAATGAGGTCCATCAAGCGTTCTCCCTAGTCATCCTGAATCCGACTCATGTCGGCCACACTCGGGCTTCGATGGTCACCACCCATCTCCCCGCCTACGCCCCGTCAGGTGGTCCACGGCCAGGCCCAATCCTTCCAGGGTCAAACAGAACATGGGAAAGAGAGTCCTGATTCGATTCAAGGTCTCACCACTCCAGTACTTGGGCTGCTCGGGATTGATCCAGGCGCACTTGGCGAAATGGTCTTTGAGCTTCATGAGCCATTCGAGTCCAGTAGTCTGACCTTCCCATCCAAAGAAGAAGGAGTGCTTCGGGGCTACCAATTCGTAAGGGGCCATCATGGCGTCGCCGACGATGACGAGTTTCGTCTCTTTGCTGCTGGTGTGAAGCAACTGCTCAACCGGATAGGGGTCCCGAAAGTCGGCGGTGCCATACACCGATTCATAGACGCAATTGTGGAAATAGTAAGAGCGAAACTCTTTGAAATGGGTGGCCTTCGAGGCTGCGGTGAACAGCTGCTCCACCTGCCGAGTGTAAGGGTCCATGGACCCTCCTACATCCATGAGCAGCACCACCCTGGTGTTGGGGCGACGAGGTGGACGGGTCACGATCTCGAGTTCGCCGGCATTTCGAGCCGTCTCTCGAATGGACTCCTCGAGATCCAACTCCTGCTCGGTGCCTTCCCGGGCAAAGCTTCGCAACTTTCTCAAGGCCACTGAAAATTGACGGACGTCCAGGCGCCGATCGTTGCGATACTCTCCGTAGCTGCGAGCCTCGGCCACTTGCATGGCCCTGCGGTTGCCACCTGGTCCACCGATGCGAAAACCCGGCACCGGCAGGCCACTATGACCAAAGGGTGAGCTGCCTCCTGTCCCGATCCAACGGTTGCCGCCGTCGTGGCGCTCCTTCTGTTCTCGTAGGCGCTCCTCGAGCATCTTCTTGAGCTCCTCGTAGTCCAAGCCCTCCAGCAAGGCGCGCTCTTCGGGGCTCAGGTGCGGTCGTCGTTCGACGGCCTCGCGCAGCCAATCGAGCAAATCCTGGTGCAGCTGAGCGGCCGCTGTTTCCACTCCGTGGAAGTGAGCCAAAAAAGCCTGGTCAAAGATGTCCAAGTGACTCTCATTGTGCACCAGCAGGCAACGAGCTGTATGGTAGAAGCCGGTGAGAGTGCTGTCGTGCAGTCCCTTGTTTAGGGCTTCGCCCAAGGCCACCGCCTCCTGGGCTCCCACTGGCACCCCCCTGGAGCGAAGCTCATAGACGAAGGGTACAAACATCAGTTGCGCCAGCCACTCTTTCTGGTGAAGGCTTCGGCCACCGCAGCTAGGTCGTGTTCACGCTTGAGCAAGGTCCCTAGGAAAGGGATGGAAGAGTCCAAAGCCACACTGCTGATCCCAGCAGCTTTCAGGGCCGAGATCCAGTCTATGAGTTCGCTGGTGCTGGGGCGCTTTCTGAGCCGCTGCAGTTCGCGCAGATTGAAAAAAGCCGCCACCGCTTGACTGGCCAGGTTCTGGTCCAACCCCGGGTGGTGAACCTCGACGATACGACGCATGAACTCCGGAGTCGGGAACTCGATGAAGTGGAACACGCAGCGGCGCAGAAAGGCGTCGGGCAACTCCTTCTCGTTGTTGCTGGTGATGACCACGATGGGTCGTTGTTTAGCGGTGACGGTGTCGTTGGTTTCAGTGATGCGGAAGCTCATGCGATCCAACTCGTGCAGCAGATCGTTAGGAAATTCAATGTCCGCCTTGTCCACTTCATCGATCAGCAGCACCACTCGGTCTTCAGAGGAGAAAGCCTCACCCAAGGGTCCAAGTTTGATGTATTGCCTGATGTCGGTTACATCGTGGTCTCCGAAACGGGAGTCATACAGTCGTTGCACCGTGTCATAGACATACAACCCATCCTGGGCCCTGGTGGTGCTTTTCACGTGCCAAGGTATGAGGGTCAAGCCTAGAGCCTCGGCGATAGCTTCAGCCAGCAGGGTCTTGCCGGTTCCGGGTTCTCCTCTGATCAAGAGCGGACGCTGCAAGGCCAGAGAGCAGTTCACCGCCGCCTCGAGTCCCTCGTTGGTCAGGTAGTCGTCAGTGCCGCTAAAGCGGAAGAAATCTTCTTTCATACTTTGATGTTCTGCGGATAGGGCCTGGGTCCCGCTACAGCCGACACAAGCTCCTAGAGATGAAGCGACCTTCTGGTCTCCGATTCCACCTAGGGCGTGCGGTTGGTTGCTTGCCCGTTCACCACAAAATCACGAACGATGCCCTGGACGATCTCCACCGACTCGAGGTTGGGGTTCTCCTTGGGGCTGAGCATGGCGTGTTGCACTTTTTCTTCGGCGGGAAAGTGATACCAACCGTTGGCCTGTCCAGACTCGTCGCTGCTTCGATTCATAAATTTGTCGATAGATTTCTTCCCGCTCAGCAGGTCCTTTTCGGTGCTGATAACTTGCAGAGGCTGCTCGATGCCCTTGACCTGAGCTCCCACTCGATACATCGCCAGAGCCTGACCCCAGGTGCCTTGAGTCCTCGGTGTGGGATCGTCTTCCACCTGGGGACGCTCCTTGCGAGGCAAGCGGTCCAAGAGCCGCCCGAACATGCCGAATGTCACCATATCCACAATATTGAGCACCGGCATCAGAACCCCGGTGAGTCCGTCTCCACCCAAGAATGGAGCTGCGGCTACCACCCCAGTCACTTCTTCGTTGCGCTGGGCCATCCTTAGAGCAACATTGCCTCCTCCGGACAAACCCACCGCATAGACGGGTGCTCCCAGGGCCGAAGCGTCTGCGAAGGTCTGGTCAATGAACTGGTCCCAAACCTTTCCTTGAGTGGTCTTCGGGATATCTTTGTGAGAAGGCTTGCCGTCGGCTTCAGCGAGACCGTGCCCTGGCATACGTTTGGCTAGAACGTGAAACCCCTCATCGTGCAGCTGGCTGGCCATCTCTTCATACTGCCAGGGAGCTGCGGTGAATCCGTGAAACAACAAGACCGTTCCCTTGGCTTCACTCTGCTCTCTGGGGAGGAATAGCGACTGGGCATTCGGACGCAACTTGACTCCGTCAGCTCGAGCTTCGCTTTGCCAGCGCACCTCGTCGAGAACTTGGTCCTGGATCTTTTCTACCGCCTGCTCGAACTTAGGATGAGCTTTCCGGGTCCCAGGTTGATTCGTGCCCGGTGCGAAGGTTAGTAGACTTGGAGTGAGTGCGACAGTTGCCATAGCAGCAGTATGCCAGGACACGCTTAAAGTGGCCTGAAAGTCAAACCCGAGGTTTGGCCAGGACTTTTCTGAAGGGGCCCAAACCTACACCAAAGGAGCGACCCTGTGAGCAAACAGTCCCTGGAGTCCTTTCTCGAATCCCTTGTCTCATCGAGCGAACCCTCCGCGGAGTTCACCTTGGATCCTCGGAGCGCTCTCGAGAAACTCAGCCAGTTCCAACTCCCTGAAGCCGGGTTATGGGTAGTGAAGATGGTCCAAGGGGCGGTGGCGGCCGACCTGTTCGGGGTGGAGTTTGCCTTCTCATCTTCGTCCATTGAGTGTCGCATGTATGGAGCTCAGGTACCCTCTGCCAAGGTTCTTTTCGAAGCCCTGGTCAACTCTAAAGCTCCTTCTCAGAGAGCTCAGCGCCACTGGGTCACCGCCCTTCGAAGCATCTACGGGCAGGATTTCACTCGAATCACTTGGGTCTCTGAGAATCATGACCAAGCTGAGATCGTAACCATTGACAAGGATCAGATCAAACTCACTGCCAGGCCGGTCCAAGACCTAGAGGTGGAGAGATTCTTCTTAAAGATCGAATACCCGAGCCGCTGGTTTCCCTGGTCTTCGGTGGGCGTCGATGAATACAAGCTGCTCTGCGACCGGTGTCCCTTCTGCCCCATCCCAGTCACCGCAGACAGTCGCCTGGTTTCCCAGCAACATCCAAGCAGACTGACCCAAGGAGCGGTGGCCGCATTATGGATGGACGGCCCTCGAGACGGTGGCCCGTCTTTTCCTTTGACCATCGAAGAGGTCCCGAAAGGCCTCACTGCTCCCACACTCTTAGTCTCCAAGTGGGCGTCGGAAGACTTCGGCATTCATCCATGTTCTCTGCTGGTCTCCTTGAGCCCGAACGGAGCAAAACTCGAAGCTCCCAAGGTGTATTGGCTTCGCGACGGCGCGGT
Organism: Vulcanimicrobiota bacterium; assembly: GCA_050486105.1. Classification (GTDB taxonomy): domain Bacteria; phylum Vulcanimicrobiota; class Xenobia; order Xenobiales; family JADMJV01; genus JAEXNA01. Next base: position 35,834 of record JBJHCR010000009.1, read on the forward strand.
CCTGGGACCGCTCTACCTCACGACCCTTTTGGATGGCCTCAGCATGACGGTTATCTGCCCGGGCGATCAGGCAGAAACCGACCTCAGCGAGTGGGCCCTGCGCGACCCCAGCACGGCTTTCCCGGCTGCTCAGGTGTTGGAATGCGTGCGGGCCATCAGAGATCTTCTCCGACCACGGGTGGCTAAACAGAAAACTTCGAGTTCGGGCTCAACCCTGGGAACAGGAGCTTGGATCACAGCCGAAACCTGCCTATATCTGGGTTGGGCCGGTCTCATCATTGGAGCGACCATTGCCGTCACTTCGATCTTGGTGGGGGCTGTTAGCAACTCGGAAGCTGGAGTCCCGCAAAAGTTCATGAATGCCATCGAAGAGTTCTGCTCTGCCGGCCCCCCCACCCTCGAATCACTTCCAAACCAACCCCCCCGGAGTTAGTGCTTATTATAGAAGGGCTCGAGATCGATGTTTTCCACCCTTGAGCGATTGCGACACACCAACTTATGAACCTTAGGTACCAAATGAAGCCGCCATCTTGGCCGAGCTTCTTGGGACAGCGGCACCCACTGCAGCATGGGCACCACCAAGGAGAAGGGCACGCAGTAATAGCGGTACTTCTTTCCTCGGGGAATCATGAAGACAAAATTGGCCTTATCCTTGCCCTTGAATGCCGGGAGTTGGTCCAGAAAGATCTCTACCACCGGCTCCGGAACCGCTTTCAAAGTGAGAACAAAGTTCTCCCCCCTCAAGCCTGCCGCCACTTCTTTGGCCGGGGGCTCTTCCAGGGGGAAATCGTAATCCGGAGGCGTGGTTTCGGTCTCTTCCCGTAGAGGCTTTCCGCCTTTCCCTCCCATAAAGGGACTCCTGTTTGCTTTACTTCTGGCCATAACCGCCCCTTCTCTGTTTTCAACACCGCTCGGACATTCGCCGACTGATTCTCTCGAACAGTCTTCCCGATCTTCAGGGTTGGCCCCTTTGAATCTGAGATCCCCCGTTGGCAATGTTTGGGCAATCCAGGAGAGGTAGCCTCTCATCATGACCTCAGAGCCAAGAAACGAGCACGAAAGGAGACTCTCCGCATGCAACTCTCAAACACAGAGACAGCTCTAGCAGGGGAACTCAAACACCAAGCCGATCTCTTCGTGCGGGCGTTTAAAGTCTTCGGAAACAGTAGGGCCGGTCAAGGTTCAAACGAGGTGAGTCTATCGAGTCTTGAAGTTCCCGGTTTGGATGGCCTGACTCTCAGTGGGCGGGCTCACTTCGACGACCAAGGCGAACTGCGGAGATTAGAGGTTCAGAAAGTCTACCGAAGAGAAATCACCGATCTGCTGGTGTCGGTCTCAGAGTACGACGGATTCACGGAAATCAAGGAAAAGAATCAAACCCAGCAAGGTGCTTACTCGGTCACCAAGCGAGGTCTCTACCGGCCTTCTGGCGAGGCTATCAACTACAGCGAAAACTGCTCTCCTGGGCGTGCCTTTATGCGCTTTCGGAAGGTGAATTAAAGTCCGACTTGACAGAGCACAAAGTTTGCAGCCTTGAGTTATACGTCATGGCCGTCTCGTGAGTCATGAGCAAGGTTCGGAAGAAAACCCGGAATGACCCTCTGAAGCTCCTGCTGGTCGGTGAGAGCAGCCCTAAGGCGCAAATTTGCCGAATCAACCAGACTATTCAGGCCTTTGCCCCGCGACAACGCTCTAAGGTCTCGTAGGGAAGCTCGATCTAGGATCAACTGGGAAAAATCCTCGTCCACCGGAAGAATCTCTGCCACTACCGAGCGGCCGGCATACCCGCTCCCCTCACACTCTTGGCAATCCATCCTCACTTCTCCACGGCATTCGACACAGAGCAGGCGCACTAGGCGTTGGGCCAAGACCCCAACCAAAGCCGCGCTCAACTGATAGGATTCAACTCCGAGTTCCAAGAGCCTGGGGACCACTCCGACGGTGTCTTTAGCGTGGACGGTGGAAAAGACCAGATGACCGGATAAGCCGGCCTGGACCACGGCTCGGGCGGTCTCAGAATCACGGATTTCTCCCACCAAGAGGACCTCGGGATCCTGGCGCAGGATAGAACGCAAGCCTTCCGCGAAAGTCATGCCCATTCCCTCGCAGATGGCGGTTTGGTGAAATTCCTGGACCACGAATTCTACAGGGTCTTCTAAGGTCACAAGGCTCAAGCGGGCGCGGGGATCCTGGCCGAGGCGCTCTCGATGAGTCGCATAAAGCCAACGCATCAAGGCCAAAAGAGTGGTGGTCTTGCCGCTTCCAGCCGGTCCTGTGGCCAAAATCAGCCCCTCGGGACGATCGGCTAAGGTCTTAAGTTTTGCCAATTCGTCGGGGAAAAATCCCAAATTCTCAAGATCCGGGGGCTCAGAACTTCGTGCCAGCAATCGAAATACAACCCTTTCCCCAAACACCGTGGGCGCGGTAGCCACCCGAACCTCGAGTCCTTCGACCTGCAGTGCTCCATCCTGGGGTACCGATCGCTTATAGCTGGCCAGCTTCGCCATATTCTTCAGCCCGACGAGAAGTCGTTGATAGACTTTAGGGGCCAACTCTCCGTGAGCGCGAAGCACCCCGTCCCGACGCAGAGACACCTCCACTCGTCCTTCTCTGGGGCTGAGGTGCAAGTCGCTGGCCTGGAGCCGATCAGCCTCCAACAGGAGGTGGCTCACCACTGGACGAGCATCAAACTGGTCTATCGGCTGAGTCAGCCTGTCTAGAATCGAGAGGTCCATCAAGGATTTATGGCCTGAAAGCCTGAGTACAGAGTGGTCCAAAACGGCAAAAGGACCATCAAAGTCAAGAGCCCTATGAAAAGGAGCGCCACCGGTTCTAAGACTCTGATCAAAATCGTAGCTTGATGCCCCAGCCTGGTCTCTAGACGTTTCGCCGCAAGCTCAAGCTCCGGAACCAGGTTTTGGCGGGATTCCCCAGCCACTATCGCCCACCTGAGATGGGGCTCTATCCACGATTTATGGCTGAGAACTTCAGATAGTTGCCCACCTTTGGCAACCTCCAAAGAAAGCAGTTGAACCTCAGCTCGAAAAGCTTTAGAGAGGGCGAGATCTCCGGCTTTATCGAGGGCCTCCGGCAACGGCACTCCGACTCTCAACAGGGCCGCCAGACCACGGGTCCAAAGCGCCTGCTCTGCCAAACCTGTTAGGGTCCGAAGCTTAGGCAATTTGAAGCTCATTCTTATGAGTCCATCCCCCCGGCAGAGCAACAATAATCCCATAGAAACAATCAAGATGGTGGCCCCTATGGCCGTGGCAAGGAAGCCGAACGTTCCGTCGGCTGAGCTACCGGTGGTGAGGGGAGGCATGACCTGGGGAACGATGACCAAGAGGAGAAATGCCAACTCTGCCAAGATGCAGACCAACACCACCCAGGGATACATCAAGGCTTGCTTGACTTGGCTTTTCAGACGCTCAGAATCCTCTAGCCAAACCGACAGAGTGGTGAGAACCGGTCCCATAGCGGCCGTGCTCTCAGCAGACTTCACCATCTCCACCATGGTTTCCGGAAAAAGCTGAGGATGCCGCTGCAGGGCCTGACCTAAGCTGTCCCCTTCACGCATTCTGGCTGCGAGGTCTTTCCAGACCTTGTCCTCGGTGCCTATTCTTGCCAGACCTTCGCCGAGTGGCAAATTCAAGCGCACCAGCATGGCCAGGGTCCTGACCGCGTGCAGGAGTTCTTTTGGTGCCAGGCTCCGCTTCACCCGAGTTCCGCCTGGAGTTCGGAAATAGGGAGAAAAAAAATCGCCACAATCAGCAGGATGAGCAGACCAACGAACAAGACGCCCACGGGCTCCACCGACGCCAGTCCTTGAGAGCGGGTGGTGTCCACTTCTCGCTGCACGAGATCGGCGACTGAAGCAAGCTTGAGAGTTTCCTTCTCTTCTTGTTGCTGAACAAGCCAGACAGCCAGGGAAGGAAACCTAGGCCAACTTCTTAGTGCTTCGCCCAGGCTAGACCCTTCTCGCACTTGCCGAGCCATATCAGAAAAGCAACCCCGAAGGGGTTTCGAGCAGCTTTCAGCAGCCGTTTGCAAGGCTTCCTCTAGAGGGAGTCCTCCCTTCAGCAAATAGTCGGCCCAGCGCAGGAAAAGGACAGCCTGATTTGCCGCCAACCAAGACCCTAAGAAGGGTAGACGAAATTTGAACAAGCCAATCCTTGAAGACCCTAACATGATTTGAAAGAAGAATCCCAGGGCTATAAAAATGAGCAGCACCGAGAGTGGTTGCAGCAGAACGGACATCAACCCGAGCGCCTTCTCAGTGAGCCAAGGAAGTGGAGCCTCTAGGCTAGCATAGAGTGCGGTGAATTCTCGACCCAAGAAAAACAGGACAAATAGGGTGAGAGCGATCAGTAGGATTAAGAGAAAAACGGGATAGGCCGAGGCGAATCGAAAAGCTCTCTGGTGCTCTTCGGTCTTGTCCAGCAGGGTTGCCAGGTCTGCCAAGGCGACCGGCAACTGAGCCCCTTCTTCAGCCAACCTCACTCCACTGACGAACTGAGCCGGAAATGGCCCCGGATCGGCAAGCAAAGCTTCCGTGAGAGTCGTTCCTTGGTTGATCTCGTCCACCAATCGCTCCAGACGCGACCGACAGCCACCGGTGCATGTCTGGGCCACCTTGGACAAAGCCTCTTCCAGGGTATACCCGAGCGCCAGCATTCCCGAAAGCTCGTGAGCAACTCGTCCCGCTTCTCCTGGCTGAATGCTACTCAAACCACGATTCCGTTCACCATGGCTTCAAGAATGTCCACATAGGCGCGGAAGAAACCCACCGCCAAGACCCCACAGAAAATCCCCAGGGCGGCAAGGAAAATCGTATCGATCTTGATCTCCAGTTCATGCAACTGCCTTTGGTAGTCCAAGCGGAACGCCTCGGCGAGCTCCTCTAGGGCCTCGGGGAGATTCTCGAAGGCCTCCCCTTGCTCTATCAGCCAAATGGCACTCTTGTCAAAAAGCTTAGGGGAAGTACGAAGGACCTCTGAGAGTCCCGAGCCCGGCTTGATCTCGAAAGACTTTGCATAGCACTTGAGAGTTGCGGCCTCTCGAGCCTGGGCAAGAGCAGTGGCCAAGGGCAAGCCTTGCTTGAGGGTGATAGCCAAAACCTGGAAGGCCCGAGCCTGTTGCTCGCATTTATGGACTTGCCGAAAACCGGGCAACAGATAGGTCACCCTCTTGAGAACATTCTTGGTGGCCGGGAAAATGAGACTGAGCATCACCAACGAAGTGAAGACTCCAAGCAAGAAAAGCACGAATCCTGAAAAGGACTGATCGTTCAATGAGTTGACAACAGAGGTGGTCCAATGTGGACTCACCCTATAGCCTTCCAACAACGCCGAGTAGGTCGGCATAATATAGACCGAAAGAAAAGTGGCCATCCCGATCAAACTTGGAAAGACTAACCCGATTCTTACTAGACTTGAGACCGGAAGCTGAAAGCGGACCTCCTCGATGGCTGCAAGGGAATCCAAGGTCTCAGGAAGGTCACCACGGGCTTGTCCTTGCTCAGCGATCACACCCCAATGCTTTGGGAAAAGCTTAGACGATGAGAAGATTTCTGGGAGGTCGGTGCCCCAGCTCGCCTTGGCTGCAGCCTGACTCAAGGCCACGGTGAATGGAGCGAACCGGTGCTCGAGGGTCCGTTTCCGGGACGCTGCGAGGGCCTCGAAGGCCTGGTCTAAAGGAATGTCGCAACGCAGGAGATCGGCCAACTCCCGCAACAGCAAGATGCGATCATCCTCCAGGCTTCTTGCTCGAAACCAATTGTACAGAGCCGAAGAAAAAACTAGACAACCAACTACAAAAGACAATATGTCCAGCAGGGGAGTTACTTCACCCACAATCTCGATCGAGACAAATTTGAGAGCCCAAAGACCGAGCCATAAAACAAAGCAGAGCTGGCTGAAGCGGAGCAAGGAAAACGACCTCAAGGCCTCACCTCCCGCCGCATCTCAAACTTGGCAGAGGCGGCCTGGCCCACTGAAATCACCGTCCAGGAATCTCCCATCCGCTGGACCTCGGCCCGAAACGTTCCCTGCTGGAATCGGGCATTCCAACTCTGCCCAGACTCAGCTCTCCCTCTGAGTACCTCAGCCTCGGCGAAGTCCAGCCCGGATACTGCCAACCATCGAGCCGCTTCCTGATGTTTGCTGTGGGCGAGTCGCTGAAAAGCTTGATCGGCAACGGTCTGCATGGCAAAAAGGAGCACGGTCAAGGCCAAGACGATCGCCATGACTAGAGGAAGACTCAAACCACGGACGGATATCGCTCTCACGATTCCGCCTCCCTGAGGCAATATAAAGCCCGATAATTTTGACCCTCGGTGGCCGCGCTCAACTCCAGGCTCAAGAACAGGCGCCCATCTCGCCGAAAAAAGGCGGCCTTCTTCACATTGTGGAGCAAAATCCGCTCGCCCTGTCTGGTTCCGAGGTATAGCTTGTCCTCCCGCCAGAAGGCCCGACCATCGCTTCCCCAAGACATTCCTCGGTTGTCAGAATCCAATCTTGCCTCGGTGGACTCGCCCAAGGCCCTTTGCAGAGATGTCGTCGCCAGACCAGCGTCGCTTCGCAAGTCTGCGCGCTCCAGGACCGAAAAGTAGGCTCGTCTAAGACCATTGAACGTTTGCAATAGGGGCCCGGATACCACGAGGGTAATGACCATGCACATGAGCACTTCCACCAAAGTGAACGCACGAAATCGAAGCTGCTGTCTCAATGCTTCACCTTTACTAAAGGCAACGACATGCGCCAAGCCCCACCATAATACTCTCCGACATTCAGGAGCTTGGTCTCTGTGGGAGTCAAAGTCGGGCGAAACTCCTGATCGAGAAACTGGCCGGACACCCGATTCCGGAGGCGTTCACCGGTGTAGTCGATCACCACCAACTGTCCTGGCTCCCCGTCCGAGACAGTCAGGGAACCTCGCTCTTTCTGGACTTGGAAATCCTTGGAGGGCTGCAGTGCTTCACCCCGGACCAAC
>JBJHCR010000010.1:0-42556 GCA_050486105.1 Vulcanimicrobiota bacterium
GTAGAGACCTCGATCGACATAAATCGTGGTTGGTCCGGGTCCCATCAAAGTCACGTTAGTCCGAGCATAGGCATCAAAGGAATTGAAATAGTACTCGCCTTCATCGAGAACGAGATCCGTAGTGCCAAAAGGGAGGTCATAATACCTTCCTGGTGGGATGTAACCGCTTGACGGGCAAGACTGTGCAGGCGTATCCCTCAGCGCCTTTGGGGGAATAAAGTGGAGCGGCAAGTACTGACTCTCGTCAATCTGAAAAGCACCGGTAACTGTCGAGTCAGTGAGATTCACCTCGGCCTCAGCATCGGGAACGAAAACGCTTCCGTCAATGCTTATCTGATTTCCAATCGTCCCTGCGTCGAACCTCAGATTGGCTGTAACGCGATCGGGTCGACCGGCGGTACCAAAGGGAACATAGGTGGACACATCCCCATCATAACTGTCGATGATATTCTTTCTCCAGGCCCCTGAGGGCTCTCCAGTGGCATAGACAGCATAGTCGAACACCGGCAGGGGCTGGACCGCCTGGGTCGTGGCCTGGCCCAGACGACCACGGATCCGCTGCCCATCGACCACTCCTGTGCTTCGTAACCAAACGTATCTGGGCGCCACCGTTGTCCCGTCCGGGGCGGTCACCTCATTTAGGCCATCTCGGTTATTCAGCACTTCAACTTCAAAGCCGATCCTATCGGTCAGGCTATCCGTGAAGAGAGACGGAGACCAGGTACCGTCATCGTAGAGCTCCATCAAAGCCCGAGAAAGCCCGGCCTGAGCGGCGTAGCGAGCCTCGATCTGCCGGTCACGTACCGCGGAAGCCGAAACCCTGGCTTGAAGAAGAACAGTCGAGGCTCCGACAATGGCTGCGGTGAGCGCGATCAAGATCAAAATGGAGACAAATGCCATTCCCCGGCGGGAAAGCGTCAGCAGCGGAAGCGACAAACGATCCTCCAAAACATGTACGTCCCCGGCCAAGTATAGCAGGTCTTGCATTTAAATCCCATTGTTGAGTGGAACATGATCAAAGAACTCCGAAGAGCCAAGTCGTGCAAATCAGCAGAAGGGTTTTTTCATCGCAGTCGGAATCCCAATAGGTTGGGCAATCTTTACCAAGGTTGGGGCACTCAGGGTCCTGTCGGCTGGATGGAGATTGACTAACGAGATTTCGCCCCCAGCCTGGCTCGGGGCTCCTCGGAGGCTTCGCGACCTATGACTTCAGACTCGTCCCCCCACCGAATCGGGGGAGTGCCCCTCAATCCCGAGCGCGTCAACACCCCCTTTCTGCGAGAGATGTACCGCTCGGCCCGCGACACCGCCGTCACCGAGGGGAAAGACGAGGCGCTCGAGGTCGTTGGAAAGTTCGGCAAGACTCAGGAGATAGACAAGGCCGACCTCGAGGTGGTGGATGCCTTCACCAAGGAGGTCCGCAACCAGTACTTCGAAGATAAAGAACGATTCTGGGACACCTGGCGCAACAACGGCCGGAACATGCGTGACCCCGCTCTCAAAGAGATCGAAAAAGAGATGGGGGTCAGCGGAGCTTACCTCAGCAAGAACGAGCGCCTGCAGACCGAACTTCGAGAGGCCACCGCTCTGGCTGCGGTTACAGCCGTGGCTGGAGCGAGCTTTGGTCCTACCGGGGTGATCAGCGGCTACCTGGCTTACTCCAATGGTCGGGAGTGGACCGGCACCCACGATCGCAAAGCTGAAGAGTTGGTCAACACCTTCAAGGAATACCAGACCGGGGAGTCCCGCATGACCACCCAGGGCAACCGGGTGGATCAGGTCCACCGGGCCGAACTCTGGAGAACCCTGACCGGCATGCTCGATGAAGCTGCCGAAAGCGGCAAGGCCGGTGAACCTGTGCCCCTGACTCTACAGTACTACGAGCTCACCTCAGCCGACATGATCGGCAAAGTGGCTGAGGCCGCCAAGAACGGCAGCCCGGTGCGGGTCCAACTCGATCCCGGTCGCTTGTCCTATCCCTCCAAGGACCCCGACGGCACCTCCTATTTCGACGTGGACGACATCCCCCACAAAATGCGATCCATCATACAGTTTGCCGAAATCCCCGATGCCGACGTGGCCGTCAGCATCTTTCCACCCATGCAACAGCTCGATGATCCCACCGATCTCATGCACCGCAAGGTGCTGCGCGTGGGCGACAAAGTCCTCATGAGCGGCATGAACGCCAATATGGGCTCAGGGGAAAACATCGACGCCGGCTATGTGCTGGAGGGCCCGGCAGCTAAAGCCTATACCGAGAACGTGGTCCGAGATATGCAAGTGTCCAAGGGAGTCGGCCCCTCGGAAATCTGGGGAGATAAGCACTGGGAGATGTTCTCTACCGAAGATCTCCGAGTGGGCATGCGCGGCCTGAGCGCCATCTTGGATGTGCTTTCTGGGCCCCTCCCCGCGGGAGAGCCCTTACCCCGACCTGCCGATAGGGAAGGTTTGGAAGCCTTTGCCGCTAAGGCTGGGCTGGAGCTGAAATCTCTCATCGACGTTCCCGCAAAAGACTATGAGGCCAAGATTGACGGCATCATCGCTGGTACCGAGCGGGTGCGCCTGAGCGCTGACGGCAAGGAAGCTATGAAGCAAGCCATACTCAAAGGGATCGCCGCCGCCAACACCGAGAAGAACTTGAAAACCATCGACGACATCTCTTTACCCAGCGGTAAGCCGGTGGGGGAGACCCGAGTCGACATCTCGGATCTTCCCTCCGAGCGAGAAGTCTTGGCCTTGAACGCCATCCACGAAGCCGAAGAATTCGTCTATCTGCCTGGCTTTGTGGTCACCCGAGCCATTTCTGCAGCCATCGTGGCCAAACGTGATGAGGCCCAAGCTGCGGGCAAGGACCTGGACATCCGCATCGTGGCCGATTCCGGGATCTACCCCGACGGTGGCACCCCCAACAGTTGGGGAGTGAACTTCCTAGAAGAGAACGGCATCCCGGTGCGCTGGTCCAAATTGACCCGGACGGGCCCCCACGACCGCAAGATCCATGCCAAGCAGCTGATCACCGACAAGGGCGAGATTGCCGGTTCCACCAACTTCAGCAATAAAGGTATGCAAGAGAACTGGGAAACCTCGGCCTACGTCCATTTCGACCCTAAAGACGAAAAAGCCCTGGAGTTGCGGGATGCCTCCAAAGCCCAATTCGAGGACCTGTGGGAGAATGAGACCTACTCCCTGTCGATTCGAGACTTGGCAGCCTACCGAAACCGCTTTAGCCCCAAGGAAGGCAAGGACTGGGCCATCGACATGGACCGGAATCGCCAAATCAAATCGGTGATCGGAGACCTTCAGGAGTACGAAGTCGAGAGCGGCAAGTTCATCGTCAGCAAGCTCGAAGAACCCACCATCAAAACCCGCTATGACGAACTGCTGGCGGCCGGCTACTCCGAAGGAGACTCAGCCCTCATGGCCGTGGAACAGAGCATGGGCAAAGAGAAGTATCTGGAAGCTCTGAGCAATCTGGAGTCCCATAAGAAGCTTACCGAGCTTCAAGAAACCGTGGAAGCCTGGAAGAAGCGCTACGGCTAAGCCCTTGATTCTGGGAAATCCAAAGGATGGCCCTCTAGAGAGACCCCTCGGGATGTCGCAGTATCAAGTTTGCTCAGCCTCGTCTTCAGGTTTTGCATTGCGAAAAGATAACGTCCAATCCATAGTTCATCCGTTCTAGGCGTAAGCGTTCATTGGGCTACTGCTTTGAGCGTAGCTTCAAAGAATACAAAACTTGTCCCTAAGTCCCGGAACGAGGGTACGAGCTGAGAAAGCCGAGCTAGAGGGCCGCCCTGGAACCCTAACCTTCCCCGCCAAGAAAACCAACTGAAGACTTCTACCCGGTGGGCTCGAACTACACGCTGTGCCTTTTGGCCTCAAAAAAATGACCATCAACACCGTGACAGTCGTCGCCTCACTATGTCTTCATCTGGACCTTGGCCCGACACCAACAGGTGGACCAACTCTCTCTGGAGGACCAACCCCTGCCGGAGGCCCCATTGGAGGGAAATCCCGGCCTCGAGCCCACGGGGGACCCGTGCCCTCAGACTCTTCAAGCTCGTATTCTTGCTCGTATGGTTCATATTCCGTGTCAGGAGTCGATCTAGGCCCTAACCTAGGAAGAGATCTAGACGTATCACTGTGGGAATTCGACAGGATCACTCCCAATCCGGACGCTTCTAAATTCCTAGCGGCGGGAACCGGCACGTAAACGACCTGTCCGTTACCCAGCCTTACCGGCACTTTTTGTCTTGCTTGAGTGGCGGTGGTGAGGCCTTTGGCACCTGGATGGCTTTCAGGGTTGGAGCCGTTCTGGCTTTGAGCCAGCGTCGGCATTGCCAAGCAGGCTCCCAGTAGAAAGGTTGATGTCATCCGAATGAAGAGGCGCTGCCGATTTCTCATCATGGACTTGAGTATAGCAGAAGGAACTTCGATCATCTATAAACGCTCAACCATTCAATTCTACACGTTTATTCCAGGGAAGTGCCTGTTGCCTTCACCATGGTTGGCAAAATTCGGCCATTGTGGAGCCCTAAAGGAAACTCGTGCAACCCTTCTCGGACCAACGGTTAACATCCCCGTCACCCCATTCTAGTTAGATTTGCCTAAACTATCGTCATGTCAACTCTCACTAAAACCATAACCCGCAGCTACGAGCGCCCGGTCACTCAGAGAAAAAGATTAGGTGGAGTGCCCAACGATCGTCTGGAAATCACCCAACAAGCTCGCCACGGACTAGGCAAGATCGAATATCATCCCGGCTCCGAGGGCGGACCGAAAGATGTTTATCGCGAGGTTCCCCAATACCATGATAATGGGCATCCACGGATGGAGAAAGTGACCGAAACCCTGACCAAAGAGCCCTACGAAGCCAAGCGACGCGGCTTGGGCTGCGGTTTGCTTGGCGCCTTGGCCGGCGCTCTGGGGGCAGCTTCGATCCTGGCCGCAGGGCCCCTAGGAATAGCTGTAGCCGCCAGCCTGGGTGCCGTGGCCGGAAGTGCCGTGGGCAGCAAATCAGCAGAAAATGATGAAGTCCGAGAAGTCTGGAATGATCGCCCCATCATCCATCCCCACATGAAAGGACACACCGCCTACACCGTACCGATTCCAGCCTTTGAAAAGGTCTGCACCAAAAGCGATGACGGAGAGCCGGAATGCAAGACTGAGGTGAAGCTGGCCGGCTACGTCCATCACCACCGGCCTGACATCCGGGAAGAGACCGTCGGCACCTTCCAAGAGCCCAGCCTAGAGCACAGCCGCCGAATGAATCCGGTGCTGGCGGGTACCGTGGCTGCTGGAGCGGGCTTGGCTATCGGTTTGGTAGCCGCAGCCGTCGAGAAATCCCTCAAGTAGCGCGCGAGAACCGAAACCTAGCCTGGAGTAGGACTCCGCATTAGAGTCCCAAATGCGGAACTCCGTTAGGCTCCATCACTGTCGCCCGCTGCGGCAGAAAAACAAAATTGCCATCTGGATGAGAAGGAGCGTTGAGCAGTGCCGTTCTGCTCGTCTGCTTCAGTCGACCATCAAAGGGGTCCAGATAACGTACCGTTTCCCCCTGCGACGAGACGAGCAAGACGATGTGACCTCCCTTCAAAGGGGAAAGCTCTCCATCGAAGGCTAGGAGAACCGGCAGATTATGCTTCAGGGTATCACAAATCCGAAGCCAGTTTTGCTCGGAAAAATTTCCAGCATCAGACCAGTCGAAACCCACTGGAAGGCTTTCGCTTTTTAGGGCGCTCAGGATATGGAATCCGTATGTCTGATCGATGTCTTTGTCAGTCAAGCGCTGTCCGGTCATCCAGTTGATGGCCATGGCCGCGGAAGCCTGCCCCGAAGACAAAAGATTCGACTGCACAACCTTAAACTCCATCGAAAACGGCCCGTTGGGTAGTTGATGCGAGCCACCCCCCGGACCACACTGATCCTCGAAACCCGAACCGTGGAGGTCACTGAAGAGACGATCGAACTCCAACCGCCGGAGCTCTAGGTCCGACGACCGAGTCTGAAGAGGAAGGTCGTGGCTCATCGCATATACTTGATTGCCGTTTACCCTAGACAGATCGAGTGGTGAGATCACCTGCTCGAAGAGCTGTGGTCCTAAGTATTCGGGTGAGTCAGAGCATCCGAAGTCCTTTTGCTTTGTGGGCGGACCGAGGAGTACATCCCGTATAACTCGGGACAGTTCTTTTTCGACCTTCTTGAACTGTCCCTCGGAACGATAATCCACTCCAATGTGCTGGAGTACCTGTTTCCCCCCCAGGCCGAACCCATCAAACTCCTGCGGCGGCAAGCTCGGCCGCCCCCAAAGGACGTAGACCAACAAGACAAATCCCACCGAACTTGTATACCTTCTCATCTTCGCGCACCTCCCACCTTAACAGGCTAAAGCCCTGAGATTGCCATGGAAGGCTCTTCGTTTTTCCAGCTTGTTAACTTTGGTGACCAATTCGAAAGAGTCTGCTTCAAGCGCTCCCTTCTCGTTCGGACTCCTGCATGTCGTCCTCAAGCATGGAGAGGGTTTTGTCTAGCGTTTCTAGGAGTTTGAGCAAGGTTGCGGGAGTGGCTTCTGGCCTTGAAGCCAAACCCTAAGGCGCCCAAAGACCAGGGCTGGGGTTCGGAGTTTCTCTGGCTTGACCCGAGAGGTCCCAAGCTGCTGATGCTTCTGCTGTTAGGCTACATGTCTGAAGGGAAACGGACACAGAGCCGCCTCCCTATTCAGAAGACGGCTCTGTTGGTTTGGTAGCGACTCAGACCTTCGCTACAGATGAAACTTTCAACTGTTTCGGCAGATGAATTCTAGAGATTGTCCTGCTCCGACTCAGGGTCTTCATGATTCTCGGACGAGTCCTCATCGGAGCCTTCTTCCTCGCCGTCTTCGCTGTCCTCGTCCTCTTCATCTTCGGAATCATCCTCGGTGGCGCTGCCCTCTTCGGGTTCAACATCAATCTCGGTGACTTCAGTGTACGAGTCATAGGCCATCTGCTGCCCGTCTTCTAACTCTTCTTCAACCGCTACGGCGGTCGTGAGAGGTTCGCCCACCGGCTCGGTATATTCGGCGGTCGTCGCGAACTGTTCGGTTGCCATACGGTCTTGGGTTTCATCTTGGGCAACCTGTTCCGAACTGCAGCCAGCGAGAGTCAAGGCCATGGCGAGCGCGAGACTGAGGGTTTTCAACGTTGAGATCATGGAGATCCTCCTAAAGTTTTTACTGCCACAAAGAATAATTCCCAGTACCGGATGCATCACACCCTAGAACGCAGCAATCGCTGGTATACCAGAGTATAGTTTCACTTCGCACTTTTTCCGCCACACAAAGTTTGAGACGCCGTTCCTACCACGTCACCAAGAGATATTTCTTGGCATCCTCTACAAGAATTTCCCTTGGGGGAAGACCGTTTTCTTGTTATACTCAATTTCGGGAGAATTCTCCCTCAAGATGCGACCGACGACCCGACACATAACTGGATTCACCTTGACCGAACTCCTGGTGAGTAACGCCATGCTCGCTTTGGTTTTGGCGCTTGCCATGGGCTCGATTATGCCGAGCGTGCGCATCACCAACCAAGCCGAGGCAGAATTGGCCGCTCAGCGCGGGGTGTCCATGCTGTTCGACCGCTTGGTCACCGAGATGAGCCCCTTGGATCGCGCTTCGGTGACCACGGCTCCTGACATCTTGAGTTTCCTGAGCGACAAGGCCTATACGGGAACCAACTCTGCTATACCCGACGCCGATCTTCTGGATCTCGAGGTGCAGACTCCGGGACGGACCTGGCAGAAGAACGTGCTGTTGTACCTCCAAGACGGAAACCTCTGGCGGCGAGAATACCCCTTTTTACACGGGGAACTCTTGCATCAGGTTTTCTCTGACAGCTTGCCGATTTTGGCCTTGGCGACCGGACCGCAACGGCAACTGTTAGTGCCCAATGTGGAGCTTTTTGAAGCCACCCCCGCTGGACGCTCTCGAGTGGCGGTTCGGATCCGAGCCGTGCATAGAAATACCGACAAACCGGTGGCTTTCGAGTCTACGGTGCAAGTACAGATGAGAGGTGGACGATGACATCGCGCAGAGGTATAGCCCTCGTCTCGATCCTGATCGTAGCGGCCACGCTTTTGGTCTTTATATCGGTTGGTCTCAAAATGGGAAGCAGTGGGGTGCTCTTCGTCTCCCAAGTGCACAAAAGAAACGTGGCTCTGGGTGCCGCTGAAGCGGGTGTCTTTGAAGCCATGCTCAGACTGCAGCAAAACAAGCACTTCACCGGGAACTTCCAAGGCACCTTGACCGACTCCCAAGGCACCTATCAAGTGTCGGTGGACAACCAACTGTTTGGCAACCGAGTGGCCCGGGTGACGTCCACCGGAGAGTATGGCCGCGTAAAGCGCACCATCCGAGCTGAACTCGAACCCGATTCCGCCGGGATGCAAGCCTTGACCCTGGATGGCAAAGTTTACGTCTTCGATCGTGCCTACGTGAATGCCATCGCCTCACCCTCGAGCCCCGTCGCTCGACCAGGTCACGCCTACACCGCCTACCAAAGCGGCGGGGCGCACTCGTACGTCGGTCGAGAGTTTCACTCTTCGGGCTCGAATCCACTGCTCCATGCTACCGGGGAACTGTCTACCAGAGGCAACTTCGATCCTGACTTAGAGAGAGTATCCATGGTGGAGTTGACCAACACTGTCAAACAGCAATACCGCTTAGACCCGGTGCAGATGGCCAGCGGCTCCTTTGCCACCGCCACCACCCTTGGTCCCGGAGTGCTCGCCGGCAGCACCGAAGTGAACGCAGACGTGGAAGTCCACGGCAAGGTGATCGTTCCCAAAGGAACCACCCTAGTCATCAACGGGGATGCTCGATTCCTGGGAGGTTTGGGTGGCGAGGGGCAAGTGGTGGTCAATGGGGATGCCCTAGTGCGCACCGACGCCACCTTCGACCCCAGTATTGAAGAGGGCATAAAGTTGTACGTGGACCAGTCGCTGCTGATCACCCACCCCCAAACCGCCGTGGAAGACGGAGAGGTGCAAAATGCCGTCTTCCATGAAGTGGGAGACTATTTTGCCAAGATGCCCATCGAAGCTTCCACCGATCTTTCCGTGGCACTGCCGGTTTCGGCCCCAAGAGGGACAGAGTTTTTCTCTTGGTTTGACCAGTCGGTGGGAAGCCCGGATTCAGAGTTTTCGTTATGGTACAACGGTGATGGCACCGACATTTACCCAGGACTCACAGAGGAGACAAAACAATGGCTCAACGATTCAAGAAGCCTCCTTCCGCAACTCGAGAGTTGGGGAGGCGGACCCTAAACTACCTCGGGGTTCTCTTCATTCTGCTCTTTGTTTTCCAGCCCGGTTGGGCCGGCTCTTCCAGTGGAGATGATGGGGGAGGAGGATGCAGCAGCAGTGGTTCTCAGAGTTCCTCGAGCAGCTATATCGCCGACGAGGTTCTGGCTACCTACTCCGAGGGCTCGCCGCTCATGGATTTGGCAGGCATAGACTACAACGAGTCCATCGAAAGCGATGGTTATGTGGCGCGCCTTCTAGGGGGGGCCTCCAACCGCTTCGATGCTCGACTACCTGGGTACTCCTACTTCCAAGGAGTGGCCCAAGCCAACGGCCACATCTCCTTGGCCGGCCAAGTTCGAGTGGTTGGGGCCGTGCTGGGAGCCGATATGGAGGACGCCACTGCGAGCTTCTACCAAGGAGCCATGGTGACCACCAACGCCCAAGCTTTCTTTGGGGCAGGAAGCAGTTTAGTCGGTGGTCCTGACGGAATTCAGACCCGCATCAAATCCTGGGAGATCGTTCCCGAAGGCTGAGAAGGCCGCGCGCTACCGTACGAGCAACGTTCGGCTCTCCAAGGTCACCCTCCGCTGTCGCCCGTCGTCGTCCCAAACGCCGGTGACCACGATGCGGTACATCTCATCGGTGATGGGAAAGACCCTGGCCTGCAGTCGGAAGGTGGCTGCCGCTTTCCGGCCCACCTCGTTCTTGGTCGGATCGTCCTCGTCGTCCAATAGATACTCGATCTTCGTTTCTTGATAGCCATCAGGGTCGTTCAAGGCCTGTTCGAACAGGGGAGGAAAGTCCCGAACTCGCTCTAGCAAACTTCGAGCCTCCATGGAAGCTTGGGCTTGATGCTTACTTTCGCTGGCCGACCGATGAATCATGGCGGTGTACCCCACCATAGTCAGAATGGCAATCAGCAAAATCAAGAAAGCGATGATCACTTCCAGCAGCGATACTGCCGCGGCCTTAGAGAATACTCCGGGTCTTGACTTCACCGAGATCACTTATCGTTGCTCTACCATCTCACGACTCTGCCCACCCGATTCCAAGTCTAACAGTATCGCCCCTGTTTGACCAGGAGAAGTGCGAGTCAAGACCGCACCATTGGAGGCTATGAACCCCGTAACCCCCGCATTTGAGGCTTGCAAAACCGGTCTCCTGGTCTGAGCGGCACGCAGGATGGCTGAACGAAAGTGGGCCTCTTTGGCAAAGTCCCACCCCAGACTCACATCGTTGGTCACCACTAGGAAGAAGTCCACCTCAGTGGCAACCTCTGTTGCCGGGCCAACGGTCATGGATTCATAACAAATCAGAACGGCAAAGCGACCCAAAGGAGACTCGAAGACCACCCGCTCCTTCCCCGGAAGCAGTTGATTCTCGTCGGGGAAGGGTTTCACTCTTAGAAAAGCCGTCCCCAAGACTCCCGGTAAGGGAACGTATTCACCAAACGGCACCAATCGTCGCTTGCGGTACTCCTGAACGAAACGCCCGGTTTCAGAAACTTGGGTGACCGAGTTGAACCATCCGTCCCTGCTGGTCTCCATGGAGGAAACCAGGATCTCGATTTGTAGGTTTCGCGCCAACCCGGACACCACTTTCACCTCCTGTTGCAGACGTCTGAGGTCCCTCACCGGCCAAGCTGTTTCCGGCCAAACCACTAGGCTGCTCCCATGCTCGGCTGCCAGACGAGTGTAGTGAGCCAACTCTCCTTTAAGCTCCCTTTCGAAATCCTGGTTCCACTTCTGCTCTTGAGCTCGTTCGGTATGAACTAATCCCACCCCAGACATCAGTTCGAGTTCCTGAGCTTCGAGTGTGGGATGCAAACTCCAACTCAGCATCAGCCACAGACCCAGAAGGCAAAACCCCGCCTGCACCCCTCGCCGCTCCCAACTGCTGAGAAGTTCAGAGATTCCTCCCAGAAGAAAGGCGGCTCCCGAAAGACCAAGCCATGGCAAGGTCGTTAGCAATTCGGGCCTAGAGGACAGTGCCGCCATGGGAGTTTCCCAGTCGAAGCCTGATGGCCCCGAAAGCAGAAGAAAGCTCACTAGGGCATAACCCAAGCCGGTTCCTAGAACCCTGGACCAGAGCGAATCCCGCAAAGAGAAATGAAGCCAAAGCAGAGCCGGAAGGGGGAAGGCAAGCCAAGGCAGACCCCGGAAAAAAGTTAGGAATATCCAATAGGACGGCCCGTTGACCAGCGCCCAGAGGTGAAACACGCAAGCAAAGGCCAATCCCCACAGCGCAGAATACAAGAACGCCCGCTTGGGGCCCAAGCCTCGCAAGAACCTCGACAGCAAAGCCGGAGCGAGCAACACCAGAGGTCCCAACCCTACGAAGGCTCCCAAGAGCGCAAGCCATGCCCCGAGAGCCAAACCCCATCTCTTGGGATTCAAGGTCCTCCCTTCACCAGTAGAGGCTCTACCTCTACCGAAAAACCGAACTCACAGGAACCACACGGACTTCACTCAAGTTTAGTGGAAAGCCTTCGATCACCCTATCCTCTTGTAAGATGTCGTCCGGCTTGGGGCTGTTGTATTCTATGGGTGAGGGAGCCCCCTTGAGCAGCTCAGCCCTAAGATCGCCGGCGCTCTTGGTCACCATGACGATCTCCAGGTTGTCCGCTTGAAGATGGCGCCTCAGAGCCTCATTCACGTCCTCGAGAGTCAACTTCTGAAGTTCGGCTCGAAGCCAGGGCACATAGGATGGAAGTCCGTAATACTTCTGGTCCAATTCGTAGCCCAAGCGAGTGGAACTGCTCTCAACCAGCACTGGTGCGTTTTTCAACAGAAAAGAGCGGGTAGCTTCAAACTGCTCTTCGGTCAATCCGTCCCGAACCAACTTCTCCAATTCGAAGAGAGTGGCGCGCAAGGTGAAGAGGGCGTTTTCGGGTTGAACCGGGCGCACCCAGATGGAGAAAAGTTGCTGCCTTCTGGCGTAGTTCGGTTCGGGACGCATAAGAAACATTCCCCGAGGGAAATATTCGATGTAGGCATAGTTTCCATAATTCAAGCCTCGAGCTTCCCGCAACCGCTGAT
This sequence comes from Vulcanimicrobiota bacterium, assembly GCA_050486105.1. Lineage (GTDB taxonomy): Bacteria > Vulcanimicrobiota > Xenobia > Xenobiales > JADMJV01 > JAEXNA01. The sequence continues at coordinate 12,315 of JBJHCR010000010.1, forward strand.
AGAGGTGACTGTTGCTAGAGCGGTGTTCGCCCAGGAATGAGCGAACCAAATTGAGAGCCGCCCAGTCTGGGTGGGCCCGATTGACCTCTATGGGGAAGCCCAGCGAAAGAGCCACGGAACGGGTGTCCTTTTCCACCAAAGTCACTCGACGTCCGTGAGGGGCCACCGGTAGGGGCAACTCGGGAGCGGCCTCTTTGGTGGGCCTATTGGGGGGCTGAGGGAGCGCTGCTCTCAAAGTCTTGCCAAGCCCGTGGGGAATATCAAGGACCCTACCTCCCTCCACAGCGTGCACTTGGTCTTGAGGAAGATTGGCCTTCAGGGTCTCTAGAAGTTCTTGGGGATATCCGTCAGGGTATCCTCCCGCCACTCCGAGAACCAAGTTCTCAGGATGAAAATTTTGATGATAGAAGTCCCGAAGGTGCTCTTCGGTCACGGAGTCCAAGGCAGTGAGAGTGCCCAGATTATGATGCCCATAAGGATGGTAACTCGGGGTGAGTTGGAGGTACAAGACTTCCTTCCCTAACTCCTCATCATTATTGGCCCTGAGTTCCTGGGTCAAGAAATTCTTGGTCTGCTCCTTAAGGCGGGCCAAATCATCTGAGTGGAACCCTGGGCGGGTCAGCATTTCCACCAGAACGGGGGTGAAGAGGTCTAGGTGATCTCGATGAAAAGCAGCTGAGAAGGTGGTCATTTCTTTGTCCACAGTGCTGTCCACCGAGACCGCCCAGGGATAGAAGAGTTCCAGGAGGTCCCCATAGCTTCGATCCTGACTGCCTCCTTGGCTGAGAAGCGCAGAAGTCAGATGCGCCGTTCCAGGGAGGCTTTCGGGATCGTCGGCTGCACCGGTGAGAAACTGGACTCGAACTTGAATCAGAGGGCTATCCCCTGGCAACTCAACCAAGGATTGACCGAAAGCCCCGAGGGGCCAAAGCAGTATCAATCCTAGCAGAGCCAGACTCTTGAAATATCGCTTCATTGCTTGGTCCTCTCTTTCTGTTTCAAAGTCACGGTGGTCCGTCCCGACGGACGAAACACCTCCTCTGCCACTCTCTTTAGGGTTTCAGGAGTCACCGAGGCCAGTTTCCGATGGTAGCGGTCAAGGGCCTCCAAATCGGTATCCAACGAGAGTTGGAAAGCCAGTGCCTGGGCCACCGACCCGGGCGAATCCTGGTTCAGCAGGGCGGAGTAGCGCTGACGAGATTTGACCCGCTCGAGACGCTCTGCCGAGAGGTCCATCTTCTTTGCCCCCTCGAAGGTTCTGTAGACCTGTTCTTGGACCTCGGAAAAGGCTTGAGGATCGGTGACTCGAACGGCCAACCCCACCACAAAGGGGTCTTTCTTTTTCCAGAAAAAAGGGCGAAACTGGTCCACAACTTTGTCTTCCAGGACAAGCTTTTGATACAATTCACCGGTCTGGGAGAACATCAAAGATTCCCACAACTCTAGAGCTGCTGTGGCCTCGAGGTCTTCAAATGAGGGGGCCTTATAGGCCACCATCAACCAAGGTAGAGTGGGGGAGGGCCAATCGATGTGAGCCTTCCGGGCCTTGGTTTGAATGGGCTCTTCCGGGATCTCAGAAACATAGCTCCCCGGCTCCCAAGCTCCAAAGTATCTCTCCACTAGGGCGAAGGTCGACTCTTGATCTAGGTCGCCGACGAGCACCAGACTGGCGTACTCAGGACGGTAAAACCGATCAAAGAACTGCCAACTGTAATCGTAGCCTTCCGGATACTGCTCAATATCCTCCAAAAAGCCCATGGTGGTGTGCTCGTAGGTGTGTTCATCGAAGGCGGTGGCTTGAAGAGCTTCCATCATCTTGCGATACGGGTCCGAGCTATTTTTATTGTACTCCCCGAGCACGGCCAGAGCCTCGGTGCGAAACTCCGCCTCTTCATACTTCAAGCGCATAAATCGGTCGGCCTCATAATCAAGGATACGGTCGAGATCGTCCTTTAGGAAGACCTTATGATAGACTGTTTGGTCGTGCCAAGTCCAAGCGTTGGAATCGGCGCCGGCCTCCTTGAGCATGTCCTGAGCCAAATCCACCGGATATCGTTCGGTGCCACGGAACATCAGGTGCTCGAAGAAATGGGCAAAGCCCGACTTGCCCTCTTCAACCTCGTCACGAGAGCCCACCCGCATCACCAACTGCAGGGCGACCACGTCGGGGGTGTCCGAGGGAACCACCACCACTTGCATTCCGTTGGGCAAATGTCGCACCTCAGTTCCCGGAGGAATCAAGGTTTCGGAATTGCCCGAGGTCAACAAGCACAGCATAAGCCCAGGCACCAGGGCCCGGCGAACTAGGGATAAAGCACGATTGAGCATGTCTGCCTATACACCGAGAAAAACCGGGATCCTTTACCCTCCGGGTGGGTCCAATCAATAACGATTGACCCGCTGGGAGCCAACGAAGCCGTAACAGGGGATTCCGCAGCGCTCGGCCAGGCGAACTGCCAAGTCTGTGGGTGCCCCCAAGGATGCCATGAAACCGCTCCCGGCCCGCACCGCTTTAGCCGCCAATTCAAAAGACAGACGGCTGCTGAAGAGCAGGCCGCAGCCCGGGGGAAGGGCGAAGCGCTCTGAACCTGAGTCCGTCAGCAGCAGCCGGCCCAAAGCCTTGTCGCAGGCGTTGTGCCGCCCCACATCCTCAGCAACCCCCAGCAACTCTCCGGTAGTTTCCAGCACCATGGTTGCGTGGCAGGCTCCGGTCTTAGCGAACACCGGACAAACCTTGAGGAACCTTTCGGAGGCAGCGCTCAGCACCGAGAAGGCTTCAGCGGAATCCTCCAGGCCCACCCGGGACTCGGAATTGCCAAGCCCCTGCTCGGCAGCCCAATCCAGCAAGGCGTTCACCTGTCCTAACTCGTCGAAGCTGCACATACCGCAAGCCGACTGAGGGAGAGACAGAGAGGGACGCCGTCCCAGGCGTTCTTGGCAAGTGGCCTCGCTGAGGCGCAATCGGGCAACCACACGGTTGAGCTCATTGGGTCCGCCGCCCACACAAAAGTCCAAGGTCCCGAGCTCCACCCGCTTGGCAATCAAGCCTTCGGAAAAAAGAAGTCCCGCCGCCAATTCGATGTCCTGACCGGGAGTCCGCATGGTGGCTGCCAGTCGTTGAACGTTTCCGTCCGAGGACTGGAAGAGAACATTGAGCGGCTCCTCGGCCACCAGGGTGTCCGACCGGCGACTGGCCCCATCGGTGGTCAGGCGAAGGATCGCACGCTTTGTCGTACAGCGCTTCTTCTGCACTTTAGGGTCCTGAATGCGCCTAGGGCCGTGCCAGACGAACAATGATCTTTTTGGAGGCAGGGCACCCGCTCTGGGGGTCTTTATGAGACAGCGGTACCACCGGATTGGCCTCCGGAAAATAAGCCGCACAGCAACCTTTTGGAATGGGGTAGGCTACGGTTTGAAATCCTGCAGCCCGCCGTTCCACCCCTTCGTAGTTGGAGACCAAATCCACGGTGCTGCCGGGATGAAGGCCCAAATCGGCCAAGTCTTGGAGGTTGGCAAAAAGGAGTCGGCGACTGTTCTTGATACCCCGATAGCGGTCCTCATAGCCATAGATAGTAGTGTTGAACTGATCGTGACTGCGCATAGTCATGAGAAACAGATGCCCTGCAGGCAGAGCTTCATCGCTGATCTGAGCCACGGAAAACTGAGCCTTGCCAGAAGGGGTGGTGAATCGTCCTTCTCGCGGCCCGTTGGGAAGATAAAAACCATTCTCATCCCGAACCCGACGGTTGTATTGGTAAAAATCCGGCAGCACTCGCTCGATGGCGTCTCTGATCTCGTCATAGTTGGAGGCCAAGGCCAGCCAATCGATACTGGCCTTTGGAGCCAGGCGAAGGCCAAGCTCACATACGATGGAGACCTCGGAAAGCAGGTGAGGTGAAGCTGGCTCTAGGTGCCCTCGAGACCGATGAACCTTACCCATGGAATTTTCCACTGTGACGAACTGCGGTCCGCTCGCTTGTACATCGATCTCAGTTCGACCGAGACAGGGTAGGATCAGGGCCTCTTTCCCCGTGACCAAGTGAGAGCGATTGAGCTTGGTAGCAACAGAGACCGTAAGTTGGCACCTCTGCAGACCCGCTGCGGTCTGCGCGGTGTCGGGAGAGGCCGAAAGAAAATTGCCCCCTAGGCTCATGAACACGTCCACGTGTCCCTCAAGCATAGCCTCGATGGCTTCGGTCACATCAAAGCCCGCCTTGGTGGGCGCTTGAAACTCGAACTCTCGACCCAGACTTTCAAGAAATGCCGGCCCTGGACGGTGATTTATGCCCACGCTTCGGTCCCCTTGGACGTTGCTGTGTCCGCGCACCGGACAGACCCCGGCTCCAGGCTTTCCGATGGCTCCCCGCAAGAGCAAGAGATTGACGATTTGGGTGATGGTGGGCACCGAGTTTAGGTGCTGGGTTAATCCCATTGCCCAACAAACAATGATCCGCTCGGTAGCGGCAACCCGAGCAGCCAGGTCTCGGATGGCCTCTCGCTCCAAACCTGAGGAGGCTTCCAATTCCTCCCAATTCTGGGCCCGAAGGTCGTGGCAAAACTCCTCGAAGCCTTCGGTCTTTTCCGCGATGAATGCTTCATCGAAAACTTGCCTGCCGTCATCGCTCCACTCCAATAAAGTCTTGGCAACCCCTTTGAGGAGCGCCAGATCCCCCCCCAGTCGCACCGGCAGATGGGAGTCGGCTAACGCCTGACCCGAGCCCAAAACGGTCTTTAGGCCCTTAACCGGATTGAGGAAATCCTGGGGATTCTTAAATCTGGAAAGGCCGGCCTCAGCAAGAGGATTGATGGAAACGATGGTGGCGCCCACCGACTTGGCTTGCTCTAAGGCGCTGAGCATTCGGGGATGATTGGTGCCGGGATTTTGACCGATGACCAGAATCAACTCCGTGCGGGTGAAATCATCCAAAGTGACCGTACCCTTGCCGATGCCGATGGTCCGTCCCAAAGCCACTCCGCTGGACTCGTGACAAAGGTTGGAGCAGTCGGGCAGATTGTTGGTGCCAAAAGCTCTGGCCAAAGTCCCATAAAGAAAAGCCGCCTCGTTGCTAGCCCGCCCAGAGGTGTAGAAAACTGCACGGTCGGGCGAGGAACAGGCACTAAGGCGCTCCGAGATCAGAGTGAAAGCGAACTCCCAGGGTATGGGGCGATAAAAAAGGGAGTCCGCTGCAAGGTAGAGGGGCTCGGTGAGCCGACCTAAACGGTTCAAAGAAAAGTCGGTCCAGCGAGACAACTCTTCCACCGAGAACTGCCCAAAGAACTCGGGACCGACTTTGGCCTTGGTGGTCTCATCGGCCAGGGCTTTGGCCCCGTTCTCACAGAACTCAAATAGGCTGCGGTGCTCCGGATCAGGCCAGGCGCAGCTCGGGCAGTCCACCCCCCCGTCTTGGTTCGCCGCCAGCAGAGTCTTGCCACCTCGGACCAGACCAGGTTGATCGGACATCACCTTGAGCGTGGACAGCACGGCCGGGAGACCAGCAGCCACCCTTTGAGGCTCCGAGCGAGTTGGCGGGACCCCGCCCTCTCCGGCTTCAAGCTCCGAAGGCGATTCAAAAAGTACATTGCGATGCGTCATGCCTAGTCTTTCGCTCACCCGGCCCGGGTTCCCGCCAATCCGTTATCGGAGGGCCAGCACCGCCAAAATGGCCAGCAGCACAATGGCATAGAGGGTGCTGGTGCCAACCGGTAGGGTATTCTTACGGTAGCTGAGGTATAGTCCGGCCTTAGACTCTTCGATCTCTTCGTGGCTCTTCCCATGCATGACCAAACGTCTGGTCACGAACCAAACCGAAATTCGTGCAGGAGCATGGGCAAAAAAGTAAGCGGCTTTATCGGGCAACCAGACCAAAAAGATGTTGTACCCCAGAGTGTGAATTCCGTTGAAGGCCTGGTCAAAGAGGCGTCCCAGACCTCGACAGAGGCCACCCCATACCACCTCAAAATCCAAATTTTTGGCCCGAATCTCCCTAGGATAAACCCCAGCTAGGATCATCAACACACAAGCCAGGGCTGAAAAAACCAGGAGTTGCGAATGGGAGACCACGTTGGCCAGGCTATAGGCGTTGTAGGATACTTCCGTAGGCAACAACGGATACAGGATTTGCTGTGGAAAGAGGCCCACCAAGAGGCAGACAGCAGCGCAAGTGGCCATGGCGGCCTTCATGGCTGCTGGGGCATCGGTGGTCTTGATACGAGGTTCCCGAGCGAAGAAAGCATAGAGTGGAACCTTGACTCCCGCCTTTGGCAAGACCCCGGCTGAAGCCACCAGTAATCCCAAGACCGCCCAGGCGTAGAGCTCTCCTTCGTAGCGCACCGAGGAACTGATCATACTCTTGGAGACGAAACCGGAAAATCCCGGGATAGCCGAAAGGGAAGCTGCTCCAATGAGACAGCATACCCCAGTCCATGGCATTTGCTTGAAAAGTCCCCCCAATTCAGTGGCTCTAGTGCACCCCGTCCGATAGAGGCAGACTCCCAGGGTCATGAACAGGAGACCCTTAAAGACGATATCGGTGAGGGCGTGAGCCACCACCCCGTTGAGTGCAAGTTCGGTGCCAATTCCAACCCCGACCACCATGAAGCCCACTTGATTGATCACCGAGTAGGCCAGCACCTTTCTCAAATCATCTTCGATGATGGCAAAGAGGATGGGAAAGATGGCCATCACCACCCCAATGCCCACCAGAACTGAGGTGCCGGGAAACATGACCAAGAGGGCATAGACCGCAGTCTTGGTGGTGAAAGCCGCCAGAAAGAGTACCCCGGACGCCGAACTCGCCGGATAAGCGTCGGTGAGCCAGGTGTGGACCAACGGCCAGGCACAGTTGATGCCAATACCCAAGAAGATCAACCAGCCCCCGGGAGAATCCAAACCGATGGGCCCGATAGCCGCATCGTAACCCACCGCCAAACGCCAGAGTATCCCCATCATTAAGATCAAGCCCCCGGCGATGTGGAAAATAAGATAGCGAAAAGCCGCTCTTCGGGATTCCGGCGTCCCCCCACCAAAGACCAGGAAAGTGGCGGCCAAGGCCAGGATCTCCCACCAGCAATAGAAAGTGAACAGATCGCCTGCTAAGACCGCTCCCACTGCTGCAGCGGCGTAGACCAGAGCAGCGCAATCTTCCCCTCTTCGATCCAAAGGTCGAGCAAAAAGCAAACCCAGCAGGGCCACCAGAGAGAAGATCACCGCAAAGGGCCGGTTCCAGATGGTGACTTCCAGAACGCGCAACTCGAATAGCCCGCCAAGGTTCACGATCGCTTGCTGCTCGTTTAAGCCCAGCGCAACCCCCAGAGCCAGGGCCGGAGCAAGAAGCACCAAGGTATGTCGGACTTGCCCCCTAGGCAAGAGGGCCAGGAGAGCGCCAACGAGCAATATCACCGAGGGGTGAATCGAACTCAAGGTCCCTCCTCCTCATATTTGACCTGAACCAAAGGTCGCAGCACCAACTTGGCCAGGAACACCAGAGCCGCACAACTGACAAAGCCGAAGGCTCCGTAGAAGCCGAACCAGCGCTCCCAAGCCAGATAATAGTGCTCGGGACGGAAGAACAATTGAGTCGAGAGCAGTCCACCGGCGAGCAGCAGCAAAAGAACCAGAATTCGCTTGAGAGATGGTGTCATCAGTGGCCACCTTTCAGCCAGAAGTCTCCGCCGGTGTTGATAAAGATCACCAAGAGGTAGATCGACAGAACCACAAAAACGGACCAAAAGAGGTCAGGGAATGGACTGACGGCGCCGAAGGCCACTTCACGATCAGGGGACTCTTCGGTCATTGGTTGCTCCCTCCAGCTTCAAGCAAGGTTCGGGTGAAGTCTTCGGCTAATCCTATAAACACATTCGGAAAGAAGAACAGCAGCACTGAGACACAGGCGGTGAGCACTAAGGGCCCTCTCATCAACCAAGAAGCGTCGGACTTAGGATGCTCTTCACTTTCCGGAGGATCGGCCCAAAAAGCTCGAAAAATAATGGGGAAGAAGGCCCAAGCCTTCAGCAGCGAGGAAACCAGAATCAAGCCTGCCAAGATGGGCATCCCCGACTTGATGGCAGCGGTCACGATTAGCCACTTGCTCAGGAACCCACCGGTCGGGGGCAGGCCGATGATGGCCAAACATCCCAGGGTGAAAGCCCCAAAAGTCCAAGGCATGGCCCGCCCCAGCCCATCGAGTTGCGAGATGTACTTCTTGTGGGCGTGAACTGCGATGGCGCCGGCACAAAAGAACAGAGTAATCTTTCCGAAGGCATGCATGACGATGTGCACCGAACCCCCGGTGATCCCGTCTTTATTCAGCAGGGAAACCGCAAGCAGGATGTACGAGAGTTGGCCGATGGTAGAAAAAGCGAGGCATCGCTTCAGATTGTCTTGGCTGACCATGATAGCGGCGGAGACAAAAACAGTGACCGCGCAGAAAGCCGTCACCCAGTACTGACTGCCGTACTCGATCAGGGTGAACGGTCCAAGCACTTCGAAGAGGGCCCGGATAACTGAAAACACTCCGACCTTCACCACGGCTACGGCGTGGAGTAAAGAGGAAACCGGAGTGGGGGCCACCATCGCTCCCGGAAGCCAAGGATGCATGGGCATGACTGCGGCTTTGGAAAAACCAAACAGAAAAGCCAGAGTCAGCAGCACCGCTTCCACCCCTCCACCTTGAAGAATTCCCATCCCCGAGCCAAAGTCCAGGTTTCCGGTCTTGGTGTAAATGACGATCATGGCCGGCAGAACCAGTCCGATAGACCCACCCAGAATGAAAGTGAGATAGCGCCGTGAACCTGCTCTTGCCTCTTCGTTCTGATGATGAGCGACCAGCGGATAGGTGGAAAGCGAAAGAAACTCATAGAAAATGTAGAGGGTGAGAAGGTTGCCAGACAGAGCGGCACCGTTGGTGGCTGCAATGGCCACCCCAAACCAACAGAAAAAGCGGGTTTGATTATCTTCGTTGTGGCCGCGAAGGTAACCCGCCGAGTAGACGGTGGCCACCGGCCATAAAAGCCCCGCCGTCAAAAGCAAAAGGAGGCTCAAGGAGTCCACCCTAAACAGCAGGGGGACCCCGTGCACCAACTCGAGCACGTTGAGTTGCAGGCTGTGCCCCGCTTCAAAGGCCCGATAGCAAGCGAAGACTAGACCGAGGTTGACCAGTCCGAATGCGACCGAAACGGCCTCCCTCAGGTTCGGGTTTCGTCCCACCAGCATCAGTACGAACGGCAAGACCGCAGGCAAGAGTATTAATAGGAGAAGCCAATTCGAAGTCGCCATCACCAAGCCACCTCCGTTCCCAAGACAGGCAAGATGAAGAACTCTATCACTTGGTAGCTCACCAGCCCGAAAGCGAACAAGAGCGAAGCGGAAAGGAAGGCCAGAAAGCCCGTTCCTCGCCGCTTCCGAAGCAATTCTTCAGACACCTCAGCCTCCGGCTCTGCCGGGCTGAAGAACGCCAGTTCGAGCATTCGGAAAAAGATCACCGCATTCCCTAGAGAAGCAAAGACCAGGGCCACCACAAATTCATAGTTCCCTGAGGCCACGGCTCCGGTCATCAGGGTATACTTACTGAAGAAGCCGGCGCTGGGCGGAATTCCTATGAGGTTCAAGGCCACGGCGATCAGAGCTGCCCCGGCCCAGGGAGATCGCTGGAAGAGCCCCTTGACTTCCACCAATTTTCGCCCGCCCACGGCCAACTGCAAAGCGATGACCACCAGGAACAAGGCCAAAGTGGCGATCATGTCGTTGGCGAGATGGAAGAGGGCTCCCACCGTCCCACGCTCGTCGGCCACCCACAGCCCTCCCAGCATGTATCCAGACTCGGCCACGATGAGGCAAGCGAAAGTCTTCTTCACATCTCGTTGGGCCAAAGCCAGGCTCGTTCCAGCGACGATCCCCAGACAAGCCACCGCGATCATGAAGCTCGACCAGGCGGCCACCGGTATCAGACCGTTGAAAATGTCGTACAATAAATGAAACAGGAGAAAGACGGCGAGCTTGGTGGATAAAGGGGCCACCACCACACTGGTGGCGTCGGGAGCAAACGTATAGGCATTGGGCAACCAAGCGTGTAAAGGAAAAACAGCCATCTTCATCAGCAACCCGATGACGATGAAAGCGAAACCAACGATCACCGTCACCGAATCGCTGCGACCACTGAGGATAGCCGCCAAATCATCGATGTTCAGGGTTCCGGTGGTGATATAGAAATAGCCCACCCCAACCAGGTAGAAACTGGCCCCGATGGTTCCCATTATGATGTAATGGAAGGTCGCCAGATAGGCCCTACCTCCCCCGAAGGCGATCAGCCCGTAGGTGGCCAGCGAGGAAACTTCCAGCATGACGTAGATGCTGAAAGCATCGTTGGACAAGGCCAATCCTTGATAAGAAGCTATCAACAGAAGCCAGAGAGTGAAGTATCGCGGCAAGCGGTGGCCGATTTGCTCTTTCCAGGTAGCGTGGCCTCCCATGAAAGCCATCAGAGCCACCAGGGATATGAGAACGCTCAATAAGGCTGAATAGGTGGTCACCTTCAGCTCTAAGCCCTGAGGGGGAGCGATTCCTGACAGATGATAGGTTAAGGTTCCTTTCTCCAAAACCTTGCTAGCCAAAGCCAAACTGATGGCGTTGCAGGCCAGAAGATTTCCGGCCCCCCATAGCTTGAACAGCCTCTCCCGAGCTGGGAGAACCGAGCTGATCAGACCGGCCATGAGGGGCCAGACTATGGCGAGAACTGGCAGATGCGAAGTCATGATTTGGCTATCTCGGCGAGAATCTCGTCCTCTTCTAAAGTCCCATACTGCGCATATAGGCGTTCGATCACCGCCAAGGCAACCCCAACAGTGGCAACCCCAACGACGATGGCGGTGAGCATCAGAACGTGAGGTAGGGGATTGATATAATGCTCGGGCTGTATCAGACTGGCAGCTGTTCCGGTGTCGGAATCCCTAAGTATCGGAATGGTAGCGTTGTTCTTCTTGGCGATGGACACGTAAAAAAGGATGATGGCTGTCTGAAAAATGGTCAGTCCCATCAGCTTCTTCACCAAATTGACTTTAGCGATAGCACCGTAGAGCCCAATCATCAACAAGATGATGAAAAACCAGTAAATGAAATGTCCCTGGAAGCCCATAGTCTAGAGACCACCTTTGTGAGTGCCGCGAGAAACCAAGTTGGTGTAGATGGCAAAGATCACCGTGCCCACCGTGAGGGTGACCACCGCTTCGACCACCAATATACCGTGAGATCTCAATTCGGCAGGAGAAAAAATGTGTCCCAGAGTGTGACCCAGGGCGTGGTAGTCCAAGAAGTTGCCCCCGTGAATGAGGCACAGGACTCCTAGGCCGACATAGGCGATAACCCCTAAAGACATCATCTTTTCGTACAAATTTTCCGATAATCGAGCCAACGCCGCCTTCAAGTCAAAGCCGATGGCCAATAGGATGAAGGAAGCCCCCAAAATCACCCCGGCTTGGAATCCCCCCCCGGGGCTGTAGTGGCCATGGATCAGCACATAGAGCCCAAAGAGGTGAATCGGAGGAAAAAGAATTCGGCACGTGGTCTCGAGAATCGGGTCTCGAGGGAGCACCTCGTCGACCACGTCCTCCTCCGGCCTGTTTCTCCTTTGGGCCACCGGAGCAAGGGGCAGCCTCAAGATGATGAAGATGGCGGTGCCGGCGGTGAAGACCACGATAGCTTCGAACATGGTATCGAAGTTTCGATAGTCAGCCAGCACTACGGTGACAATATTAGGGGCCTTGGTGCTAGGGTAGGCTTCCTCGATGAGCTTGTCGGAAAGGTGGAGGCTTGCAGGACTCTCAGGGTCGCCCCAATCGGGAAAATCGGCCGAAGCCCAGAGCAGCAGCACTCCGACAAAGACGGAAAAGAAGAGAGCTATCCATCTCATCGGCTGGACCTATTCCCAGTTCTCAGGATAGTCGCCAAGAAAAAGATGGTTCCAGCTCCAGCACCGACTGCCGCTTCAGTGAAGGCTACATCCGGTGCCCCTAAGGCCGCGTAAGACAAGCACATCATGAAGGAGTAGGCCCCCAAGAGGATCGATGAGGTGATCAGGCAGCGACTCTGCAGAGCTGCTACCGCTGTTCCGACGATGAAGATCAGCAGAACCAGTTCCAGGATCCAAAGCATTCAGCGTTCCTCCTTGGGTGACTGGGGTGACTGGGGTGACTGGGTCAAGGACTCTTCAGAACTCGAGGCAGCTTCGTCGACTGCAGTCTCGGTATCCGGGGACTCGCCCGGACAGTCAAGCTCTGGGGTGCCGGGAGACCAAGGTCGAATGCCCTGTTTATAGGCCGCGTCTACCAAGGCGTGCGAGGCTGCCGGAGACGATAAAAACAAGAAGACGATGATGAATGCCAGCTTGGAGGCCCGGACCATCCCATCGGTACTCCAGCCGTCGAGAGACAGCAAAATGATCCCGAAAACGAAGAGCATGGAACTCAGAGTGTCCCCCTTGGAGGCCCCGTGCATGCGAGTATAGAGGTCAGGAAACCGATGCACGCCCAACACCGTTCCAACGAAGAAAATCAAACCGACGACCACGAAAAATAGCCCCGCAACAATGTTCCAACTCATAGGTCTCCGCTCCCCATCCTCTCAAACAAACGAGCGGCGGCCAGCGAGGCCAAGAAGTTCAGCAAGGCATAGCTCAGAGCCAGGTCGATGAACATATCTAGGCGATCAAAAATCAGCCCGATCATCAGCAGGATGATGGTGGTCTTGGTGCCGATAATGTTGACCCCGATCATACGATCCGTTGAGGTTGGGCCTACCACCGCCCGATACAGTAAGGGCAGCATCAGAAAAACCAATACGCAGCCAATCAAGGCCAGAACGTCAGCCATCGCTCACGACCTCGGCCCCGTGGAATATCTTCAACAGGCGCTCCTCCATCTGACCGGGTACCCCAGCCCCGAATTTCTTGGTCAAAGCGTGCACCGTGAACCGGTCCCCATCCACTCTTATGACTACCGTCCCGGGAGTCAAAGTGATGGAATGCGCCAACAGAAAACGAGGGAAATCTCCCACTAAGCGGGTACGAAACTCTACCACAACCGGGTCGAGCTTAGCCAAAACGTTGGGGGTGAAGGCCAGTTTCATGACTTGAAGATTGGATTTCACCACCTGAACCAACAACCAAGTTGTGTAGGTCAGCATGTTTAAGGTCCACACCAAAGCCCCATGGGGAAGGTGGTAGCGCTCAGTCAGGGCGATATGGGTCGATACCCCTGCCACCCACAAGGATGCCAACACCCCCAGGCTCAAATGGAGGGCATCAAACATCCCCGAGAATGCGCACCAGGTCGCGAAGAGCAAGATGAAGCGCAGAAGAAACATCAACGGCCGGTTCTTGAAGCGGGCCCCAGCCCCTGCCCAAGAGTCTGACTTGCCCAAGGCAATAGGACATTAAAACTAGAAATTTTCGATCCCCTTTCGTCGGTACTGCCAAGGGACAAACCTGAGAGTATCGCAGGACACCAGTTGATACTGTACGCGATGGTGCCGACCATTGAAGCACACCACGTCTTCCTGGCCGGTGTTGCTCAGATGAATGTGCCCGTAGACGCAAAGGTCCACTCCCGCTTCGGAGAAAAGGTCGGAAAACGGGGTGTTCAAGTCGTGCCCGAAAAGCGGCGGATAGTGAATCAGGGCGATCTTGAGTTCAGCTTTGGGGTCCAACTGACCAACGGAGAGCTTAAGCCTCTGCACCTCTCGCTCCAAGTACTTTTGATCCTTATTGGCCGAATAACCGGGCGCTCCAGGCAAAGTCCAACCTCGGCTGCCACAGATGGAGATCCGCCCCTCGATAGTGACGGCGTCGTTCTGCAGGAAGGTGAGGCTAGGAAAACGCTTGCGCACTTTTTGGATCCCTTGCCACCAGTAATCGTGATTCCCTCGGCAAAGAATTTTTCTGCCAGGCAAGCCCTCAATGAAGCGAAGATCCTCTTCGGCATCGTCTAAGCGCAGACCCCAAGAGTGGTCCCCGGGAATCAGAAACAGATCGTCGTCGGAGATCATCTCGGCGCACACCTGGGCGATCCGTTGAGGATGATTCTCCCAGTGAGGGCCGAACAGGTCCATGGGCTTGGCTCCTGACAGGGAGAGATGAAAGTCACTCATTGCAAAGATCTTCATGGGGTCTGGCTCTTTGTGAACAGGAGGGGAGTGGCCTTCTGGCTGGGAATGAAACCGCGGCTATGCTACCGACACCCTACATAAAGCCCTGGGAGATCTCCATCGACATCTTTGGAGTTCAAGGCCGTGCTTGTCGGGAACCGCAAGAATTGATCGTAGACTATTACGGAGACGGGCGACCGCTTTTTCAATGGGAATCCATGCGTCAATCTCTAGCGTTTCGGGGCAACCCCGAGATTTTAGACTATTGCGAACCTTGCCCATTGTCGATCTTCGGTGGCCTCGAGGGTTGCAAAGGTCCGGTCTACAACGTCGACATTCTCTTTCGAGCCCTCAACGAACTGGTGCCGGACTCTCCCTGGAACGAAGCTCCCATAGATGGCTCTCCCATTTACCCCGACCAACTTCGCGAACTCGCCCAAGCCCTACCCTGGACCAAGGAACAGCTGCACCAAAAAAGCTGGCCCATCGCCCAACCTCGCATGAACGGGATCTCTTACGCCGACGGCGACTACGACCCGGACGGACGGCCCCAATTCTACGCCTGGGACGGATTAGGCCCTCCGGCGCTGCTGGAGTTCAACGATGGATATCAGGTGTTTCTCAGTCGCCACGGACTGTTGGTGAAGGCCACCCACGGTGCTCCTATTCCTCACACTTTTTCAAAGATGTGGAGGGAAGACAAGGGTTTTTTCGGTCTCTCCAGCACCGGCGATACGATAGGGTTTCCCGTCACTCGAGGAAACTATCCCTCCTGGGGTTTCGCCAACGAACCTGGAGTCGAACTGGTCATGGAGAGCATGCCCGCCGACCGAGCCTTCGTAGAGGAATTCGAACTTCTTGAGGTTTTCGTGGAACTGGCCAATCAATTGGACACCGGACTTTTGATCCGTTCGGAGCCGCAGTGAATGAGGGGGAACATGAGTAAGATCGTCACACCGAGCACACCGCTTTGGAAGCATATCCTGTGGGCAGCGGTAGCTCTCCTGTTTCTCTACGCTTTGTCTCAGATCCCCAACACCCTCATCGTATTTGTCACGGCCTGGCTCATCGCCTATCTCTTGAATCCCGTTGTGGAAGCCATCGAAGGCAAGCGCATCGGCCCGTTCAAGAAGTGTTCGCGCGGCCTAGCTGTTTCCATCGTCGCTGGTATTCTCATCGGAATCGTGGTGGCTGCAGGGGCTATGGTGATGCCCCAACTTTCAGATCAAGTGCAGAGATTGATCAACCTCCAATCCACCATCAGTGACCCCCGAGAGCTTCCCCAAGCCATCAACGACAAGGTCGAACCGATCCTGGCTAAACTCCCAGCGGAGTACCGCGACGAGATCCTGTCTCGGTCGACCACCTTCGTACAGGAGAGTGCAAGCACCATCGGCGTCTGGGTTTCCAACGCAATTCGATGGCTGGGCACTTTCTTAGGCGAATTGCTGTCTGGCATCTTCTTAATCATGACGGCCTTCTTGGTCTCCATGTATATGCTGATGACCTGGAAAGGCATGGGAGAAGGAGCCTTGACCATGCTGCCCCGACAGTATCGCAAGGAGATCCTCTCACTGTCCAGCAAGATGCAGTTGATATTCGGAGGCTATCTGAAAGCCACCATCGTCACCTCACTGGTCTGTGCTTTTGCGACCTTTGTCTCTCTGTGGGCGGTCACTTTTGTTACGGGGATCGACTTTCCATACAAAGGAGTGGTCTCTTTCGTTGCCGGCTTAACTTATCCCATCCCGTTCGTGGGAGTGATCGCTACGTCCATTTTGGGCGGTGTGCTGGGTTACGTGGCCGAAGGGAGCCTCGGGTTTGCTGCCATTGTCTTGATCACCTTGAATGTGGTCAACACGATTATTGACCGCACGGTTCAGCCGAAACTTATGAGCGACGCCATGGGAGTCTCTGAGCTTTTCGTTCTGTTCGCAGCCTTTGCCGGCGGCGAGATTGCCGGAATCTGGGGGATGCTCTTGGGCATACCGGTAGCCGCCATGGGCAAGACCTTGTTTGAGTGGTTCCATCTCAATTTTCTCAACGAAAATAAAGAGGAGGAAGAAGAGGCTGCCGAAGTGTTGATCCTCACCGAGAAGGTGGAGGTTACCGAGAAGCAGACCAGAGAACCCGAAAGTGAAAGCGCCCAGGAAGCTTTGTCGGTGGAAAGCCATTGGACGCCATCCAGACCCGACATTCCTGAACCAGTCCAAGAACCGCAAGCGGATGCTCAAAGAGTCGACGACGGAAAAGAGAACTCCGACCCCTCGGAGAGGGGACCCGTGCGGCCTGAATCTCAGAACCAGTCAGAAGAGCCTACAGGCGCAGCGAACTCAGAGAGCCAGGGTTCCGAGAAGGCCGGTCCTGAAACCGAATCGCCGTCGGAGCCACCAACGACAAAACCGAAAGCCAAGACTAGAGCCTCGAGCAAGCGCTCCAAAGGCAAAAAGAAACCTAAGGATACAAAGTGAGAAGGCCCGAACGGGTCCAGGCCTTCCCACTTCTCAATGCTGTTCAGCTCTGCTCTCAGCGAACAGCTTTTGCTTTAGATTCGGCAGCCAAAATCGGAAAGGCTGCGCGCCCTGGGTAATGGGCCGCATCACCGAGGAAGTCCTCGATGCGCAGGAGTTGGTTGTACTTGGCAACACGATCCGATCGGCACAGAGACCCGGTCTTGATCTGTCCAGCGTTGGTAGCCACCGCCAAATCAGCGATGAAGGAATCCTCGGTTTCCCCTGAGCGGTGAGAGATCACCGTGGTGTAACCGGCTCGATGGGCCCGACGAATGCAGCTCATAGTCTCGGTGAGGGTCCCGATCTGGTTCACCTTCACCAGAATCGAGTTGGAGATGCCCTTATCGATACCGCGCTGTAAGCGTTCGTTGTTGGTGACGAATAGGTCGTCGCCCACCAACTGCATCTTGCTTCCCAGGCGTTGGGTGAGTTCGGCCCAGCCATCCCAGTCGTCCTCATCTAGGCCATCCTCGATGGAAATGATGGGAAACTTCTGAGCCCAGGCCTCATAGAGATCGATCAGCTGTGAGGAAGAGCGAGCCTTATTGTCGCTCTTGGTGAAAATGTAGGAGCCCTCTTTGTGAAACTCGGAGGCCGCCACATCGAGGGCCAGATAGATGTCTTCCCCAGGAGTATAACCGGCCTTTTCGATGGCCTCCATCAGCAGCTCCAAGGCTTCGTCGTTGCTCTTGAGGCTGGGGGCAAAACCGCCCTCATCACCCACCGAAGTGGACAGGCCACGCCCCTTTAGGACCTTCTTGAGATGAGCGAACACTTCAGCCCCGGCTCGCAAAGCTTCTGCGAAGGTAGGAGCTCCCACCGGCACGATCATGAACTCTTGCACATCCACGTTGTTGTCGGCGTGCTGGCCCCCGTTTAATACGTTCATCATGGGAACCGGCAAGTGATGGGCGAAGGGTCCTCCCAGGTAATGGAACAGATGAAGTCCTAAGCTCTCGGCAGCTGCTCGAGCCACGGCCATGGAGACTCCGAGGATGGCATTGGCGCCCAGGCGGGATTTGTTGGCCGTGCCGTCGAGCTCTAGCATGCGGTGGTCGATATCGAGCTGATCCAGAGCTGAGAATCCCACCAGTTCGGGAGCGATCTCTTCGATCACGTTTTGCACCGCGTTGGCGGTGCCCTTGCCTAGGAAACGATCCACTTCGCCATCTCGCAATTCCACCGCCTCGTGAGCTCCGGTGGAAGCGCCCGAAGGGACAGCAGCTCGTCCCACAGCACCGTCCTCGGTCAAAATTTCCACCTCAACGGTGGGGTTGCCCCGGCTATCGAGAATCTCCCGAGCATCGATTGAAACAATGTAACTCATAAAATCTAGTACCTCTTTCGTTGGTCCCAGCAGCTCTCTTGATCGCCCCCGTCCAGAGGACAGATGGCCGTATGAGAGGGCCGGAGTGAAGAGATTTTATACCCAATTACTGGGATCACAACCGCCCCGAGCTGGTTTCACCCTGGGTGGATTTCCCCCCAGGAAAGGAAGGCCTTTAAGAAACTCTACAGAAATTTCTGAGAAAGGGGTAAACAAGATGAGCACGAGTTCCGATGAGAGCGTTGAAGGATTTCTTGGGGGATCGATCCGGCCAGGAACCAAACCCAATGAGTTAGTCTTAGATCCGGAATCGTCCCTGGAAGGAAACCTCACCGGTTGCGGCTGCTTTCAATTGTTCGCCCTAGTATTCCTTGGCTTCGTGGGTCTAGACAGCGGCGACAATTGGATGTTCTATCCCA
Source organism: Vulcanimicrobiota bacterium (assembly GCA_050486105.1). Classification (GTDB taxonomy): domain Bacteria; phylum Vulcanimicrobiota; class Xenobia; order Xenobiales; family JADMJV01; genus JAEXNA01. The sequence goes on from JBJHCR010000010.1 coordinate 30,708, forward strand.
TGGCCTTCCTACTCCTGGGAACCCTCATAGCTTTCGGTCTTCGTATGGCCCTCGACGACCATTACGTGATCGACACCAATACCAAAGAGCTCTTCTTTCATCGCAACTTTCTAGGATCTTCCAACAGGAAAAGAATTTGTGCCTTGAATGACCTCTTCGGGCTCTTGGTCAAGCCAGCGAGAAAAACCAGTAAGGAATCAGTTTGGTGGGAATACGGACTGGTTCTTGTTCGCCCGAACGGGGAGCAGATCGAGGTCATCACCCCCTCGGATCGCGATTTCGACAATATCGCCTTGCACGGCCAAATGCTGGCAACCCAATTGGACCTCCATTTCGACAAAGGCGAACCTGAACACCTACTGCAGATCACCAATCAGGGAACTCAACCCGAGATCAGTTGGCAGCCTTACTCTAGCCCTACGGTTGCGAGCAGCACGAGCGGGAAGAAGCCCCACTCTTGCACCATTGCCATCATCTTAATCTTTTTTGGTCTCCTGCTGGTTGCCACAATCACTATCCTCGCGGCGAGCTAGTGCAACGTCCGTGAAGTTCGTCCCTACCAATGGTGGTCAGGCGCGGGTACCCGCGTCCGCGTGGGTGATGCAAGGAGAAGCGAATGCTTAATACCAGGCGTATTTGAGTGAGCTTCGACGCCGCGAGAGAGGATGCATGGCCGCCAGGACTAGGGATGAATTTTGCGGACGTTGTACTAGGGCTCCCCACAGTGAGTGGCGCAGAAAGACCACTCTTCGCACTCCGACTCGATGGCGCGATTGTTGACGAGAAAGTCGATTACTTCGTTCGGCTCGTCACAGATAGTCAACAGACGCCCGTAGGTCTGTCCGCAAGCCAGTTGCCGCAGCAGGGGATATACGGGCTTATCGACCTGCCATGTGGTGCGGTCGAAAAACACCATGGGAGAGGCTTTGCCGGTGGTGGTGTAATGATTCTGGGCGGCATCCTGGAAGATCTCCTGAATGGTGCCCGCGCTTCCCGGAGCAAAAACGATCCCATCGTGAGCGATAGTGATCAGGCCTTCCTCCCGCAGACTGTTGTTGAAGAACTTGGCAATATCGGTGGCAAACGGGGTGGGAGGCTCGTGCCCGTACAGCCAGGTGGGGATCCCTAAACTTCTGGTGTACGGCCTAGGAATCAATTCCAGAGCCATAAAGGCCCGAGCCAACCATTCCCTGTCCTTATAGCTCGGCGCCCCCGACAAGATCTCCAAGCATTGGTCTAGGAGTTCAATCCCGTGTCCGGCGGTGAGCGCCCCGAGATGAGTGGCCTCCATGCCTCCGGGACCGCCCCCACTGACCATCAAAAAGCCCTTCTCTGCGAGCCCCTTGGCGATGAGACAGATACTGCGATAAGTTGGGGATCCCCGCAGCAGCGAATGCCCACCCATGATGGCTACCACCGGCTGCTCGGCCCGGTCCTCGAGAAAGTGTCCGAGGGCGTCGGAGATCGACAGGTCGTGAATGCTTCGCATAATGGCATCGCCCACGAACTTGGGCTCTCCCATGCCGGTTTCTTTCCAGTATCGGTAACTCTGGGCGTCGAGGGTTTGGCAGTAAGTGCAGGGGTCCTTGGGATCAAAGCCGGCAAAGAGCTTCTCAGGAGTATACAGGGTGCTGCGGAAGGGTCGAAATGGGAGGTCTCGGTTCACCGACATAACGGTGGCTCCTCGGCCCATCAGAACTCCTGCGGTTTCCGGGCTCAAGGTACAACCTAGGAAAAGAGTTCCGTCCACCTCCTGCTCTAAAATGCGGGCCTCAAACTCTCGCAAATCCAAGTCCTGAATGGCCACCCCCTGCAAACCAGGACCCTTCATCAGAGTTTCCAAGGCCTGGAAATCGTGAACTTCGATCACCGCTTGCTCCCTATCGCAAAGGTCTGGTTCTCAGCTTTGAAACTGGCTTCCATCAACGGCAAGGCGCGATCCAACCGACGCACCTTCACCTCCGCCAGGGTAAACCTTGGATCGTCAAAGTGGGCAGGATCGGGGGCAGCCACTACCCCCATTTGAGCCGCCTTGGCCGAGATCACCCCGTTCACCGAATCCTCGATGGCCAGGCAATGCCCAGGAGCAAAACCCAGTTTCTGCGCCGCCGTCAAATACACGGCAGGATGAGGCTTTCCGTACTCCTCATCCTCGGCGGAATGAACGATATCGAAAGCCTCCTCGAGTCCCAAGCTCGACAGAGTGGCTCGAAGCAATCGGTAGCGCGAGGAGGTGGCCAGTCCGCATGGGACTCCCAGGGCCTTGAAGCGCTCTATGGTCTTCAACACCCCCGGCAAGGGCTTCCCTCGCTCGACCACCAAATCCACCATGCGGTCCACGATCCGGCTCACCACTTCAGCCTGATCCGCCTCGGGCACCCTGTAGGCCACCACCTCATCGATGCGGATCCCCATGGTCTCAGCGCAGTCTGCTTCGGTGAAAGTCTTGCCCACCGACGCGAAGACCTCGATTTGAGCCGTTCGCCAGAAAGGTTCGGAGTCGATCAGAACGCCATCCATATCGAAGAGCACCGCTCGAAAGGCGGGAAGGGGACGATGAAAAACGAGTTCGCCCATCTTAACGCGGCTTGATGTCGATGTTCAATGTGTAGTCGCCGGCTTCAAGCCCGTGGGCCCCGGCCACTCCGATGAGGATGCTGAAAGGGGAGCCCACGGAAATGAATTCCACCTTGCGCACTCCACTGTCGGGATTGCTGACCGTCTTACCGCCACCCATGTTGGCGTAGATGGGATAGCTAGCTTCACAAGAGATGGCCGAAGTCACATTCGGGGGCACCTGCTGCTCTCCGGTGGCCGACTGCCGCAGGGCGTAAAGGTTGATCTTGGCGCCGTCCCTAGGGACCAAAGTCACGGTCATGGACGACGTCGCCGGGAGAGTGACCCGGTAGAACACGTGATGACCATCGAACTGCTCGAAGCGGGTTCCAGGAAAGCAAGCCACGGCACTGCTCTCCGCCCAGCGCAGCGGAATCTTGACCCCTTCCGAGAGATTTCCCGTGATGGCTCCCGGACCGCCTCCATCAGGCATCTGAAGCACCGTCACTTTTGGAGCCTCGGTATCGGCCCAACAGGCAACAGTCAGCCCGAACAGAAGCAGCAGAATTGTCATCGTATGACGCATTAGGACTCCTCAATATAGTCGTTTGGGACTCCCGAAGGTCCTGCGTAAGGGGAGTGCCATTCTCCTGCCCAGAGAAATGGGCGACTTGCTCACCCTCATTCTTCCTTCGCGCATTCCATTCTCGGGAAACCGACAAACTCCATGCGCGAAGGAAGAAAACGGCTCAACTAAGCCAGGTTGACCTCAAGACTTGGGCCACCTGAGTAGGGCGCTCGGCGACCATTCCGTGAAGCGCCTCGCTGGGCTGCCGACCTGTCTGGAGATCGTGCTGAGTTTGGCCGATTTTATTCCGCAATTGGTCTACCAAGCCGCCAACTGGAGCTGTTGCCTCGAGAGTTCCAACTTGCTCGGTGATAGCCGGAGATCGGCGTCGAGAGAGGCCGAATCCCAATGTCCCCACCAGCAGGACCGACTGCAGAGCCAAGAGTGCCAGCAAGCTGGCCTGGGAGATCGGCACCCCATTTTCCTCGCCGGCAGGGAGTACCACCTTCTGTTCAGAGCCCGAGAGCAAGACCCGGTCCCAAGGGGTGCTGTCGACGTGCACAAAATCCCCTCGATGCTCCTGCAGACCCAAAGCTCCCTTCACCAACAAAGCCATGGACCGGGCCTCATCCTCAGAGACTCCGTCAGCCAGGACAGCCACAGAGACCCGTTCGGCTCTGGGGTGCTCCGATAAGCTGGCCTGGTAGTCCTCACTCAACTTGAAGTTCTCCGCGATCTTACTGTTCCGATAGGTCCTATCTGTTTCAGACCCCTCACTTTCGCCCTTGTCCAAGGATTCTATCACCGACTGATGACTCTCCAAGGCCTGACCACCATGCTCTGGACCCCCGGGGGTATATATCCGCCTTTCGAGAGTCGAAAAATCGAGTTCCAGATTCACCAGAACCTGAGTTCGACCGGGAAAGGTGCGGTCGAAAGCTTGTTGGACTTTGGCGCGCATTCGTTCCTCTTCTTGAGCTCGCACCGACATGTTTCGTTCCCAAGATTTCTCAAGCGCACCCAAGCCGCTGGAGTCTTTGGAGAGATCTTCCCCAAGGGCTGAAACGATCTGAACCTTCTCCTGGGTCAAGCCGGGAACAGAAAAGGCCACCAGCTTGGCGATCCCGTTCACCGTCTCCGAACTCAATTGCCTGCCCTGTGCCAGAGTCAGCATGACCGAGGCGGTAGTCTCTCCCCGGTTCACCCAAGTGCTCCCTTGGGGAAACGCCAGAGTCACCTGGGCATCATTCACCCCTTCGATGGCCCTCAAAGCCAGGGTGATCTCGCCGGCCAGCAGTCGCTGTTCGAGTTGCTTGCGTTCAGCCGCCGAACGCACGGCCGAGGGTTGCACTTGATCCTGGGTCAAGACAGGATGGAGGGGGAGGTTCTGTTGGGCCAACACAGCCTGGGCCTTGATCCGATCTTTGGGATGCAGCAAGATCCCGTCCTGGGTGGGAGTTACTTGGTGGTCGAGTTGGTATTCCAGCAAAACTCGGGAGATCTGGGGAAGATCTCTTTCACTGAGTTGAAATGGGTAGAGGTCCACATAGCGATTGCTTTGAGTCTGCCAAGCGAAAGCAGTCAAAGCCAAAACGATGAAGGCGAGGGTGCCTACAACGGCAGTCTTCACTCTCTGGGTCTGTCCGGTCCAGGCCTCAAGAAGGCGCCGCCAGGGTTGTTTGGTCTGGGTCAATGGTGAGGAGCCCGAGCGTGTGCCGCGCCGGATCCCGGTCTGGATACCTGTAGCCATAAAGATTCATCACTCCTGCATACATAATGGGTCACCCCGGCCTCTGTATATGTCTGGCTCGGGAAAAAAGTCGACATTCCATTATAGGGGTAAGAGGTGTGACAAAATTTCGGCTTTTACAAAGCTTTTACAAGAATGTTACATTTGACCCATAAGAACCTTGGAACTCCCCATGATATAAGACGGTGAGTCGAGAGTCAGGAGGCCGAAGTTAGCTCTAAATAGACCTCGACCAAAGATTTTTGGCTACTCCAGAAGCTTTCGGCGTCAGGGAAACTGGCCTGATACTGCTCGGAGAGACCGAGTTTTTCCCAAAGGACCGAAGGATCGTTGCGGCGTTGCTGCTCGTACCAGCTGAGAACGCTGCCTGCACCTATGCCTTCTAGTCGTCGAGCAGTGTTGAGGGGCTCTTGCATGGTCTTGATAGTCTCTTGAGCACGTTCGGCCGAACTCGTCTTGAAAAATGCCTGAGACTCGGCCTGCTTTAGCGATTCGGGGGGACCTTGGTGACGACTGACGGTCGATCGCGACTCCAGCTTCTGCAGCACCTCGGCGGCAACTTGGTCCATGGGCGAAAAGAAGCTCAAAGATTGAGTTTTGAACAGCGGAGCACACTTCACATTGCCTTCGATCACCCGATCGAGGTCGAGAGCCGAATCCGGACTGTAGGAGATCCCTTCGTGCTCTTGCAAACGTCGGTGCACGGCAGGAAATTTCATCACTTCTAGAGCTGTCCCCAGTCGGTTTGAGCCTCGAGCGAGAAAGGATTCCAGGCTCTCGACCAGGGGACGTTCCTGGCCTTGAGGTGGAGCCATAGCCTCCACGGCTCTCTCGATCAACTCGGGCAAGCCTTCCACGCGACCCGCTTCGTGGCCTAAGAGAATGGTCCGTTCTATACCATACTTGGCATAAAACTCCGGCATGTCCACCCCCTCAAAGACCTCTGGACTGCTGCCGGCGAACTCTCTAAGCTCGGTTGGAGGCAAACTGTGCAAGGCTTGAACCAAACCGGACACCGAGATGGGTTCAGGCGGAGGCGCCGCACGAAGTTGGCCCACGGACGAGAGCAAACCAGAACGAACAGCCTCGGGGTCGCTCCTCAAGGCTTTGGCCTTCTCGAAGTGCTCTCGATTTCCAGCATAAGTTTTCCCGAATTTGTCCCTAAACTCGAGATCGATATCCGAGAGATTCTTCCAGGCCACGGCCCGATTGCGCTTTTCTGCATAGGAAGCTTGGGCCTCCTCGGGCATTCCTTCGAGCTGAGAGTCGAGCTTGCCGAGATGGTGGTCGAAGAGTCGACTATACAAGCGACTGGAACTGCCAACATAGCTGATGCCATGCTCGAGCTCTCGGGAAAGCAGATTCACACATTGCTCCACGGCTCCAAAACGATGACCGTTACCCTGGGTAGAAGAAACGTGGGTTCCAAATCCAACTTTGGGGTTCTCTGCCAAAAAGTTCTTGAAGAATTCAGGAGTGTTGATGTCTTGCTTGTCGAGTAAAGCCTGAGCGTCAATACTCACGCTCCCTGATGGCATAGAAATATTCCAGCCACCACTTTCAGCTATGCTGCGATCGATAGCGCTGCGAAGCTTCTCATGGGCGCTATAGGTCTTCACCGTCACTCCCTCAGGGAACTCCGGCACCTGAGTGCCCTCAGGAACCAAGAGGATCGAGCCCTGGGGCAAAGCAAAATCGCCCATCACGAAAGTGTCGTGGGGACTGACGTTCACCAGCTGATCCTTCAGAGTATTCAGTGGTGTCATCACCGCGAAGTTCTTGTCTTCCCAACTGGAGCGGCCGTGTTCAGGCACCAAGGAGCCTAGAGAGAAGTGGAGGGTAGGCCTGAACGAAGGCGGCTCGTTGGCTAGCTCATCTCCGCGTCCTGAGATGTCACGAGCTCCGGCTATCAGCCGCCCGCTTCGAGGCAGATGATCGGTAGCGTGAACCGCAAAGAGCTTCTCTCCCAGTTCGAGCGCCGAGGGGGCTTCAGACTGAGAAGGTCCGGAAGATTCGAGCACGACTAATGGTCCGTGGAGGCAACCTGAGATGCGGGAGTTCGAAAGCCTGCCTGAAGAGCGTCCCTCCGGAGGAACCGAAATAGCTTCGTTCTTCTCAGAGGTTGATATCGAGGGTAGCCAATCCAGATGCAGCTCGGGTTGGGACGTCGGCAAACTTGGCTTCGGGTGAGACATCTGGCCTGGTCCCGAAGTGGTGGTTCTCAGGAAGGATTCCGCCGGGTCTTCCGCTCCTGTGGCGAGAGTCGCAATCCGTTGTTGGCGACCAGGATTGCTTCCCGGCTTGAAGAGGCTTCCAAAGAAGTTATGTATCGAGTCTTTGATGTGCACGGAGCCCCTAAGAGGGGTTTTCCACTAGACTGCGGTTCAACCCTCTCTTCCGAGAATCTGATCCAAGGTCGTTTCAATTTCAGAACACCTGAAACCAGGGCATCACTCCCTGGGACCATTGTGCTATACTTTGGGTCGTGAAACAAGTTTGTCTGAGACAGAGTCGTGGAATCGCCCTGATCACTGCGATTCTTTTTGCGCTTATCATGGGAGTCATAGTCCGCGCGGTAGCCGTCCACACCCTGGGAGTCGGTTCCAAGCAAAATCTCGTGGAAGAGCGGGCCCTGAGGGCGGCAAAGTCGGGACTGGAATACGCCAAGAGCCGGTTGGCCCAGGATCCCACCTGGAAGGGAGAAGACCCGGTTGCTCGGACCATAGATGGGGAGTTTCTGGTGGTCGAGGAACGAAATGGGAATGTTTTCGGCCTAATGTGTTACCCGGATGGTTCGAAGGCCCAATTTCGCATCAGGTTCAACTTTCAGGACGGCCCCGGGGGAGGCGATGATCTGAACGACCCCCCTCCATCCTTCCGAATCAACAATGGTCTGGTCTCAATCAACAACCTGACCCAAACTTCGGAATTGCTGGAACCGGTATGCGATGATCAGGGGGTGGTGCAGCCAAATCTCGCCTCTGAGGACCGAACCGTTCCTCCACGCTCGGCGCTCATTCGGGTGGAAGGTCGAGCGGGACCCGGGATCGACAAGATTGAGCCCAACCAACTGATGGAGGAACCTCGAGGCTACTTCCGCACCGCTGAACAGAACGCGTTACTCAAGTTTGCCCTCAATGACGAAGTTCCCCCGGCCGTCATCCAAAGCGCGGGTACGGTGACTCTGATCGCCAATTCTGGTGTAACTGTCCATTCCCTGAGCGAGCAGCCTCCCGTCATTCGAACCAAACAGGACATGAGTGTGCTTACCAACGGCGGATCTCTGGGAACCCTAAGCATGCCCGGGGGAGAGGTCTTCACCGACTCGGGAACTCTAAACGCCATCTATGATCCGGATGACCTCACCGTGCTGCAAGAGCCGAGCGAGGCACCCCTAACTTCGATTCGTTGGGATGATGTCCCCAAACCGGATCCCCACACCCACACCGTCAGGGCCGGCGTTTACGTTCTCTGGCCCCCCCAATCCGCTCCCGCCGACGGCTCAAGCTATAGAACCGACTACGAGCTTCATTACTACGACATGTCGTATCAAGAGTATTCAGACACTTACGGAGCCATGATCCTAGCGGGTGAATTGCCCCCCCCGGGGGTGGTCATGACCGGCGATATCTCTGAGCAGAACCCAGGCTACAGTGTCGCTGACTCTCTCGGTATCCAAGTCGAACAGAACAGCATCACCGTCACCAAAGACCTCTACGTTCAACCCACTGAGATGAATTCGGATTTCGCCATTATGCCCCTGGGCATGGGAGCAGTCAGCAGCAGCGACCCAGATCCAGGGGGCACCGTGGTGATCACCGGCGATGGTAAGCTCCAGCCTATCGAGCCCGAGCAGCCCCTAGAGCTCGCTATCATCGATTCCCGTATCTATGCCCAGGGAGACATGGTTCTCAGAGGCGGCGTGGTTTACGTGAGCGGTGCCACTCTCATAGGTGAAAAAAGCTTGGTTTTCCACACGCCCACGGTGAAAGTCGACGGAGGCCAAGACAACCTCAGTCTGTATTTCAAGGAAAACATTCTGGTCTCCAGCTATGACCGTGAGAGTTCCAGCTATGGAGCAGTGGGGATTCGCGGCACGGTCTACTCCTGGGGGGATGTGGTCATGAGAATCGGAGAGGGCAACCCCGATGTACCCGGAGGGTTCTTGGAATTCACCGGCTCCTTGGTGGCATTCGGGAACGACCCATCCGGGTTGTCTCCCGGGCCACAAGGGAGCGGAGCCGTCGCAGTGTTTGCTGATCAAGCGAACTTCTCGTACGACCCTACAGCCATTTTTTCTGTGGTATCGCCTGAGGTACTCGGCGGCAACATCAATTTCCAAGTCCTAAGTTCCTGGTCCAACCCATGACCTCGAGACGATCGAGATTACTAGGACTGACTCTCCTGGAAGTTGTCTTTGCTCTTTTCCTGATCACCGTCACCGCCTTATCGTTGGTGGCGGTTTTGGCGGCGGGCCTGCGAACAGAGACCAAAGACGAACACCGCGATGCCCAGGCGGCTGCCACTACCTTTCTGCTTCAGAGCCTTCTACGAGATGTGAAAGACGACAATCCTCCTGGGTTGAGAAGCCAATTTTGGGGTAGCGAAACACCCACTCTTGAGAATCCTTTCCGATCGGGAACGGAGAAGATCGGTTCTGCCGAGTACTCTTACCACATCTGCCTGTCCACGGTTCTCAGCTCAGAGGGATCGGTTTTCGGAGCTCCCGACCATCGCCTTAAACAGATCGACATTTTCGTACATTGGAGCGGAGATTTCCAGCGCAGCGGATACGGCTCTACTCTGTACCATGATAAAATCTTATTCAGCGAGGTTTCCGGTGAGGCCCTGTAGCGCCTTTGCTCTAACCGAGGTCTTGGTGGCCCTGGCGATCTTGTCGCTCTTAGGCACGGTGACCTTCGCCTACTTGAGCGGGAGTCGGCGTGTTGCTCAAAGAATTGACGACGCCGGGCAAGCACGAAGAGCGCTGGCCCGAGGTGTTCGAGCCCTTCAGGGTGACCTTCGCGACAGTGGAGGGCAGGTTGCGGCGGTCTCCAACGGGCACGGGGAAAACCGCAGTGGTGACGCCATCTGGTTCCTTTCCGCCTTCGATCCGAACACCGGAAGCTTTATTCGCCTGCCGGGAGGCTCACCGCACTGGCAGAAAAACGTACTCTACTATCTGGCTGTGCCCACAGATCACGATTCCCGATTTGGCATCGTCTGCCAAGGCTGGGATCGCGTTTGCCCTCACAAGGTTCTGATCCGCAAGGTGATCGATTCCGGTGCCCCCACCAGTCCGAGTTCTCCTGAAGATGATGCGGAACCCCTGCTGAGTTCAGCAGACATAGGGACCTATTTGACCCGACCCACGGGATCAAATCTTTCCACTATGAGCGGTGAACCTGGTCTGGTCTCGGCGGAAATGGTGACCGAGCCCTTGCTGGACCTAGAGGCTCATCTCGAGAGTAGAAATGGCCGTGTGATCTCTGTCGTCTGCGATCTCGAAGCAGTCAGGCTGGGCGAATTGAGAGGCAACTTTCCCCTCGGGACCCTACCGATTCCAGCCAACACCTACTCAACCACACGTCGGGTCGGTGTGGTCCCGGGAAACCCTTAAGCCCAAGAGGCAACGAACCGCATGAAGCCCGCAAGACCTCACGGGGGTGAACCCCCCAACAGCCCTCACCTACTTTTCCACTTTTCGGCTTACGACCCCGGGAGATCTACCCGAGTGCGGGGCATCTGGTGGTCGAAGTCCAGCCAACAGGCAAGGTTTTGGTTAGAAAGTCGAGGCCTGACCGAGATCTCCGTCGAGCCCTACTCCAGCACTCTGGAAGACTTGCGAGTCCAGGGCGATGCCCTGGCGCTTTTCTACCGGCAACTTGCGGTCATGTTTGTCAGCGGAATCCCGCTTGCCGACGCCTTCAGGATGGCGGCCTATGGAACCGACCCCAGAATGGTAGGAGTGTGCTTAATCCTCGAAGATCAAATTCGAGAAGGGGGGCGACTCAGCACCGCCTTCCGTTTGTTTCCGGGTGTGTTTGATAAGGTGACTGTGGGACTCCTGGCTGCCGCCGAACGGAGTGGTCGCCTAGGGCACGCCCTGGAACTCTTGGCTGACGCCCAGGAGCGCAGGGTCCTTCTCTATCGAGAGGCTAGAGCTGCCCTGACCTATCCCTGCGTGCTGGCCGTCTCCTCGTTGATCTTGCTCGTTGTGTCTGTCTTTATCATGGCTCCTATGGACCAAGAGTTGCTCGGCTCTCTGGGAGTGGAAGTACCCTTTTTGAGTCGCATCCTGGCCTCAACAGCCAAGGCCTTGACTTCTCCTTGGATTCCGATGTTGGTGTTGTTGAGCCTGGGTAGTGCGTTTGCCGTCTTGCGGCGGAGGGACATGAGGCATCTTGCCATCGAGTGGGCCAAGGGTCAAATCTTCAAAGTGCCTCCTGTTAGGGTCCTTCTACAGAAAAGCACGGCCGTGCGACATCTAGATATCTTGGGTCTGCTTTTGGAGAGCGGGGGCACTATAGATGTCGGCTTGAAGTTCATGCTCGAAGCTTGCGAATATCCCCAGGAGAAGATCGCTGTGAAGGAACTTCGTCATCGAATCATTCAGGGTGCAGATTTCGGTGAAGCCTTGGAAGCGAGCCGACTCCTCCCACCCTTGGTATCCTCCCTACTCAGGGTGGGATACGAAACAGGCAAGATTGAATCGACGATTCGGCACGGCAGAGCCTTATGTGAAGAAGATATTAGACTGGCCCTACAAACTTCGAGCAAGGCTTTGGAGCCCGTGCTCTTGGCCGGGGCCGGGCTGCTCGCTGGGCTCGTGGTGGTGGGCACGGCGCTTCCGATGATTAAGCTGATCGAGACCCTCTAGGAGGCTGCTGATTTAAACGGGGACGTAACGCTTCGCTTGCGGACCGCAAGCGAAGCGTTCACCGAAGGTGCCCGAGACGAAGGACATCACCCACT
>JBJHCR010000011.1:0-12559 GCA_050486105.1 Vulcanimicrobiota bacterium
GGGTTGTACGTAACCGAGAATTGATGAAATCAGAATTGATGGATCTCCGGCCCAACCCCAATTCTTAGGTTTGACAGAGCACTAGGCCCTATCTCCTATCACCTGGAGAAAGCCAGACGCTCCAAAGTATGAACCCTGGTCAGCTCAGGGTCTAAGGACTGAGCCAGATCTTTGTCTCGACAGAGGTGAGTGAAGAGGAGCACTTGAGTGGTCTGGGAGACCTCCTGCAAGACCTCTAGGGCCGCTCGGGCCCGTTCGGTGTCAAAATTGACGAGGAGATCATCGGCGATCAGCGGAAACGGCTCTCCCCGGCGGGCGTTCCCCAAGATGGTGGCTAAGCGCAGAGCCAGGAAGAGCTGATCCCGGGTACCATCGGAGAGTCCGGGCACCTCTACTTTTCGTCCCTCTCGAGAGACGGCCAACAACACTTGCCCCTCCCCGTTTCCGTAGCCCACTTCGAGTCCCCGGTAAGCGCCACAAGTGAGTCGCGAGAAGAGCTGCCCCCCTTCCTCCACCAGCGGGCCCTGGTTGTCTTGGCGGTACTGCTCGATCTGACGGTTGAGTAGGGCGTGGGCCAGCCTCAATCTCATGTAGTTTCGAGCCAAATTTTGACCCTCGGCCCGATGCTCTTCAGCCTTTTGGGCAGCCTCGATGGCTCGGGCCGAACCATCCATACTCTCCCGACTCTTCCGCAACTCGCCCACCCGCTGATGCCAGGAGACGGACTCTTCTTTGAGCTTCTGCAAGCGCTCTTGCTCCTCGGCGAGTTGCACCTCCAAGAGGTCAGGATCTAGACCCCCTACTTCGGCGCAGAAGTCCGAGATCGTGGCCCCGCCACTCAGAGCCGCCAAGGTCTCCTCCAATTGCTCAACCTGAAGCTTGAGCTGCCCGGCCAGACTCACCTTCTGCTCCAAGGGCGCCAGATCGCTCACCTCGGAAACTCCCGCCTCGCGGAGCAGCTCCTGCAGTTGGCCTTGGCGGCTCTCGAGGGAAACTTGGCTCTCGGTCAGGTCCTGATCGAGCTGCCTCAACTGCTCTTCGAGTTCCAACCTTTTTAGGTGGTCTCCCTGGGCAGCCCTCAAGTGCCGATGGAGCTCCTCACAGTAGGCCACGGGAGCCTTCTGGGGATCGAGGCCTAGAGGCTCCTTCAGCTCCTCCGACACCTCGCACAAGCGATTCTGAAAATCGCGCACCTGGCTCTGCAAACGCGCGCTTTCCAGGAGCGAGCGCTGGCGCTCGAGTAGGGCTTTGCTCAGTTCTTCGTAACTGGTCAACAAGGACTCCAGCACCTCGGGAGCCAGGTCTTTTCCCGCACCCAAGCCCGAGACCTCCGATTGCCAACGCTCGGACCAATCCGACAAGAGACCCTCGAGTGTGGCGATGGCTTCCTTGGCCTCTTGGGCAGCGGTGGTGCATTGGTCCTTTTGAGCTTGAAGCTGCCGAAGTTGCTCAGCCTGCTCCTTTAGGTCCTGTAAATGCTGTTGGGCGCGATCCAGCAGTTCAGTGAGGGGGTGCTCCAGAGACGGAAACACCAAGGAGACTTCTTCTGCAGCCCTAAGCAAACGTTGTCTCAGTTGCGCTAACGACTCTCCCAGCTCGGCCTGTTTACTCAGCTGGGCTTGCCGCTCCACTTCTAGGGCCAAGATCTCTTCACGGTGGGCAAGCCAAGGAAGCATCTCCTCCGGAGAGCGAAGTTGCACCCCTTCTTCGTCCCACAGCTCTCTCCATACCTGGAGCTGTCGAGCCTGCTCCTCCCTTAAAGCCTTGCCTTCCTCGGCCACCTTGGCCAACTCACCCTTCAAGAGTTCCCCTTGTCGCTTGATCTCTTCTAGACGAGCCACGGTCTTAGCCTCGTGCAAGATCTCGTCAGCCAGAGAGTCGGACTTGGACACAGTTTCTAAAAACAGGTCTGCCTTAACCTCTTGTCCGGTAAAGGCTGAGCCTTCAGACCAGGCACCTTTCAGCTCGGCCCAGATCTTGTCGCGACGGTCCCGTTCAGCCTTGAGCTCATCTAGGGTGGGGATCCGTCTTCCGCCACGCTCTTTAGTGTAGCTCTGCCGAGCTTGGGCGATCTTTTTCTCTAGATCGAGCTCGATCTTGGCCTGTTGCTCCAGCCGGATATCCAGACGCTGAAGTTGGTGTTGTTGGGTTTCTACCGCTTGGCGGGTAGGCACTTTCAAGGCTCGCAATTCGGCCAGCTCCCCGCCCCTCCAACCGGTGAGACGAGCCAAACTCTGTTCTTGACGCAGGCCGAGTTCGTCGACTTGCTGCCCCAATTGCTGCTCTTGGTGCTGCAGATGAACCGCCTGGCCTAAATTTTTGAGTACTTCCTCGAAGGACTTGAAGTCGGGAATGTCCTGCACCTCTTGCAGTCTTCGTTTGGCCTGGACTAGAGCCTGAGATTGCTCTCGAAACCTCTGCTGCTGCTGCTGCAAATCTTGGCGTAGGCTCCGATGCTCTTCGGCCAGCGCCCGCACCTGCAGGCGAACGGGAGCGGTGGGAAGTCGACCTTCCAACTGATCCAAATCGGCACCCAGCCCCAGGTCAGCACTGTGTCGACGGATCTGCTCTTCGAGTTGCTCGAGCTTGGCCGAGAGACTCGGTAACTCGGCCAAAGCCGATTTGATACCTCCACTTTGCTGAAAGAGGGCTTCGATCTCCGAGGCAGCTTCCAGAATGCTGGTGTCCGAAGATAAAGTCGCCAGGGTCTCCTGCAATTGAGCCTTCTTCTGTCCATCAAGCTTGATTCTCTCTTGGAGATTGAGCACCGAGCTCTGAAGCTCGGAACGAAGCTCGGCAAAGCCTTCCCTCAAAGGTGGTAAGGGTTCTAAGTCTCGAAGTTGCTTGTTGAGTTCGAGCAAGCGAGAAACGGGAGCGGTGGCTTGTTTTAAGCGCTGGAGTTTTTGCAGATGAACCGAAACCTGGTGCACTCGATTCTCAACCTCGACGCCCTGGCCTTGGGCTTCCAGAAGGTCTCGTCCCAAAGATTCCCATTCGCTGCTTCGAAGCGAGGTGGCCTCTCTTTCTTGCATGCTGGCGGACCAACTCCTGATGGCGTTGTCTAAGGGTCGGGTGGTGCTGCTACTAGTCCAGAGGTCCTCATAGTCTTTTTTGAGCTTCTGCAGAAGCTCATGAACTCCAGAGCCCACCCCGGCCGCGAACAAACTCTCCCCCACCTGCCCTCCTCCTTGGAGAAGCTCCTTGCCCCCCTCGACCAAGACGTTGTGGTTCAAGCCGTAGAGGCGCTCGAAGACCTCCGGGCCGACACCTCCAAGAAAAACCCGCAACACCTCATCCGGCAAAGTCTTACCCTCTTCATCTGAGAGAGTACCTCGATTGCCCTTACGTCGCTGAAAGCTCAAAAGTTGGCCCTCGGCATTCTCCAAGGTGGCCGCCAGGCTCAATCGGCTGTAGTCGAATAAGAAGTTGTCCTGAGTGCGGTTGGGGATCCCATAAAGAAGGCTTCGAACCGCTCTGAGACTAGAACTCTTACCCGACTCGTTGGGACCGAAGATCACCTGAAAGGACTGTGGCCCGCCGAGGTCGAGGGCAAAGTCTTGGAACGGTCCATAAGCCGGAGCGGCAAACCTTAGGAGCCTCATGACCCCACCTCTCCGAGTTCCGAAAGTCGAGCGGTGAGCAGGCTTCCAACCTCGGACAGGGCATATTCCAATTCCTCAGACCCAGTAGGCAGTATGGCTTCATCCCCTTCTCGCCAAGGGCGGGGCAGCTTCTGCTCCAGCTTTTGGAAAAGCTCGGCCCCCAGAGCCTGCAGCTCTTCGGGCTGCTCTTGCAAGGTCTGAAGTTGAATCTGCAAGGCGGCGAAAAAGGGATCCGTCTGAGCCAATTGCTCAAAGTCCACTCTGGCCTGACTCAAGAGCTTGACTTTCTCAACCCAAAGCCGTTGAGGATCGATCTCCAAAGCCAAAGCTTGAACCTGGTTGCGAAACTTTTCAGGGTCTTTCGACAGGTCCCAGTGAACCGGACTTGCTCCGGTGGTGGTCACCCGCACGGCCAGCAAGCGGCCTTCGGCTGAGTCCAGAGCCGAACTCAGTTCAGCCCTCACCAGGTTCAAGGCATCGGAGACCTGGTTCGCCGACGCGATATTCACCTCCAAAGCTGCCCAGCGAACCTCGTCGCAGGGTAGGTGTTCGACCTCAACAACCCTACCGTGCTCCACGGTGACCAGGCTGGCCCCTTTGGCTCCGGTTTCCCGAGCGTGCCGTCCTTGGAGGTTGCCACTGAAAACGATCCAGGGGTTCTCAGAGAGCACCTCGCGCTGGTGGATATGACCTAAAGCCCAATAGTCGTACCCATGGTCCCTCAAGAAGCTCACGGAGCAGGGGGCATAAGGAGCGTGGCCCTCTCTGCCATCGGCGCTGGTGTGCAAGAGGCCAATGTTGAAAAAGCCCTTGAGAGGTGGGGGATATCTCTTTGAGAGGTCCTCCTCCACCACCCGTTCCTTGAAGCCCTGGCCGTGGATGGCCACTCTATGGTTTGTCAACTCGAAGGTTTCGGGTTGGTCGGTGGACAGGACCTTGACGTTGTCGGGCAACTCCAGAGAACGAGTGATCCGGCTCTCGGCGTCGTGGTTGCCGGAAATCACCACCACCTGTATGCCGGCAGCCTTGAGGCGAGCCATCTGAGATACAAAAAACAGTCCGGTGTGATAATCGGGCCAATCTCCATCATAGACATCACCGGCAACGAGGAGCAGGTCCACTCGCCGCTCCAGAGCCTCGTCCACCAAGTTCTCCAGAGCCCTCCGGGTAGCCAATCGCAACGTCTCCACCGGCGCTCCCGGGTAACTCGACAAACCCTTAAGCGGACTATCGAGATGCAGATCGGCTGCGTGGATGAAACGGAACATGGCTTGAGATTTCTGAGATGATCGAATCAATCCCCCTAGGCTTTCTTGGGAGATTGCTAGGAGGCTCGATCATCAGTCAACTTTACTCTCAGGGCAAAGCTTCGCAGGAGGTCGATGGCGAGGGTCGGCTCCCCAGGCCCAGGCTACCTCCTAAGGAAACTGGGCCTCAACTCTTCCGTTGGTGAGGCAGAATCCGTTGTCGTTGTCGGCTTCGGTGGACTGGAGGTCGGCGTCGGAGATTTCGATTACCAGACGTCCATTGGCCATGGACAGCACCTTCGCTTCTCCAGAAACGGCTTCCCAGCGACCGAGACGGACGAAGCCCTGGGGACCTTCCAGGTAGCTCAACTCTTCGTAGGTGAGATCAAATCCCGGCTCGGCCAAGGGTGCGGAATCTGGATCTTCATTGAGAACCTGACCAACGGTGAAAACATCTCCCACCTGAAAACTGGTCGGTGAGAGCATGAGTAATCGGTAGCGACGCTCCACGGGGGAGAGGGAAAAATCCACATCGTGCCACTGAAACTCAAAAAGCACCGGACTGACTCGGCCGAAGATAAAGCGTGGTGGTCGGGAGAACTCGGACAAGTCGGCGGTCGTGTTGCCGTGACAGGGATTGAATCCCAACACTAAGGACCCTGTAATATTCGAGTCCACGGTAGCTCCCGGCAGTTCGTTTCCTCCGGCAATGAACCGCCAGGTGGCAAAATCTTGAGCTGGTCGCGAACTCAGGATCGGCTGCCCGTTGGCGGTGGGCAAGGCCCCAAGAGATAAGGTAATCTCGACCTCGCTTCCAAGAGCGAGCCCAGGATCGTTCAACTGGATGAGGAGGCTATTGGCCGGCCAAACCCGTCCTTCGATCTCCTGTTGGGAGTTGAGATAGGTGATGCTGCCAAATTGATCGATGTTGCTCGCATCGATAGTTCCAGCTGGGGTTTGAAGAGACCAAGCGTTCTGTTGCAGGGCCAGACTCTGGGGATCGATGGGGCCGCCGAAGTCGAGACCCAATAAAAGCGGCTGGGTGGGGTAGCTGGGGAATCCTTGATACGGAATTTGGTCGGCCACGAAGACCCGACTGTCTCGAGCTGCTGCGATGGCTTGAACCAAAACCGGGTCGGAAGGCCGTCCGGTGCCGGGGTCAAGCCAAGCTTGGTCTCCCTGAAGCAAATCTTCCACCAGGGTGCGAACTGTCTGATAAGCTGGTTCGACACCAGACTGAAAAACACTCTGCAGGGCCTCGAAGTCAGCACCCGGCCCAGAAGCCATCAAGGCCGCCATGGTGGCGAACTCATCCACAGTAGCCTGGAGTTGCTGTCCAGATTGAACGTTGATCCAGCGAGTTAGAGAGACGGCGGGGTTACTGGTGGAGACCAAAATCTGATAAGGACCCGGGGGGAGAAAAAAGAACTCCGCCACTCCTTGACTGTCGGCCAGAGCGAAAGTGAAACCGAGCGCATCGACTCTCGCACCAGGCAAGGTAAAAAACCCCGTTTGGGCCCAGGCGGGACTGGAAAACCAAGAAAGCAGCCTGCCCAATCCTTGGGCTTCTATCGGCCCACGACTAACCTCTTGAGCAAGGAGAGGGAGCGAGGTTTGAATGGCCAGTCGGGCCGAGCCCGGAAGTGGCTCGCCAGGTGTGGGTCCAGGCTGCTGTCCCCCTGAGTGGGCCCCTGACAGCTCTCCCAAACTAGAGGAACTCGATGAGCCTCCTCCACAACCAAGAATCAAGAACGATGACAAGAAAACGACAAGGAGCCAAACCCTGAATGCAAACATGGAAAAACTTTACTCCATCCCCATCTGATCAAATGCTCTGAAATTTTCAATGACCATTGGATCGATCCTCCCCCTCTCCACCCCAACCCTCAAATTTAAGCTTGACAGAGCACTAGATGAGTCTTCAATAGATGCTAATAGGAGTCGGATTTTGCAAGTGGGAACTATTGAGGCTGCCGTTGAGGTGTGGCCGGTTTGTCAACCTTGACTGAAGAGGGGCTGAAATGAGCCCTTAGAGTTCGACGGCCTCAGACTTCCAACACCTGCCAGCGGGACAGCAACTGCAACACGGTGGGAAAGAGAGGGCCCCAAAAGTCGCCAATCTTAAACCAAAGCCCAGGTTGCATTCGACTGCGAACAATTATACCTTTCCTCAGAAACTTAGGGAACTGCTTGGGAGTCGATAAGCCAAGAGAACAAGTGCTGGTCCTTCAGCAATATTCTGTCCACCCGGACACCTGTTGGTAACACTCTCAGGTGAATCCTACTCTATGCTAGGAGCATGATCACCTCAACTATCCCCACCTGGGCCCGCGACACCTTGACCCGCTTGATGGAGAACCGGTGGGACGGAGAGCAGCCGGAAAAGATCACCGAGCAGGGTGAGCGACAGTTGCGCACCACCGAGTTTGTGGCCGACACCTACACCCGCTATGACGAAAATCCGGTGCACGATAAGGCCATGAACCAGCCAGGGGTGGTGATCACCGGAAGCACCAAAATGACTTTCGAGGGAAGTGAAGGCGGACCGCTCAGGGCCGTCTTGGAGGGAGCCGACAAAGAGGGCCGGCCGGTGGTGGTGTTCTTAGAGCGAGAGCAAGACCGCCTGGAAGCCTACAGCATGCAACACCTCGGCGAGGTGGCTTACATTCAGGGCGGACGGGTCGATCAACCCAACGAGGACGGCTTTTACTTCAGCCGAGCTATCGACCTGTAGGCAACGCCTATCAGCTTCGAGGGAGTAGCGCCGACGGCGGGAATCAGTCCCAGGCAGCCAGCAGAAAACTGCTCAGGTCTTGCTCTTCTTCTTGGGGAAGGGCGAAGAGTTCGGGGCTAATGTCGATGATGTCTTGACTGGTCATAAGACTAATTTATTCCAGCGTCCTCAAAAAACGATGAAAATGAGGAAGGTGGCTCCGTCGCTCAAGAGAACCTTGCCAGGTCCGTTTGTAACAAACGGCCTAATCTAAAATAAGGGGGGATCCTTATGATCAATCCACTTCCCGAAAACACTCAGCCGCTGATCCCGTACATGATCATGCACGACTGCGCTAAAGCTATGGACTTTTACAAGAAGGTCTTTTTGGCTGAAGAGCTGATGCGCATGCCCAGCCTCGATGGCAAGAAAATCATGCACGCCGAGATGCGGATTTCCGGTTGCACCGTCTACATGGCCGACGAATGTCCTGAAATGGGTGCCAAGTCTCCGAAAGGGATGAAGCACCACCCCATCAGCATGACGCTCTACTGCCTAGATGCCGACAAAGTCTTCGAGCGCTGCGTCAAGCACGGCTCAAAGGTGGTCAAAAAGATGGAGCTGCAGTTCTGGGGGGATCGCATGGGCACTCTCGTCGACCCCTTCGGCCACCAATGGACCTTTATGCAACGCGTCGAAGAACTCTCCCCAGAGCAAATCGAAGAGCGAGGCAAGAAAGCCATGGCCGGAATGGCCTAACTCGCGCCGAACTTGACCAAAACTGCGGAAGCGATCCGGGTAACCGGGTCGCTTCTCTTGTTCTACTCCCCTTCCAATTCTCTCCGCATCCAGTTGGGTTTG
This sequence comes from Vulcanimicrobiota bacterium, assembly GCA_050486105.1. Lineage (GTDB taxonomy): Bacteria > Vulcanimicrobiota > Xenobia > Xenobiales > JADMJV01 > JAEXNA01. The sequence goes on from JBJHCR010000011.1 coordinate 8,424, forward strand.
TTCTCGTAGACGGTTCGATAGTATTCGGCCCGGCGGAGCTTCTGAGCGGCCGCCCCATCGATGATCACCGTGGTGCGCTGGTGAAACTGCAGGGCCGAGGCGGGGCAATCGGCGGACAGCGGCCCCTCCACAGCGGCGGCGATGGCTTCGGCCTTGGACTCCCCGAAGGCCAAAAGCAGGCAGCGATGAGCCTCCAAAATGGTGCCGATCCCCATGGTGAGCACGTATTTCGGCACCTCCCATCCTGGAGGAAAGTGGCGGGCATTGCTCTCCCGGGTGAGGGGGGTGAGGATCTTCAAACGAGTGCGGGATGCCAGAGACGAACCTGGCTCATTGAAGGCGATGTGGCCATCTCGACCGATCCCCAGAAGCTGGAGATCGATCCCACCAACGGCCCTGATTTGCTCCTCATAGGCAGCACAATGTCTCGACACATCATCGGTTTTCCCATCTAAGAGGTGCCTGCGTTGGGGTGGGATCGCAGTGTGACGAAAGAAATGCTCCTGCATAAAAGCAGCGTAAGAGCACGGGTGATAAGCATCAAGTCCAAGATACTCATCGAGATTGAAGGTGGTTACTCCATCGAGGATGGCTCCGTGGCGCAGCAACTCCGCATAGAAACCTTCCATAGTAGAGCCGGTGGCACAGCCCAAGACCAAATTCGGTTCCTGAGTCACTTGGGCCTTGACGATCTTGGCAGCCAACTTTTGGACCTGCTCGGGATCAGGCAAGATCACGATTTCCACTACGGTTGAACCGTGGCCCGCGTGGCTAGAAGATCTAAGCGATGCGTCACCTCCAGGCGAAATGCCTCGATGAGTTTGCTGACATAGGTCGCCGGGGTCAGTTCCCGATGCCGGAGCAGGGGAAGCAGGTCCATCCCGTACTCCAAAGAGGTGGCGGTGTCGGTGCTCAAAGGGTCGGAATAGGTGGCGTTAGCCCTTTTTCGGCCCGCAGTAGCCAAATCGTATCGCTTCCCGCCGGTGATCTGCGAGTCGTAGACCCCCATAAGAGAAGAGGTGAGGTTCTGATGGTGGCTGACATCAAAGAGCATTTTGTCAGCACTGGTCAGCCAGTCTAACCCTCGCCAAATCTCTCCCCCGTAAAACTGCTGGGGCAGATAGTCGAGTTCGCGTAGCGCCCAGACCACCGCCGTGGCCACCACCAGGTGGTGAGGGTGGCTGTCGGCCAGGTTGTGGGTCACCACGACTTGAGGCTGGGTGGCGTTTATGGTCTCTTTGAGGTCTTCGATCAAAGGTCGCAAGGAGCCCGCCATGACCTCTCCGGTCTCAGAGTGCATGAGCGACACGACCACCGAGTATTCGCCAGTAGTTGCGGCGTGACGCTGCTCCTTCAAGCGCACCTCCACCATAGCTTCGTCGCTGTACTCGGCATACTGACCAGCCCGGGGACTGGAGCGCCCGTCGCTTACGATCACCCCACTGAACCAGTAACGCTCATCTTCGAAGCAATCCAAAATGGGACGCCAGGCCATAAACTCCAGGTCGTCGGGGTGAGCCCCGATTCCCAGATGAGTGGTCCGGCCCAGAGCCTGATCCTGTCCTGTCCCATCAGGCGCGTACACCTGGCTGGCTTCTTGAGAGAGATTCATAAAGCGATGATACCATCTACGTTACCTTCATGACCACCCGTAGGACGAACGGTCGACGGCCTCACTCAGTTGAGGAAAAGTTCGACCTCATAGTGAACCAACGTCTTATCCGCCGTCACCAAAAGCAGATCCTCCACTCGAGCTTGTGCGACCAGCAAACGATCGAACGGGTCACTATGATGGTCGGGAAGGTCGGCAACTTCGGTGGTGTGTCGAGCAAAGATGGGGAGCTCTGCGATCTGGTCGCGAACTAGAGGGCCAACCGGAAACACCCATAACATCTTGCTCGTTCATTATTGTCCCTGTGAAATCGTCCATTTGTCGCCAAATATTCCCGATATTACGCGAAAATGTCCAATTCCACAGGACCAAAATGCACTTCGCAATCTGTCAAGGGGGTTTCCGGCCGGACCTCTAGGGCGTGTGGACATTCAGCGTTTCAAGCTGCGCGAAGCAGATTTTTTTTCTCCGGAAGTGTTTTTTTGAGCCTAGTACCCGTGAGTACTTAAGCAAAAAGACGCTTTCGGAGAGGGAAAATAAGCGAGTGCAGCCGGGTACCCGGGGACCCGCTTGCGGGTGACGGGTGAAAGGTTGAATGTCCACACGCCCTAACCTGGGAGGGATGAACTGGCTTGGTGACTCAGGTAGCGGAAGCTTGCCAAGTCGGAATTTGAAAGATATCTCCCAACAGCTGGCCGCGGACAAGTACAGGTCTTGTTCTCCGGCTTCGAGGATCGCACGCAGGTCAGCTCTCAGCTGAGAAATCCCTTGAGAATCTCATCAGGGAGTGGGTCGTCAAAATCATCTGGTACCTGAAACAGATTTGCATCGCGACCCAAGACTCTGACAGGAGGGGAATCGATTCTGAGCAGCTTGGCAATGGGCTTACCTGCTCGGGCAATCACCACTTCCTCCCCCGTCTCCACCAAGGTCAGCAAACGGGACAGATGAGTTTTGGCCTGATGAATATTGACCACTTCCACCAGAATAGACTAATAGCGCACCCTGGCTTAGTCAACCGGTGCTCACACCCTGATGCACTTCGAAACACCAACAAGTCCTTTGAGGTTAGACAGGAGAAGCGATAGGGCAGTGGCCCGGTCAGGTCGAACTGACACTAAAGGAGGGCAGCAATGAGCAGCAGCAAAACCGAGAAAACCTGGGCCGAACGATCCAAAAAGCGCGCCGTCGGCCTTTTGGCCTTCGTGGGTGTGCTCTGGCTGATCTTGCTGGCCGACACTCTGACTCCGGGCTTGGCCTTCGCCAATTTCGGCATCATGCCCAGAGACCCTAACGCCCTCTCAGGAGTCCTCTTTGCCCCGTTCCTTCACGGCGATTTCGGCCACCTCTTGGGCAACAGTTTTCCTCTCATCGTGCTCGGCTGGTTGATGTTAGCCCGTGGAGCCCGGGAGTTCATCGTAGGTACAGCCGCCGTGGTCTTCTTGGGTGGCATGGGAGTGTGGCTGCTGGGGCGTCCCAACACAGTCCATATCGGGGCCAGCCTGATCGTCTTCGGTTGGCTCGGTTATCTGATGTCCGCCGGCTGGCACGACCGCAAGGCCAAGTCGTTCTTAGTGGCCTTGGTAGTGACCATCGTCTACGCCGGTCCGGTTTTGAGTTTGGTGACTTTCAACACCGCCATCAGTTGGGAAGCCCATTTGTACGGCTTCCTAGCTGGCGCCATGGCGGCCCGAGCTTTGCTCGGGAAGCAGATTCCCAAACAGCCCGCCTCCCCCTCGCGACGTTAGCATGCGTCTGGCCATCACCGGAGGAACCGGATTCGTTGGCCATCACCTGTGCAGACAACTTCTGGATTCGGGTCACGAGTTGGTACTCATCTCTCGCGGACAGAAACCCCTAGCCGACGACCTCCGTGGTCACGAGAAAATTCACCAAGTGGCTTCGAACCTGGACTCTTCGGGTGGTCTGGTGGAGACCCTGAAAAGCTGCCAGGCGGTGTTCCACTGCGCCGGCATCAACCGAGAACTCGGGGCTCAGACCTATTCCGCCGTGCATGGAGAAGGCACCAGGAACCTCCTTGCCGCCTGCCGCCAAGCTGGAGTGTCCAGGGTGATCCTGGTAAGCTTTCTCAGAGCCAGACCGCACCAAGACAGCCCCTACCATCAGACTAAGTGGGAGGCCGAAGAATTGGTCCGCAGCAGTGGCCTGACCTACACCATTCTCAAGGCTGGGGTGATCTACGGGCCGGGGGATCATCTGACGCGGCACCTGAGCACCCTTTTTCAAAAATTGCCCATCCCTATCTTCGGACAGGTGGGATTCCGAGATCAAACCGCTCGCCCCCTGGCCATCGAAGACCTTGTTCGCCTCATGATTGCCTGCTTAGACGATCCTCGACTGGAAAACAAGACTCTTCCGGTGGTTGGACCCGAGGAACTCCCCATCACCGAGATGGTTCGACGCATCGCCAAGACCTGTGGAGTGGACCCAATCGTCATTCCGCTGCCGGTGGTGGTCCATCGCCTCATGGCCTGGTTTCTAGAGCAAGTCACCTCAGATCCTC
>JBJHCR010000011.1:12569-20310 GCA_050486105.1 Vulcanimicrobiota bacterium
CGTCACTCTATCTCAGGTGCACATGCTTTCCGAAGGTCTTTCCGAGGCCTGTAGAGCCCCAGATCCCATCCCTGAAGATCTGCAACCCCAGCTCCCCTTTTTTCCAAGCCGGGATCTGCCAACCCTCACAGCACCGTGACCTATTCTGACCTCCAGAAACTTCCACTTCAAGGGCACTACCCGCCTCAAATCAGCGTTGAATGTCCAACCCAGCAGGAGGGCGTTCCGATCTTTTTCAGCAAATTCTGCACCATGGAACCTTGCAATTCTCTCCAGAGTGCGATACTCTCGGCCCAAGTTCGAACAGCCTTTTGGTTCCCCAGCTTGATTGGGGTGTTCGGAGCTGAGAGAGGAGGCTAAAAACATGGAAACATATGTACGCGATGACGAAACCCTCGAAAGCGCCCTCCGTCGGTTCCGAAGGCTCTGCAACCAGTCCGGCCTGATGTCGGAGCTGCGCCGAAGAGCACATTACGAGAAACCGAGCGACGTCAAGCGCCGCGAGCGCAAACGAAGACTTCGCAAGGAAGCTAAAGAGGCTTAAACCCAGATGATGCGCAGGAAAACCTCGTCTCGCACCACTACAGGGCGGATCGCTACGTCGGCTGCACTTCTCCGGTGCTCAAATAGGATCCACTATTATCCGCTCCTCGAAGCGCAGCCTCCTTGCGCTCCATCCCTGTAGAGGCACGATCCTTCGGCCTTCCTGCGCATCATCTGGGTTTTAAATCTCTCCCCACGAGACTAATTTATGACATGGCCTCGATCTTGAGTTAAACTAAAGCCATGAGCAAGAAAGACCCGGCCTACGAAAATCTGTACACCAAGCAGATGGAGGAAGCCGTATTCCAACAACGCGACTACGACGCCGAAAAAGAGCAACAGAAAAACCTAATCAAGAAAAAAAATCGAACTGCCAGCGTCATGGTCAAATCAGCCTTCGTTCTGATCGGGCTAGGGCTGCTGATCGGACTGGGGTACGTCATCAATCTGGATCCAGCCAACGCCGGCCCCTCCGCCGTCCTATTTTCCATCTTCCTGGTGGTCAGTGGACTCGTCTGGTTCATGCATCGTTGACGCCCTGCGGAAAAAGCTCAACCGAGTTTCCCCGGACTTAACTTGCCTAGTACCAGTCCAGTGCTCAGCCCCCGGCTGATATAGAGTCTTGTGATGGTGCTCGGCAACCAGGAGCGCATTGTCCGAGGCCAGGTCCGCTAGCTTAGCGAAGAAATCTTCTTCTGGCTTCCAATCGTAGGGAGGGTCGGCCCAGATCACCTGAAACGGCCCTCGCAACCGGAGCAAGGCCGATGGAATTCTACCTCTCAGAACCTGAACTCTGCTCTTGTCGTTAATTTGGTGCCTGAGAGCTTGGGCCACCCTGGGGTCATCCTCTACAAACACCACTTCCCGAGCTCCAGCTCTCAAGGCAGCCAAACCTACCTGTCCGGTGCCGGCAAATAGGTCAAGAAATCTAACGCCTTCAAGTTCATCGGCGATAATGGCCATCAAGGTCTCAAGCACTTTCCCGGTGGTGGGACGCACTTTCGAACCTTTTCCTACCGGGGTCCGGGACTTCAATGAACCAACTCCGCCGTGCGCTCAGCTCGCAGCCTTAAGGCGTCTTTGAGTGCTGGATTGCCCCTGAGGTCCGGGTCCGCAGCCAACAGCCACCGAGCATCCTCCTTGGCCTGCTCCACTAGGAGAAAGTCTCTGGTCAGATCGGCCACCTTGAACTCTGGGAATCCACTCTGTCGCAAGCCATAGTAGTCTCCCGGACCTCGAATCTGTAAGTCTTCTTCAGCTACCTCAAAGCCATCGGAGAGCTCTGCGATAGCTTTCAGGCGACGCTTACCATCCTGACTCTTGGTGTCAGCCATAAAAATACAGCGCGAGGCGTGAGCTCCGCGCCCCACTCGTCCCCTGAGCTGATGAAGCTGAGACAAGCCGAAGCGGTTGGCATCCTGGACCAACATCACTGTGGCGTTGGGAACATCGACTCCCACCTCTATGACGGTGGTGGAAACCAAGATTTGAAACTCTCCAGTTCGAAACTTCTGCATGATCTGCTCCTTCTCCAGAGCTTTCATCTTCCCGTGCAGTAGGCCCACTCGAAACTCGGGAAAAACCTGGCTTTCGAGCACTTTGAACTCTTCGACCGCTGAACTCGCTTCCAGGGTTTCGCTGTCTTCGATTAAGGGGCAAACGATGTAGGCTTGACGCCCAGCCTCAACCTCACTCCGAATCTCGTTGTAAATCCTTCGCCGCTGGGAAAACGGAACGTATTCTGAATGGATCGGCTGCCGACCCGGAGGCATTTCGTCCAATCGAGAAACTTCCAGTTCTCCGTGAACCGTGAGGGCCAAAGTCCTAGGTATGGGAGTTGCCGTCATGACTAACAGATCAGGGTTGCTCTTGAATCCCTTTTGCCTGAGAACAGTGCGCTGCATAACTCCAAACTTATGCTGCTCATCCACTACCACCAAGGAGAGTCGAGCGAACTCCACATCAGGCTGTAGCAGAGCATGGGTGCCCACCACGAAGTCGATTTCGTGGTTTTGCAACTGCCGCTTGACCTCGTCCTTTTGCCGCTTCCTGACGGAGCCCGAGAGGAACCCCATGCGAATGCCCATAGGCTCAAGAAGAGGCCCTAGCTTCTGAAAGTGCTGCTCTGCCAGGATCTCCGTGGGAGCCATAATGGCAGCCTGATAGCCTTGCCTCAAAGCGGCCCAAGCGGCAAAAGCGGCTACAGCCGTCTTCCCAGAACCCACATCTCCTTGAAGCAATCGATTCATGGGAACGGGCTTCTGCAAATCCTCAACGATCTCTCGGGCCACCCTCATTTGAGCTCCGGTCGGCTTGAAAGGGAGGTTTGGGAAGAACTCCGCGGCCTCCATAGCTTCGGGACGATAGCAGGTTCTCCGGGGTTCGAGTTCCCGAGTTTGGCGCTGCTGGGCGATCTCCACCTGCAGCAAGAAAAGCTCCTCATAGGCCAAACGTCGGCGAGCTTCCGCCGACAGGGCTGGATCATCAGGAAAATGGTAGGCGTAGACCGCATCGGCTCGACTCAGCAGCGCTCTTCGAAGCAAAAGCTCTTTGGGTATGGGCTCGGACAAGCGGGGGGCCAACCCCTTTACTGCCTCGAAAATCATCGTCCTCAACCACTTCTGAGAGAGCCTGGCAGTCGCCGGATACACCGGCACCCAGCGCCCCGCCCAATTGAATTTGGGGTCGATGAACTCGAGTTCCGGGGAAGCCATCTGCGGACGAAGATACTTGCGCTCCACCTTTCCGAAGGCGAAAGCTTTCTCGCCCGCTTTGAGCTGTCTGGCCAACCACTTCTGATTGAACCAAGCTAGTTCTACCACCCCGTCGGAGGTGTGCAGGGGACAGGTCAGTAGGCTTAGGCCACGACGAACTTCTCTGGACTCACACGCTCCCAATACCCCTTCTACCACTACAGTATCCCCGTCTTGCGCCTCACGGGCGGTGACCACTCGTGTTCGGTCTTCCCAACGACGTGGGAAGTGGTCCACCAGATCGCTCGCCGTCTCCAGTCCAAGCCGACCGAGAACTGCAGCCAGTTTAGGGCCAACCCCTTTCATATACTGTAAGGGGGTATTGGGTTCTCCTTGAAAACCTGTGGAGTCAATTTCTGGGGTAGCGGCTCTCTCTGGACGCTGGGGGGCGTCCCCGAGGAGTCGTCCGATGGAGAGGCCTACTTCTGTCAGGAGCTGGCGACGCGCCACCCCATGGGAATCCACATAGGTCTGACCCTCCAGGGGCCGGCCCACACTTCGGAGCCGGTCGGCTTCCCTTCGGTCGGGGAGTTCACGAACGGCTTTCTTCCATCTTTCCATCAGCTCGGGGACGCCTCTGCGATTCAGGCACCCTGTCCGATACTCATCGCGAAGAGCCTTGCGAAGCTCTTCAAGCAAGGCTCGGCCCGCGACCGTTAGGGTCAAGCCTGGACCTCGACCAGGTTCAGGCTTTCTGAGATGCGCTCCAAGACTTTTCCTTGAAGAGCTTGAGCCGCCCCTTTTATCCCGTTGGTGACGGTCTCGGCGTCCGACCTTCCGTGGCACTTGATGACGATACCCTTGAGACCCAGGAGAATAGCACCACCTCGATCGGTGTGCGAGATGTCTTGCTTGAGTGTGCGCAAAGACGGTCGCAGCAAGTGTCCCCCTATCTTGGCTCGAGTGTTAGACGTTGCGGCCTGCTTCACTCTCTTAAGGATAAACTCCGAAACCGCCTCAGCGGTCTTGAGCATCATGTTTCCAACAAAGCCGTCGCAGACCACCACATCGGCCTCCCCTTGAAAAAATCCCGTTGGTTCGATGTTTCCCACGAAATTCAAAGAACTCGCTTGGAGCAATTCATAGGCTTGATGGACCAGACTGTTCCCTTTTCCTAGTTCAGTCCCGATATTGAGAAGTCCGATCCTGGGCTCGTTCAGCCCAACCACCTGAGTAGCATAGGCGTGTCCCATCACCGCGAACTGCAACAGATACTCTGGTTTACAGTCGGCGTTTGCTCCAAGGTCAAGAGCCAAGGCCGGAGTCCTCTCGGTGGGTAACATCGCGGCCAAAGCCGGCCTTCGTATGTCCTTGAGCCGACCGATTTCCAAAAGCGCCACCTGATAGAGAGCCCCAGTGTTGCCTGCAGACACCAGAGCCTGAGCCTGGCCATCCTTAACCAAGCGAGCGGCCACAACCATGGAAGCCTGATCGCGTCGACGCAATCCCGGACCGGGAGCTTCATCCATGCGAATGGTGTCTTCGCAATGAACGATCTCGATTCTCCGCCGAGCAAACTTGGGCGGTAGATACTTCTCGATCTTCTTTGAGTCCCCAACCAATAGGAGTTGAGACCTCACCGATCGGCTGGCCCTGACCGCCCCCTTGACGATCTCTTCTGGAGCATTGTCCCCACCCATGGCATCGACTGCTATCACCATTGCGGCCTAAGATTAAACACTCTAGGCCGAAGAGTCCTTCCTTGGATGCCACCTATGTAGGAGGCAAATCCGAGTTCTCCGCTCAAGCGGCAAAGAGTTCCCCGCCGAAATGTCCCCTGGCTTGCCTTTCCCGCAAAGACACGAAGTCGTGAGACCCGATCACCAGATGGTCGAGCAAAGTGATCCCAAGGAGCCCGGCAGCTTTGTCTAGACGATGGGTCAGGGCGATGTCTTCGGCCGACGGTTCGGGATCCCCCGAAGGATGATTGTGGGCCACCAAGACGGCTGAGGCACCCAGGCGAATCGCCGGACGGAAAACTTCTCGGGGATGGACAAGACTGCTGTCCAGGGTGCCTACGCTGATGGTCTGAGATTCGATCAGCCGGCGCCGGCTGTCCAAGAAAAGGGCTTGAAAAACTTCTTTCTCGAGTTGGCCCATCCAGTGGAAATGCGGTAAGGCGTCCTCAGGCTTGTGCACCGGTCGCCCTCGATTGCTCAAGCTTCTTCGGCCTAATTCCAGGGAAGCCAGGACGGAAGCAGCCCGAGCAAACCCTAGACCCCTAACCTGGCAAAGAGTCTCCAGACTTGGAGGCTCGCCAGAGCCATCCCAGGCGGACAGCGTTTTCTCCAAGTCTGCAGCGATCTCGAGCACCGAGCGACCGGGGATCCCCCTTCCAAGGATCAAAGTTAGGAGTTCGCGATCATCGAGTTCGGAAATCTGACAAGTCAAGAGTTTTTCCCGTGGACCGGATCCTTGAGGAAGGTCCATTATGGATCGGTCCGAAGAGTTTGCCTGGGTTATAGAATACATCGTTACCTCGTTCGTTTACTTTGTTTGGAAGTGGTCTGCCTCGGTTACCCTAGCACAAGCGAAGGCCCGCCAGAGTTTCTAAACTAGGTCACTGTCCCACCGGGTTGCCCCGGTTCAACTCACCATAAAGTAGTGAAGTTAATGGGATGTTTCGAACGTGTGTCCGACCTATTGCCACAATATGACAAACTTTTTACTCGGAGGTTCCCAAGGTGCCCATGTCCCACCACAGTAGCTTTTCGTTAGCCACCGCAGGAGTTTTTTCGCCACCGCTTCCTCAGAATGAAGTAGTGCTCCCCTACGGTCCGAACTCGGCGGAGAAAACCTTTCTCAAAGGCTCCCTGTACGAACTGGCCAAACTTCAAACGGAAGTTCCGATCCGCATCGGTGGTGAGAAGATCCGGACTGGAAACACCCGGGATATTAGGATGCCCCACAAGCACAACCACCTGTTGGGGCAATTCCATCAGGCCGATGACGAGGTGGTGGACAAAGCCATCGCCTCGGCCTTAGAAGCCAGACACGACTGGTCCAGGATGCCTTGGGAGGCCCGCTTGGCCATCTTTATGAAGGCGGCAGACCTGGCCGCAGATTTTATTCGTCCGGTTCTCAATGCCTCGACCATGCTTGGTCAAAGCAAGACTGTGCATCAGGCGGAGATCGACTCCGCCTGTGAGCTGATCGATTTCTTGAGATTCAATGCTTTCTATGCCTATCGAATCTACTGCGAGCAACCCGCATCCACCCCCAATGAATGGAACCGCAGCGACTATCGCCCTCTGGAAGGATTCGTCTACGCCGTCTCCCCATTCAACTTCACCGCCATCGCCTGCAATCTCCCCACGGCACCGGCCATAATGGGGAACACCGTAGTCTGGAAACCGGCTTCCTCAGCGGTTCTCTCTGCCCACTACATCATGATCCTCCTAGAGGAAGCCGGACTCCCTCCGGGGGTGATCAATATGATCCCGGGCTCTGGACCGGCCATCAGTGAGCGCGTCCTGGCCCATCCAGAACTGGCGGGAGTCCACTTCACCGGCTCTACTGAAGTCTTCCAAGGTATGTGGAAGACGGTCGGCAACAATATTGCCAACTATCGCACCTATCCACGACTGGTAGGGGAAACTGGAGGAAAGGATTTTGTCATCGCCCATCCCAGCGCCGATGTGCCAGGCCTGGTGACCTCGTTGGTCCGAGGGGCCTTCGAGTATCAAGGGCAAAAATGTTCCGCTGCTTCCAGGGCCTACATCGCCCAGTCCATGTGGGACAAGATCCGAGACGACCTCATCGACGAAACGGAAAGCTTGATGATGGGCGACGTGGAAAACTTTGCCAACTTCCTCGGCGCTGTCATCGATCGCCCCGCCTACGACCGCATCACCGGCTACATTGAACGAGCCATTGAAAAGCCTGAAACGGCGGTCCTGGCCGGAGGGACCTGGGATGACGAGGTCGGTTACTTTGTTCGGCCCACCATCTTGCACACCGCCGATCCCCACGCCGAAACCATGGAAGAGGAGATCTTTGGTCCGGTTCTGACTATCTACGTCTACCCTGACCAGAACTACGAAGACGTGCTCGATCTGTGCGACAGAACGTCACCCTATGCCCTCACCGGAGCTATCTTTGCCAGAGACCGTCGGGCCATACTGACGGCCACTGATAGACTCACTCATTCCGCCGGAAACTTCTACATCAACGACAAACCGACCGGAGCCGTAGTGGGTCGACAACCTTTCGGAGGCGCCAGAGCTTCAGGCACCAATGACAAGGCCGGGAGCATGCTCAACCTTCTGCGCTGGGTGTCCCCGAGAACTATCAAGGAAACCTTCTCGCCTACCTTCTATTACCAGTACCCTCACATGATTGAGCCTTAGTGCTCTTTCGCTTTCCAGTGGAAAAAAGGGGACCTGAGACCTCTCCAACGAGGATCGAAGGCCCCCTTTTCGTCATTGCCGGCAGTGCTCCAGAGC